>CAZZBH010000116.1:0-10599 GCA_964652605.1 uncultured Planctomycetaceae bacterium
CTGAAGACCTTCGGCTTCGGCCTGATTCTCCTGCCATTGACCTGATTCCTTCCGGCGGGCCGGCTTTGGATGTGTTTGGGAATCCTCGCCCCTACGGTTCCGGCTTTGATGCCGGGGCGCATGAGCTTCAGAACTTTGGTGCTCGTGCCGGCTTGCCGGCTTCCTCGGCGCTGGTTGGCCCTTCCGGCGGGCCGTTTTCCATTACTCTGGATCACGGCGACGCGCTGGCTGACGTGGCTATTCAACTTTCCGATCCCGAAGCCGAAGACATTACCGTCTCATCCATCACCGCATCCGCCGCCCTTGCCGGCGTCGTTGCGCCCGCCATCCCCGCGCCGGGACAGCCGCTGACACTGGCTTGGACCGGGTTTATTGACGACACCAACCCGCCCGGCACCTACACGTGGACAGTCGAGTTCGCCGACGCGGGCACCGGCTTTGTGATGACTTGCGAAGTCAGTATCACAGTCACCACGCCGCCGCCGGTGGCATTGCACACGCCAAGCCCGTTGCCCGCAGGCCGCGTAGGGCAGCCTTACAGCCTCGCACTGCAAGCCACGGGCACGGGCACGCTGACCTTCAGCCTGCTGTCAGGAGACCTGCCGTCAGGCCTAAGCCTCAGCGCGACCGGCCACATCACCGGCACGCCTGGCGCGTACGGCGAGTACACGTTCACCGTGCAAGCCGCCGACAACTTCACCAAAGAACAGCAGGACTACGAGATCAGCATCAAACCCAAGCCGCCACCGGACACAGACAGCGGCTCGTGCAGCGCCGGACACACAAGCCAAAGTGTATGGCTGCTCCTGCTGGCGCTGGCAGCAATGGCCGCGTGCAGGGCAAGCAGAAGCTGCCATGCCGCCGGCAGCAAGCACTGACACCAACGAAGTGGCATTGGCGTCCCGCCAATGGAGTGCCGCGTCCGTCCCGGGCGCGGCGGAGCATCGACAGCGGCGCGGCCATCGCCGGGACGGCGATGAAACGCCATCGGCCGGAGGCCGATGCCACGGCCGATGCCACGGCCGATGCCATTTGGCGCAAGTGTGCCCGCCTACTTTTTGCCTTTGAGCTTCTTGAGGGCGTCGAGTGCACCCTTGGCCTTCTTGGCGCCGCCTTTGTCCACGGTCTTCTTGGCGTCAAGGCCGGAGATGTTGGACTCGATGTTGTCCATATCCTTGAACGCCGCGCCCAGCATGACGCCTGAGGCTGCATAGGCGTCATCGACGCTGACTTCTTCCTTGCCGATGCCGGCTTCGGCGAGCTTGCGGCTCATGCTGCCTTCCAGCTTGCTGATAATGTCGTTGAGGTCGCCGCTGGGGCCGCCGCCGCCCTTTGCCATCATTTCCTGCATCTGGGCAAGTTGTGCCTGCAACGCCTCGGTGCTGGCGGCACCCGCGGCCACGGTCTTCTGTTCGAGATCTGCGCGCAGGGCCGCGATTTCAGCCTTCAGGCCCTCGGCGTTGGCCTTCTTGATGTCTTCGCGCAAGCCGCTGCCGCTTTCGCGGATGGCGCTGGTCAACTCGGAAAAGCGCTTGTCCAGGTCGCCGCGCAACTCGCTGAAAGCGTTCAGCAGCGCATCGGGGCCGGCGCCGTTGCTGCCCTGTTTTTCAAGCAGGACTGTCATCTTGTCCACGGCTTCGCCCAGCGCCTTTTCGACGTTGGTGCCCTGGGTGCTGGCGAGATGGTCTTTCAACTCGGCGAAGTGCTCTTCCAGCAACTGGGATTGCTTCTCCATCACGACGTTGCGCGTCATGTCGTTGCTTTGCGACTTGCCGATCTGGTTGGCAATGAAGGCCTTGAGCTCTTTAACCTGGTCGCTGATTTCCTGCACCTGCACATTGGAGGCCGAGCTTGAGCCCTGCTTCTCCTGTTGCGCGAGCGCCTGGCGCAGAAGCTCAATCTCTTCCTGCAGCTTGCCCTGGTGCTCCTGCTCTTTCTTCTGCTCGGAGAACAGGCGCTTGAACTCGTCCATGCTGTCCATGACGATCTGGGCTTTATCGTCCTTGATCGTCTGGATGTCGGCATCCTCCATGCGGCCAATGATGTTCGTCACCGCCTGGGAGATCAACTCGTTGATCTTCTTGGCGTTGATGACGTTGACCTTCTTCATCCCGCGTTCTTTGAACGCATCGATGTCCACCTGGCGCGTCTGTGCGCGTATCAGGTTGGAGTAGTCAAGGTCTTGATCGGCACCTTCAGACATGGGCACCTGCCGGTTCAACGCCGCGTCAGCGCCATCCACATGGGGCGCGTGTATGCGAACGCCAGAATTGAACCACGTTGATCGCGAACCAACAAGTGCAAACACGCGTTGCCCGCCCCGGTCGGCTGCGCTATCGTCAACGTGGATAAAGGTTTGCGAGAAGACATGCGTGCTGCAACCATACTTCTGGGACTCATGACCGCCTTTGCCCCTTTGGCAACTGCGGACGACACATTATCGGTCATTCCGCTGGCCAAAGCACTGCAAAATTCCGCCCTACATGGCGACAACCCGGGCCCGGCACGCCAAGCCGTCGCCGACATGCTGCTCAACCAGCCGCTCACTGACGCCGAAACGAACCGCTTTCACACCCGGCTGGCCGATCTTGCCCGCAGCAAGGACACGCGCGTGGGGCAACTGTTCTTCCGCGCGCTTGAGACGATGCCCGACGTGAAACAGGTGCAACCCGCCGCGCGCAAAGCCGAAATCCAGGCCCGCAGGCCGCTGGCCCTGGACGCATCCATCCGCGTGCACGTCGAGTGGCGGCGCGCCGGCGACGACGCAGAATGGAAAGTTTCGCGGCTTGACGTGGTGCTGGAGGGAGCAGCGGCAGGCCCGGTGATGAAGGCCGCGCCATACTTTGCGGACGGGCCGGCCATGTCGCAGTTCTTTGACGCCGAGGAGCTGGACTTTCTAGTTGGGCGCGACCCCGCAGATCGGCGGCGAGTTGACCCGGAGCCGTTTGACTTTCATGCCGCGCTGGAGACATACCTGCGCTGTGACGATGACGGGTATGCCGCGCTGATTTCGCGGCTGCGGGAGCAGGTCAAGCCGACAATCCCGCGCGAGGAGCGCAGCGCCGCGCTCAAGCCGCACTTGACGCGCGACGCCCAACGCGCGCTGGAAGCTGCCGACGCCGACCCAGCCCGGCGCGAGAAACTGTGGCAGGCAGTGATTGAAAGCCTCGAGGCAGCGCACCAGGGAGCACAGCCGTCGGGTGTGCCCACCGCGCGCGGCGCACAGGTGCAGGCCAGGACAACGGACGCCGGGGGCAACGTGCTGTCGGAGTGCGTCGTGCAGCGACTTCAAAGTGGCGAGATTTCGCCGCGCATCAGAATCCCGGAGGAAACAGATGGCGCAGCGGGCAAGTGACGCGGAAGTGCAGGAGGCGCTTTCAGGGCTTCCGGGATGGGAGCTTGACGACAACGCGATAGCGCGCAGCTTTGAATTCAAGGACTTCAAGCAGGCTTGGGCCTTCATGTCGCGCGTTGCCGACGCGGCCGAAGAGCTGGACCACCACCCGGAGTGGACCAACGTGTACAACAAGGTGCTTATCCGGCTGAGCACGCACGACGCGGGCGGGTTGACGCAGCGCGACTTCAAGCTGGCGGCAAAGATCAACGGGTTCGCGGAGTAGTCAGCAGGTGTCGGCAATCGGGAACCGGGAAGCGCAGCTGGCGACTCCCGATTCCCGATTCTCGACTCCCGGACAAGCCGTGCGCGTGCTTCGCCTGTACAACCTCAACGTCGGCCTCGACGACGATTTTGCGCGCGCGCTCAAGCGCGAGGCGCTGAAGCGGCTGGGCCTTGACGCGTCAAGTGTCGCCGGCGTCTCGCTGGTGCGGCGCGGCGTGGATGCGCGGCGCACGCCGCTGTTCAACTGCACAGCCGACGTGCAGCTTGCGGACGAGGTCGATGCAGAACAACTGCTGGCACAGCTTGGCGGCAATGCGGCGATCCCTGAGCCGACACCGCCGCTTACCGGTGATCCCGGCGGCGCACCATTGCGCGGGCGCGTGGTGGTCGTCGGCAGCGGCCCAGCCGGCGGGTTTGCCGCCTATGTGCTGGCCCTGAACGGGTACAAGCCGCTGCTGATTGAACGCGGCCGTCCGGCATTAGAGCGGCTGCGGCAGATCGGCCGCTGGAACGCGCGAGTGGCCGAGCTCGACCCGGACAACAACGCACTGTTTGGCGAAGGCGGTGCGGGCAGTTTCTCCGACGGCAAGCTTTACACCAGCAACCGGCGCGACCCTTACCTGCCGAGGATTCTGGAGACGTTCGTTGAGTGCGGCGCGCCATCACGCATCCTGACCGACGCCGCACCGCACGTCGGCACCGACATTTTGTCGCGCGTGGTGGTGCGCATGCGCGAGAAGATCATTGCACTGGGCGGCGAGATCCGGTTTTCCGCCAAGCTGACGGACTTGGACGTGCGCGACGGTGCGCTGCATGGCATCACGATCAACGCTGACGAAGTCGTTGACACGTCAACCCTCATCCTAGCGCCCGGCCACTCCGCCCGCGATACCTACGAGATGCTGCTCGCGCGCGGTGTGCACCTTGAGGCCAAGCCGTTTCAATTGGGCGTGCGCATCGAGCACGCGCAGGAACTGATCGACCGCGCGCAACTCGGCCGTTACGCGCGCGACAGTCGGCTTGTGCCCGCCAGCTACGACATCGCATGCCACCCCGCGGGCGCGCCGGACCTGTTCAGTTTCTGCATGTGCCCCGGCGGCATCACCATGGCGGCGGTCAGCGAGCCCGGAATGCTCAACACCAACGGCATGAGCTTTTCGCCGCAATCCAGCGGGTACGCCAACAGCGCGCTGGTGACAACCTTTGAGCCCGGGGACTTTGGGTTGAAGCCGCTCGACGGCGTCGCCTTCCAGCGCCGCTACGAAGCGCTGGCGTTCGAAGCCGGCGGCGGCGACTACGCCACGCCCGCGCAGCCGGTTACGCACTACCTGCGCGGGTTGCACTCGCCCCGCAACATGCGCGGCACCTACGCGCGCGGGCGGGCCTATCACGCGCTGGAGGGCCTGCTGCCCGAGAAGCTGAACAAGGCCCTGCGCGCGGGCCTGCCGCAGTTTGACAAGCGGCTGAAGGGGTTCATAAGCGACAGTGGCATCCTGCACGCGATTGAGTCGCGAGCCTCAAGCCCGGTGCGCATCGCCCGCAACCCAGCCACGCGCGAGAGCATCAACACGCAGGGCATCTACCCCATCGGCGAAGGCGCGGGCTACGCCGGCGGAATCATGAGCGCCGCCCTGGACGGCATCCACACGGCGCTGGCCCTCGTTATTAGGTACGCGAGGGTGTAATGCGCGACCTGCAGCCGTACGGGATCTCACCGCGTAAGGACTACCCCAAGCGACCGATCAGCCGGGCTGCGGTTTGGTCGGTGTGGGTTGGCGTGCTGCTGGTCGCGTCGGCAAGGCTGAGCTACGGGACGATTGTGCCGCGCCAGTTTGGGTACGAACAACTAACTCTCGTGCCCTATGTGCTGGCGGCTATGTCCGTGTCGATTGCGACCGCCATGGCGGCCGTCGTTGGTGCGATCCGGCTCAGGGGCGCCGGATTGCCGATGCAGGTTGGGTGGATGGCTGCGGGTGTCGCGTTCGCGGTCTGCATCCCCGTCGCAATCGTCATCGAGAACTTGCCGGTCTTGAGTTGAACACCACAAGAATTGCTTTGCTCGCGCGAGAGCTTGGCCTAACCTTGCCCGGAATCTGTCCGTTTCGGTGAACGTATGAAAATGCACTGGATTGCGTTGCCGCTTGCAGCCCCGTTCTTTTGCCTCGCCGCGTGCACGGGGAGCGGACAGGCGGATCCCGAACTCACACAACCCGAAGGTGAAGCCATGCAACAGCGCCGTGAGCGACATGCGGCATTTGACGTCGTCGGGATTACCGTTCGCGCGAGTAACGCAACCGCCGGCGAAACGATCGGGCCGCTTTGGGATCGTTTCTACGCAGAGGGCATCGCCGACAGAATTCAGGGGCGCCTGGACAACTGCATTCTCGGCGTTTACAGCAAGTACGAAAGCGACCACAACGGCGAGTACACGCTGATGGCTGGTTGCTGGGTGAAGGACGACGCGCCCACGCCCGAGGGGCTGGAGCGCATCCGCGTGCCGGCGCAGGAGTACGTCATCGTAAGCGGCATGGGCGAGATGCCGCAGGTAGTCTGGGAAACCTGGAGCAAGGTGTACAAGACCGACATCCGGCGCGCGTTCACCGCCGACTTTGAGGTCTACAACCCCGACAACCCGGACGAGTTGGAAATCTGGCTGGCTGTGAAGTAACGGCGGTTTCCCACCAAGACACACGAAGGAGCACGAAGTAGGGCAGCACCGGCTTGTAGTCTTAGTGTTTCTTCGTGTGCCTTCGTGGGCAATCCGTCACTGGATCCAGGGCGCGTCCGTTATCATCTCGAACAGGCTGATCTCTACTCCGTGGGCGAGCATGGCGGGCTGTTTCTTTCCCCACGCCTTGAGGTGCGGCGATTGCGCGTGGGCGTCTAGCGCCGCGCGGTCGGTCCAGTTTTCGTAGAACATGAACACGCCGAGATCGTTCTGCGACACGTGCAGATCGTAGTTGAAGCAACCCTGCTCTGCCCGTGTCGGCTCAATCAGCGCGCGCAGCTCGTTCTCGACGTCCTTCTCGCGGCCCGGCTTGGCGCGGATCTTTGCAATCACCGACAGCATGTTTTCTCCAGTTGCGACGCCCGCGAGCTAATTGCTGCTCGACGGCAATGCAAGCTTTAGCCCTGCATCGAGGGCGATGCAAGCATCGCCCCTACGGGCGACATTCATGTCGCCCTCGGCTTGGGGAGCACTCGAGGGCGATGCAAGCATCGCCCGTACGGGCGACATTTATGTCGCCCTCGGCTTGGGTGCACCGCGAGGGCGTTAGATCTGGGCGATGGATCGAGGGCGATGCAAGCATCGCCCCTACGGCACGCGGGCGATGCAGTCAATCTCGACCAGCACGTCCTTGGGCAGGCGCGAAACTTCGACCGTGGCGCGGGCGGGGCGGTGAGCGCCCAGGGCCTTGGCGTAGGCTTCGTTGACCGCGCTGAAGTCATTCATGTCCTTGAGGAAGATCGTCGTCTTCACTATGTCGCCCAGGCCGCAACCGGCGCCAGCCAGCACTGCGGCGAGATTTGCCATGACCTGAACGGTCTGCTCAGCCGCTGAACCACCGACAAGTTCTCCCGCGGCATTCAGTGCAATCTGGCCGGAGCAGAAGACAAATCCACCCGCAACAACCGCCTGCGAGTAAGGCCCGATCGCGGCCGGAGCAGCATCAGTGCGAACAAGTTGTACGTCCTTGGACATATCAGCTCCCCAAACTCCGAACACTACCAAACGTCCGGATCAAACAGCTTCTTATACTGCTCCAGCGCATAGCGGTCGGTCATTCCCGCAATGTAATCGCAGACCACGCGGTGCACGCCTTCGCCGGCTTCTACGCGTTTGACGAAGCCGCCGGGCATCAGGTAGGGCTCCGACACGTAGCGCTCGAACATCTCCCGCATGAAGCGGGTGCTCTTTTCCATCCCGCGGCGCACGGTGCGGTGCATGTAAAGCCGGTCGTACAGCATTCGCTTGAGGCCAATGACCTTCTTCTTGAAGGCCGGGCTGAAATCGACCACCGGGTCTTTGCCCTGGTACTTCAGCACGTCATCGACACTGCCGAACTTCTCGGCATCCAGGCGCGCCGAAGTGTGCTGCAGCAGGTCGGTTACCTGCAAGTCCTTAAGCCTGCGCACGAGCTGATAACGCAGCAGGTCTTCTTCGCCCTCGGGCACGTTGGCTTGGGCGTAATCTTCGGCTTCCGCAAACAGCTCGCTCTGCCGCGCTGCCTGCCACTTGAGAAGCCCCGAGTACAATCCGTCATCCACGTCGTGTGCGTTGTAGCTGATTTCGTCGGCAAAGTTCGCCACCTGGGCTTCAAGGCTGGGTGACTCGCGCTCGATCAGGCCCTGAAACAGCGGCTTGTCGTAATCGGTGCGATGCTTCATCAAGCCGTAGCGCACCTCGCGCGTGAGGTTGAGGCCGGAAAAGCGCGGCAGGTAGTGGCGCTCAAGCTGATCGACGATGCGCAGCGACTGGCCGTTGTGTTCGTATCCGCCGTGGTCCTTCATCAATCCGCGCATGGCGTGCTCGCCGGCGTGGCCGAAGGGCGTGTGGCCCAGGTCGTGGGCGAGGCTGACGGCTTCGCACAGGTCTTCGTTGAGCGCCAGCGCGCGGGCGATGGTGCGTGCAGCCTGCGCGACTTCGATGGTGTGGGTCAGGCGCGTTCGAAAGTGGTCGCCCTGCCAGTTGAGAAAGACCTGCGTCTTGTATTCGAGGCGACGAAACGCGGCGCAGTGGATGATGCGGTCGCGATCGCGCTGAAAGGCGGTGCGGTAGGGGTGCTCGTCCTCTGCGTTCGCGCGGCCAAGGCTAGCGCTTGAGCGCAGTGCGTAGGGTGCAAGATGCGAGTCTTCCCAGCCTTCAATCTGTTTGCGGTCGATCATGTTGTGTCCAGCGTCGGTCGTGCGGGGGTCTTCGTCAATGCCGATGTTGTGTCGGGGCGGCGGTGTTAACCTCTGGGACTGTTCGGAGGAGGCAACGATGCGCAAATTCAGGCGGGCGTTGTTTGGATTTGCCCTGGCCGCGTTGCTGGCCGGCTGTGCGACACAGAAGCTCGACATAGTCGTAACGACGGCTGTGCACGGCAATGAGCCCTCGGGGTATCACGTGCAGGAGGCGCTGGCGGAGCAGGGCTTTATCGTGTTCGGGCCGTGCAACCCCTGGGGGCTGGCGAACAACTCGCGCTATCTTGAGGACGGTGCGGATCTGAACCGCGTGTTCGGCGCCGACGATTACCCGGAGGTGGTGGCTGTCAAGCGCTTCCTGGCTGAGAACCCGCCGGGCCTGCTGCTGGACTTGCACGAAGACCCGGGCGGAACCGCCTGCTACCTGATCCAGCACGGGCCGGATGACGACATCGGCCGCCGCATCATCGACGCGATGAAGGATGAGTTTCCGTTTGACCCAAGCCCGCGGTTCATGGTGGTGCAGGGCAAGGACGGGCTGTTGCTGCCAACGCTGCAGCAGTTGCGCGCGCTGAAGTTCGTGAACGTGTACGGACTGGCGTTTCACGCCTGGTACACCTACCAGTGCACCGCGATCGTGACCGAGTGCCCTGGAAGCTGGGACATGGAGCGCAAAAAGGCGTTTCAGCTAAGGGTGTGCGAGCTGGCGAAGAAGTTCTACCTGGAGCAAAAGCAGGCAGGCGCCCCGACTAGTTGATCACGAACCGGAAGCGCCGGGCGCCCTCCGGGTGCTTCAGCGTGATGGCTACCACGATCTCGTCGTTCTCAGCCAGCGGTTGCGGCTGTGTCAGCGGGTTGCCGTTGAGGTAGGTGCCGTTGGTGCTGCGCAGGTCTTCAATGAAGTACCCGGGCCCCTGGCGATAGATGCGGAAGTGGCGCTTGCTGATGGTGGGGATGGCGAACACGGGGTCACTGGGCGGCTCGCGGCCGATGATGATCTCGTTGCCGATATCGTAGTGCTTGTCGTCTTCGTCATCCACCAGCGTGCCGCCGCTGGCGTGGGTCTGGATGCGCGTGAGGTTGGAGTCGTCGGCATCCGGCGGCAGGGTATCGTCCTTCAGCGGGTCGTCGTCCATGGGGATCAGCAGGTCGGCTTCGCCCACGACCGGCTTGAATGCGGCGCGCATGTGCTCGACGACATTGACGTTGACCAGGCTGCTCAAGCCGCTGCCGGTGAAGTACTTTTCGAGTTCCTCGGTGATGTGCACCGTGAACTGCTTGCGTGCCGCAGCGTCGGCGATCAGCGGCCCGATAACTTGAAATGACGCTTCGGTCAGGTTGACGCAGCGGCCCAGGTCAAGCTCGACGGTGGCGTAAGGCGTGCCAGCCAGCTTGGTCATGCCGGTGCCGGCATCCTTTTTGAACGCGGCATCGCCATCTGCTTCGATGGCCAGCCTGTTCCAGCGCAGATTTACCGTCATAGAACGCCCCGCCGGGAGTATTTATGCGGCTGCAGGCCGGAATCGCAAGGGCGGGCATGTGGTTGCGGTGCAACGAAACGGCGGGTGTTGGGTGATGGGTGTTGGGTGTTGGGTTCTGGGTCTTGGGTGTTGGGTGTTGGGTCCTGGGTGCTTGGTGTGGGGGCATGGGTCCTGGGTGCTTGGGGGCCTGAGTGCTTGCTTGCTGATTGGTGCCTGGCGATGTTGCTCAGGTGCTGCTGCTTGCCTGGTGCCGCATTGTCCGATAATCGTGTGGCGCTCGCCCACCAACCCACATTTTTAGCGGTTTTCAAAAGATTCCGCGCAAGCGCTGACCGCGAGCAGCCGATTACTTTGCCTGACAAAGTAAGCAGCGAGTTGACGCTGAACGAACAGGGACCGGCAATCAGGCCCGGGGAAGTCGCCCCCCACATCCGGGCCTGCGCGGGCGCGCATGTGCGCGCCCGCGTTGCTGTTGCGAACCGCAGGGCGAACGCCAACAACCGGGCGATGCTTGCATCGCCCTCGCGCTGCACCCCAAGCCGAGGGCGACATGAATGTCGCCCGTACGGGCGATGCTTGCATCGCCCTCGA
>CAZZBH010000117.1:0-10562 GCA_964652605.1 uncultured Planctomycetaceae bacterium
GCTACGCGCACACAATCCAGACCACAGGCGGCACCGGCACGATCAGCTTCACGGTCATCAGCGGAGCGCTACCCCAGGGCCTGACACTGAGCACCACCGGCACAATCACCGGCACACCCACCGCCGCGGAAACCCGCTCATTCACTATCCAAGCCGCCGACGGCACCAGCACCGTCACCCAGCCCTACACCCTGACCGTCAAGCCGGCCTCCAGTGGCATCAAGACGGACAAGCAGAACGAATCCGGTTGCGTCGCGGCCGGCGGTGCGACGCGTGCCGGGCATACCAACCGCGCGCTGGCGCTTGCGGCTCTTGTTCTCTTGATCGGCACTATTTTTCTGGCGGGGAGGCTGTGCGGCGGCCGGCGGTCTATGGTCGCCGGACGTCTGGAACCGTGATACGGAGAGGAGCCGACAGGTTCCATTGCTTCGCATCCTCAGCACTCATGAGTTCGACAGCGTTTTCGGCTGCCAGCGGGTCAACCTCGATGGCGGGCGGGCGTTTGCCCGTTGCCATCTCCACCGCGCGGCCGAAGTAGTCCTGGTAGGCTTGCCTTACGCCTTCGGGGCTGTAGGGGCCTTGGGCGTCTTTTAGTGGCAGGAACTGTTCTTCTCTTGGCACCTCTAAGCACGTTACGTTGTTGGCCATGGGGATGGTGTCGAAGATGAATCTTTCGAACTTCCAGGCGTTGGGCTCGGCGGGGTTTACTTCTTGCCCTTGCTCGTCGATGTGGGGGATCTTCTTGTGCGCGGCGTGTAGCGGCAGGTCTATGCCGCTGTCAGCCAACCTTGTCAGGAAGTCTACGCTGAAGGCGTGCACGGCTATGCTGCCGGCCCAGTAGCGCAGACCATCTCCGTCGCGCTCGTTGGCTTGGGCTTCGCTGAACTCGCTGTACTCGACGATGCCCGGCGCGCCGTCGTCTAAACAGTAAATTCCCACGCGCTCAGCCGGATCGGTCTTGCGTACGACCTTGAGGCTCACTTCCGCGCCTTCGGCGATGTGCAGCCCGAGAAACGCGGTGTCCGCCACGGGCGTCTGCAGGTTATCGACTTGCAGATAGCTGATCACGCGCACGCCGCGGCGGCGCATGTCCTCCAGCATGCCGGTGGCTTGCAACGCGCCCAGCACGCCGCCGTGGCCGTCGGGGCCGGTGAAGATCGCGTCTTTGCCCGCCATCACGATGCGGCCGGCTTCGTCGAGCGCGGGCATTTCGCCCTGGGCGAATAATTGAACGTCCTTGGGGTCGAGGCCGAACCAGTCATGATCCTGCCAGAAGTTGATGGTCTGGTTTTCGTTGTGTTTGCCGACCATGATGTACAGCGGCGGGTTTGCGCCGTAGTCGTTGCCGACGCGGCGGATCTTGCGCGCGAACACTTCGAACAGCGTCATGCCGGTGATCGGCATGATCGGGTAGCAGCCCTTCGGCCCGTCGAATCCCAGCCGCGTGCCCTGGCCGCCGGCGACCAGCAGCACGGCGACTTCGCCGTTGCCCAGCGCCCTCTCGCCGTAGGGAGCCATGGCGCGCGCGGCGTCGGACAGCGCATAGGGGAATGCGGGGTCAGACAGCTCGTACACCGGCGCGGGGGACAGGTTGCGCGTGCGTGGCTGTTTCAATGCAGCCACGGCATTACGCAGCTCGTCCAGTCTTGACAGGTCAATGGTATCAAGCTGGCGCAGCAGGCGTCTGCGCGCGCGCTCGCCGAGTTCATCCCACCAGCGAAAGATATGGCCCTGGCCGGCTTGCTCGAAGCGTTGCCTTATGTCGTGGTCAGTCATCTGGTCTCACGCAAACGGGCCGGGAAGACCGGCCCGTTTCATCATTCTGTTGTCGGATGATCAACCCGGATGATCAACCGCCTTCGTTCGCGGGAGGCTCGGCGGCTGTGCCGGATTCCTCGGGCGCGGGAATGGTAAACGTCTGCGGCGCAGGCTTGTCGTCCGTGCGCGGCTTGCGGGGCATACCCAGCAGGTCGCGCAACCGGTCGTACACGTCTTCGACGTGGTCGTACACGGGCGCGGCGCGATGGTCCTTGCGCAGCTTATCCAGCGGCGGCACGGCCCCCGGCGCCTCCACCGGGATGATCAGAACGGCAATGGCGACGACCAGCAACAGCAGGAAAAGCAGGATGACGCGTGTGCTGGTTTTCTTGCCTTCCTTTTTCCCGTCTTTCTTCCCATCTTTCTTCCCGTCCCCCTTGCCGCTCTTCTTGTCGGCCTTGCGGTCTTTGGCGGGCGACTTGGGCGCGGGCAGCTTGCCCGGCTTTTTCGCTGACTTGGACGGCGGGCTGCGGTCCAGATTCACGTCGGATTCAGGGAAGCTGGTGTCGATCGGCTCGCCGGCTTCCATTTCGTTGCCCATGTCGGCGTGGCTTGGCACAGCCGGAACCTGGCGCGAAGAGGCCCGGGCGGCAGGGATCCCTGAACTGGACGAGCCCATGCCGCGGCGCAACGGGTGCACGGTGTCGCCCTGGGCCGGCGCGGTGGGGACGTCGTCCATGCGCTTGCCGGTTGGCAGGTCGATGTCTGCAAAATCGTCCGAGCCCTGGCGCCCGCGCGCCGAGGGTCGCTGGCTTTCGCGCGATGCCGGCCGTGGCGAGCTTGCTTCCATCGGCGGCGGCGAAAACAGCGTGGCGACGGTGCTGCCCTCATCGCCGAAGCCCGCATCGTCGAGGCCGCTTTCGCCCCAGGCGTCGCCTTCGGGCTCAGGCTCGGGCTCAGCAGCGCGCTCGCGTGGGTGAAAGCCGGGCGGCGGCGGGCTGAACATGGTGCGATCCATGGCGCCGGTTTTTTCGCGCGGCGCGTGGCTGCCGGGTGCGGGGCTGAACAGGGTCGCGTCCATGCTTCCGCCGGATGCGCCTGACTCAAGCTCTTCCGGCGAGCGGATGTCGTTGCCGAAGTCGGCAAAGTCGTCGCCGGCGGGGCTCAGGTTGGCGGACGGCGGGCCGGGGTAGGCCGGCTGCTGCTCATCCTGCCATGACGGCGCGGCAGGTTCATCGTCGCTGTCAAACCCGGCCATTACGGGCAGCTCTTCGTCTTCCGGGGAAGCAAAGCCGTCGTGCTCAGCCGCGAGGCTGGACAGCTTCGGGCTTGAGTCCATGCGCGACAGTTCCTGTGGCGTGTGCTCAGGCTCGTCAAAGGCGGCGCGGTCGGTGTCGCCGTCGCCGAATGCCTCGGGCTGCATTTCGTCGCCGAAAGAGTCAGGCTCAGGCTGCATCTCATCGCCGAACGTGGGCAACTGCGGCGCGTCCATAGGCTCGGGTTGCATGTCGGCCTGCGCGTCCGGCACCATGGCGTCGTCAGCGAACGGATCGCCACCGAAGGGGCTGGCGTCGTCGCTGCCGAAAAACTCGCTTGCCTCTTCGTCTTTGCGCTGACGCGCCTCGGTCTTGGCCTTTTCGCGCTCCTGGCGGATCCTGTCCTGCATGTCGGCCGGCGGCGGCGAAAACAGAGTGACGTCAACATCAGGGCCGCCGAACTCCGGGACATCGCCCTGGAAGTTCTGCGCGCCGGTTGGTGCCTTGGGTTTGGCTGCCGCGGGTGGGCTGTGGCGGCCTGTCTTTTTCTTGACGACTTTAATGTTCAGGTCGCGGTCGATCTGGGCCAGTTGGCCGGCATCCAGCAGCTTGGCTTTCTCGAGGATCATGCGGACGCTGACCTTCTTGCCCTTGTCGGCGAGCGTCTTTTGTTTGGATAGCACCTGCTGCAGCCGCTGCTGGCTAATGAATCCCCGCGCGACTGCCTGCTGACCATAGCGAAGGTTGATCGGCATTGTGTTCTTCAGCCCTCAAGGGGTCAAAGGCCGGCGGGGCCCCCTAACATTTGCCTCCGCCTGTACTTGCAGGATACCCTGCGACCTCGCGCAAGCTTACCACATGAAACACGCGTCGGGAGTATAACTCTCGAACCCCAATGCGATAGCCTGCTTGTGGTCACCGGCAGTGCCCCGGTCTGCTTTGGGAACCGAGTCAAAACGGCGCAACGCGGATTCGCGGAGACGCGGAGCACAGCCGCAGAGAACAACCAGCAAGCTCATGCCAGTCCATCGAAGCCCTGGCGCCGGAGCGATGCGTAACCCCCAGGATGCGGGCGCTGCGGCGGGTTTTCGGCCTGAGCCTGCAAGACGTCGCTGGTTGCCTGTGTCAGCCGGCGTGCCGGAACGTCTTTCTCGGCGTCTTCGCGACTCGGCGATTTGACGCTTGGTCGCTCAATGACTCTGTTGCCCGCAAACTGGGGCACTACCTGGTCACCGTTACGGCGTCTGTGCCCGAATCGATGTTCTGCCGGCGGCGTGGCAGGGGCGTCGCCATGTGTAGCCCATCGCCGTGCAACACAACGTCTTTGTGTGCAACCTGGGCAGCCATGCCGCGTCAGACATCCTTGAACTGATTGCCGAGCGCCTTGTAGGCGTCGGTGATGTCAAACCAGGACTGCTTGCCGTCGTCGCCGGTCAGACAGTCCAGTGTGCGATTGTCGCGTTGCACCAGCGCCTGGCTCTCCATGCGGCGGTCAATAAACATCAGCACGTCGTATTCGTCGGACGTGCGCACGACCAGCCAGGGCTCGGCCTCTGTGCCGCGGCCTGTCATCAAAATGCCCTCAATGCACGCGCGCGCGACGGCCGACTCCATTTCGGCTGATTCTTCGTCGCCCATGCGGCGGTGAACATAGCCCAGCATCAGGTGCAGCCGGGGCGAAAGCATCAGGTTGGGCAACATGTGCGGCATCAGGTCAAGCACAGCCTGGTAGTCCTCGGCGTCGATCATTTCGTCGAGGTCTTCCAGATCTTCTGAGTACGGCTGATAGCTGGGGTGGTTGATGACGGCTTTGCGCACGGCGAGATAGCTCTCGAGTTTTGGTTGGCGCAGATACTCGAGAAACAAGGCTCGCATGTCGCCAAGGATAGCTGTGTCGGGGCTGGTGCGTTTCGATTTCATCTGTGTTATTCTTACACACATGGGGGACCATGTTGCAAGTGTAATCGGCAACTCCGCGCGGATGCGTGAACTGAAACAGCAGATTGTCTCGGTTGCGCAGGCAGAATTCCCGGTGATGATCCTGGGCGAAAGCGGCTCGGGCAAAGAAGTCGTGGCGCGCGCGATTCATGCCCTCAGCAACCGCCGAGACGCGCCATTTGTGGGCCAGAGCTGCCTTGCCATCCCTGAGCCGCTGATAGAAAGCGAGCTGTTTGGGTTTGAAGCCGGGGCGTTTACCGACGCGCGCGAGCGGCGGGCTGGGCTGTTTGAGCAGGCCCAGCGCGGGACACTTTTTCTTGACGAAATCGGCGATATTCCGCTGAGCTTTCAGAAGCGTCTGCTGCGTGTGCTGCAAGAGCGCGAGGTGCGGCGCCTGGGAAGCACCGAGTCGATCCACGTGGACGTTCGCATCGTGACGGCCACGAACGCGCCGATTGAGCAGATGGTGTCTGAGGGCAACTTTCGCAGCGATCTGCTTTACCGCCTGAACACCTTCGAGATTCGTGTGCCGCCGCTGCGGCAGCGAATTGACGACATCCCATTGCTGGTTGAGCATTTCCTGGCCAAGCACAGCCAGCGTTTCGGCATTGAAGCCAAACCGCCGGACGCAGAAATTCTCAGCCGGCTTTGCGACCACCCGTGGCCCGGCAACGTGCGTGAGCTGGAGAATTTCGTGGTGCGCTGGATGAGCCTGGGTGACGAGGCGCTGGAAACGCTCGACCGCAAAGCGGCGCTGAACCTCGACGCGCAGGGGTTTTCACGCAGGTGGCTTAGCATGACGCTGGACGAGATTGAGTCGGAGGTCATCCGCATGGTGCTGCAGGACTGTGCGGGCAACAAGACGCTGGCGGCGCGCAGACTGGGGCTCGCGCGCAAGAGCCTGTACAACAAGATGGAACGCTTCGGGATTGAGGGCGTGGCAGCGCGGAAGTGATGGGGGCGGTGAAGGGGCAAAGGTCAGACTGAGTGCACTAAACGCAGTCCGAACTTCAAGAACTAACCACAGAGCGCACAGAGGACACCAACCGCAACTGACGGTTCAGCGTGGCTACGAAGGCGCCCGCTCCTTGACTGTTTGGTGCTTTGGCGCTTTGGCGGTGCAGCAGTTGTCTTTGTACCGCAACGAACGACTCAGGCGTGGTGATGCGCCCCGGCCGTTACCCTTGCATGCGTCGCAGCAATGTCTTGCAGCGCTTGACGACTTTGGCACTTGCGTTCGCCGGCTGTGTTCCCGCCAGCAACTTTGTCATGACTTCCGCTTCTGCCCCCTTCAGCGGCGCTTCGCTTACGCCTAGCTCGTCGCGATGGAACAGGGCTGCGTACTTGCGCGGTTTTTCGTCCAGCGGGAACACCCCAAGCTCCAGCAGCGGCTCGCGGATGCCCGCCACGTCCCAGTCGAACAGCTCCACGCGCGGTGTGCGCTCGTCGCGCCAGTGCCCGCCGAGCAACAGCTCGTAGCGCAAAAGGTCCGGCAGCCATCGCGCGCCCAGCTTGCGGCGCTTGCGCAGGTTGTCCAGCCAGGCCAATAGCGCGCGGCCGTCGGCGTCGTCATCGATCCGCAGTTCAAACTCCGCCGATTCGGTAAACTGCGACACAACTTCAGGCTCGTCGCATTCCAGCGCGATCGGCAATGCCCGCCACGTCGCGGGCACACGTGGCATGTACCACTGGTGGCCGATATCGCCCGAGTGAAGGGCAACCACCACCTCAAAGCGCTCTCCGCAGGTGATGCCCAACTCGTGCTGCTCGTCTGCGGTCAAGCCGGGCACCGGCGGGATGCGCAGTTGCTGCAGCGCGTCTCGCGCGCTGCGCTTGTAAAACAGCCGGTACAGGGCCGAGTACATGGCCTCAAGCGACATGGGCAGCCTCCAGCCAATCCGGGCGCACCTGCCGTGCGATGTCGCGCACCTGCCCCGCTTGCGCGATGGCGGCGGATTCGGTGGCGTTTTCGACTTCGACGGTGATGGCTTTCAGGTTGGGTGTGCGCGGCAGCAACTCGCGCAACAGGAAAAGTGATTCCTCGGGGATCGGCCCGGCACCGTGCAGGTCGCGATAGATCCGGCCCCGGCCGTAATCCTCGATTCGCGCCCCCGCCACGTGCATCTCGATCACGCGAGAAAGGTCAAGCCGCTCCAGGCCGTGGTCGGGCGTGTCGCCCTTGCCCACGCACAACTGGTAGCTCCAGTAGTGCCCCAGGTCGAGCACCAGGCCGCATTGCGCGCCGTGCGCGACGTCGGTCAGGAAGTCTGCCAGGTGCATCTGTCCGACGGCAAACTCGTACGGCGCGTTTTCGGGCAGCAGCGGCACAGGCAAGCGCGCGTGCAGGGCATCCAGGTTTCGCACCGTGGCGGCAACGCACTCCGCGTTCAGGATCGCCGGGAAGAAGAAGTCGCAGTAGCGCCCGTCGATGTGCCGCACCGCCAGTTCTTCCACTGTCCAGGGCGGGTTCAGCAGGCGCTGGTTCTTGGCACACCCGTCAATCGGCCCGTCGGGGCACAGGCGCGGGCCCACCGGGTCAAGGCCCTCGTGGTGGTAGGTGCGCGGGACATTAGATGGCAGGTCGGCAAAGGGCGCGTCTGTGTGTTCCCAGTCGCCGCGCGAATACACCTCAAGAAAGTCAAAGCCATCGCGATGGCGCCTGACCAGTTTGCGGAAGTCCGGCTGATCGTCAAAGATGTCGATGCCAAGGCCGACGCCCATCACGGGCGCGGCCTTCACCCTGTCGAACGGCGTGGAGTTGTTCATCGCGCGGCCCCGGGGTTGGCAAGAAGGCCTGCGCGCCGGCATTCATCCAGCAGTGTATCGACGAACGCGGTCTCACAGCCCATGGCGCGCGCCAGGATCTCGCGCGATGCGGTGCCCTGCACCGCCGCATGCTGCAGCAACTCCTGCGCCGCGGCACTCAGTGTTGATGTTCGCCTTGCCAGCAGTTCATCCAGCGTGGCAGGCAGGCTTTCGCCCAGCTCCGGCAGCATTTGAAGCATCCAGCGCGCGAACAGCGCGTTGCCGTTGCTGCGCTCAGCGATTGCGGCGGCTGTGGCGCGCTTGACCGGTGCCAGCCCCATAGCAGCGGCAAGCCTGCGCACAAACGGCGGGCTTACCACCGGGCGCAACTTCAGCGTGTGTGTGAAGGGCAGCGGGCTGCTGCCGTCGGTCGTGAACACCACGCCTGCCGGGATATCGTCGGCTGCATAGCCCAGTGTGTTGAGCCAGGCGGCGCTGGATTCATCAAGCCACTGCGCATCGAGCACGGCGATGACGACGGGCCCCTGCGCCGCCAGCGCCAGCACGACATCGGTCAACGCGGCGATGCGCGATTCATGGCGCTGGTGCGGGCTTGCCATGCGCGCGTACGCGGAGCCCTCCCAGTGGCAATCCAGCAGGTCGGCCAGAAAGCTGGCGCGACCGGGCAGCGACCTGGCAAGTGCATCCGGCAGGCCCGGCGTTGCGGCAAGGCGTGCACAGGCGTCTTCGATTGACTGTTGCCCGACCTGGTTGCCTTGCAGCCCGAACAACTCGAGCAGACCCGCAGCAACCGCGCCCCAGCCGACTCGGTCGGGCCCACAGCAAAGCTGCAACCAGCTTACGCCCGGCTGCATGCTGCGCCGCAACTCGCGCAACAGTGTTGCCTTGCCTGTGCCGGGGTCGCCCAGCACGCGGCAGAAACCGGCAAACGCCGGCTGGTCGGCCCAAAGCGGCTTGAGAAATGCGCGCAGCTCAGCGAGTTCGCTTTCGCGGGAAAAGCAGATGTCCGTGTGTGTAGCGCCCAAATCAACCGCTCCGCGCGCAATTATGTTTGCAGGCTGCGAACGGGCCACCCCCAGCCGCCCTGTTCCGCTGGCGGGGATCAGCCGCTACCATGCGCGGCATGAGCGTGATCTACATTCTCCAGGTCCTGATCGGATTTGGATTCGTCATCTTCATTCATGAAATGGGCCACTTTCTCGCGGCTAAGCGCGTGGGTGTTACCTGCCCCGCGTTCAGTATCGGGTTTCCGCTTCCGGTCTGGACGCCGCGTGGCTGGAAGGCGCTGAACATCTTCCGCTATACGTGGAAGGGCACCGAGTATCGCCTTGGCTGGGTGCCGTTTGGTGGGTACGTCACCATGCACGGGCAAAGCGACTCGCCGGGCCAGCTGGCTGAACCGAAGCCGGGCGACGAATCCGACTACCGCAACAAGTCCTACTGGCAGAAGACGCAGGTGCTGCTGGGCGGCGTCACAATGAACGCCATCACGGCGGTGATCGGGTTCATCATCGCGTTTCAGGTCGGCGTGACGTTCATTGAGCCGACGGTCGGGTTGATTGACGAGCGAAGCCAGGCCTGGGTGGACAACGAGATCAAGGAAGGCGACCACATCCTGAAGGTGAATGACCGCGATGTGGTCGATTTTGAAGACGTGGTCTATGCGGGCATTTTTGACGGCGGTGACAGCATTCGCCTGCTGATTGAACGCATGGAAGACGGCAAGCCGGTGCGGCGCGAAGTGACCATCGCGCTGGATGAAGATTCGGTGTTCGGCATCAAGATGCCTGCGATCCGCGCCAAGCACCGTGTCGTGATCACCGCCGAGGAAGCGGAGCAATTCCCGGAGTCACTCGGCGATCGCGGCCCCCAGGATGGCGACGAGCTTGTGGCGGTGAACGGGCAG
This sequence comes from uncultured Planctomycetaceae bacterium, assembly GCA_964652605.1. Classification (GTDB taxonomy): domain Bacteria; phylum Planctomycetota; class UBA8742; order UBA2392; family UBA2392; genus JADJRK01. The sequence goes on from CAZZBH010000117.1 coordinate 9,625, forward strand.
CGCATCGGCAACGTCCACGACGCGATGGGATTCATTGAAGTGTCACGCGGCCCTGTTGAACTGACGCTGCGACGCGGCGTGGGCGATGACGCGGCTGTATGGGACGTCACCTATGAGCCGCGCCGCAAGTTTTACCTGGATGGTTCCGGCTATGCGGCCGGCGTCTCGATTTACCCCGCGCCCTGGGTCAACCTGGTGCGCAAGGGCGGCGCCGCTGACAAAGCGGGGCTGAAGCACGGTGACCGGTTTGTGGCGGTGCTGACCGACGTAGGTGAAGCGCCGATTCACAGTTTTGGCGACCTCACACGCATGGTGGACGCAAGCGGCGGACAACCGATGCGCTTTCGGGTTGAACGCAACGGCAACAGCCATGTGATCACCGCGACGCCTGAGCCGCGCGAGAACCGTCCCGGCCGCTACCAGCTCGGCATGCTGGTTTCGTCGGTTGATCCGCGTGGCCTGGACCGCAAGACCGAAATCGAAAAGGCAGTGCAAGCCGGCAAAGAACTGATCGCCCATGGCGTCAGGCCGGGCAGCCAGGCAGAGCTCGCAGGACTTCTGCCCGGGGATCGCATTGTTGCCATCAAGGTGGATGGTGAAGCGGTCACGCACCCTGAGACCGGGGCCGTTGACAACGTCGCCTTTCAGGCCGCCATGCTGAAGGCCGCAAAAGGCGAAACGCCCGCCGAGATCACGTTTGAGGTGAAGCGTGGCGACGCGGTGCAAACCATCAAAGTTTCGCCGCAGAACGACGGGCCTGATTCCGGCGCGTACATGCTGCTTGCGACGGCGGAGCTGCGCGGCGAGCCTGTGACCTACGGACTGGTTGAGTCGGTAAGCCAGGGCTTCTACCACAGCAAGAAAGTCGGCTACAAGATCATGATGACGCTGGGTGCGCTGTTCACGGGCCAGGTCAAGATCTGGCACCTGGGCGAACC
>CAZZBH010000118.1:0-10493 GCA_964652605.1 uncultured Planctomycetaceae bacterium
TTGGCGGGCCAGTTCTCGCGTTCTATCGCACCGTTCGTGCGATCGGTGAACGGTGTTACGTCGAGTAAAGTAGATAGCATACGCCTGCCGCTGCTTCGACGCTGGACTGCCAACCCTTGGCGATGAAGTCTCGGCGAAGGCAGGTTTCTCAGCGTGCCTCTTCGCCCCTGCGCCTCGGCGGTCTGCCCTTTTCGGGCAACGAGTGTTCGATGGGGGCCCAAACTGAGACACTACCCTCAGGTCATGCCGTCGGCGCGTGACACCAGCGCAGCGCGATAGCGGCGGGCGCGGTCCAGGCCGGGCAACACCAGCATCTCCAGTGCGATTGCGACGACGTAACAGGCAATGGTGCACGAGATGACAATGCGAAACTCGCCGCCGTCCAGCGCGATGAGATAGCCCGAGACAAAGTTGGCCAGCGTGAAAAACATGTGGCGCGAGCTGTGCACCCACACCGCCACCACGTTGCGGTCGCGGGGGTCGGCGACTTCCTGCGCGAACTGTTTGTAGATGGGGTCGGCGTTGTTCATCAGGGCCTGCCGGGCAATGAAGGCCGTGATCGCCGCCCACAGAAAGTGCCCCAGCGCGAGCTCCACGAAGAAAGGCAGGCTCAGCAACTGGCTGCCGATCATCACCTTCACCGGCCCAAAGCGCCGCACCATGGGCGGGACAGCCAGGTAGCTGATCACCAGCACGCCGAACATCGCCATGAAGATCGGCGCGATTTCCTGCGGGCTTAGGCCCCACTGTTTCTTGAAATACACGTTGAAGAACGGAATGGTCAGACCCGCGCCAAAGCCGATGATCATCTCCGGCAACCCAAGCCAGAACAGCTTGCGCTTGTCGTGAAACGTCAAAATCTGCCGCAGTGTCTTGCCCGCGCCGTCGGGTGCCCCTTCGCGCACCAGCGCCGCAGGCACGAGTGCACACAGCACGAGCGCCGACGCCACCAGCAGCGTCGCGCGGTAGCCGGCAAGATTGGCGGGGATGGACTCGCCGGCAACGACGATGCCGCCTTCCGCCAGCGCCGCAAACCACTGCTGCAAGGTGCCCGAAAGCAGACTGCCCAGCACCCCTGATAGTGGCCAGCTCACGACACTGAGCAGTGCAAAGCCGAAAATGCGCTCGTGCATCCCGGTGTTGCGCATCAGAAACGGCGCGCCCAGCGCCATGTTCAGGCTCATCGCAATGCCCGCGGCCAAAGCGGCACCCTGAAACACTTCCAGGGTGCCGAACAATCCCTGCGCCGCAAACCCAGCCGCGTTGGCAACGCAAACAACAGAAAGCAGCGTCTTGGCGCGGAAGCGACTGATAATCACGATCGCCGGCAGCGCGATCAGCAGCCCGCCCAGGCTGTTGAAGCCCTGCACGCTTGTGACGGCTTGATCCGGCAGGCCAAGATCAACAAGGTACTGGTTGCGCAACACCATGAAAGTCTGGCGGCCCGTGCCCATGAGCAGCGCCGCCAGCAGGAACATCCAGATGTTGCGCGACAGCATGCCCACGCCGCGCAGGTACTCACGCAGGCCGTTCATGCGCCGCCCCCTGGCGCAAGGGCAGCCTCCAGCGCAGCCGCCTTGGCCAGCGTCTCGTCCCATTCGGCTTCCGGCTCGCTGTCGGCGACGATACCTCCGCCTACGTGGTAGCTGACGCCGTCGGGCTCAAGCAGCAGCGTGCGGATCAGAATGTTGCTTTCGAAGCGAAAGTCCGGCGTCAGGTAAAACATGCTGCCTGTGTAGGGCCCGCGGCGGACGGGCTCAAGCTCGTGGATAATCTCCAGTGCCCGCTTCTTGGGCGCGCCGCTGATTGAGCCGCCGGGAAACGTCGCGCGCATCAAGCCCACGGGTGTCGTGTCAGGCATCAGACGGCCGGTAACCGTAGCCTCCAGATGATGCACACGCGCGTAGCGGTGCACGTGTAACAGGCTGGGCACCTTGACCGTGCCCGGCTGACATACACGGGACAGATCGTTGCGCTCAAGATCCACAATCATGGTCAACTCGGCGCGGTCCTTGGCGCTGGCCTGCAACTCGTGCTTGAGCTTCTCGTCCTCTGCCGGCGTGGCTCCGCGCGGACGCGTGCCCTTGATTGGGCGCGTTTCAACTACACCATCACACGCGGACACAAACTGCTCGGGCGAGCTGCTAAGCACGTACCTCCCCCCGCCGCAGTCCAGAAATCCCGCAAAGGGCGCGGGGTTTTCGTGTCGCAGGCGGGTGTACAGCGCGACAGCGTCGGCTGTTCCGACACGCGTGACCTGCCGCGTGAGGTTTGCCTGATAAATGTCTCCCTCACGGATGTGGTGCTTGATGCGCGCAACCTGTGCCAGGTACTGCTCGCGCGAGGTGGAAAGGCCGGGCCCTTGCAGTTCAATCAAGCCGGGCGTGCGCGACTCACGCAACAGAGTCCGCAGCCCGTCGGCCAGCTTGTCGATTGAATCAGGAGCGCCCGGCGCGCCGCGCAGCATCCGCACTTCGGTCATTCCGCGGGCATGGTCGTGCACCAGCGTCCACGTGTAGAATCCGGCCACCAGGTCCGGAAACTGCGGCCCCATCGGCTTGGGCGGCGGCAGCCGCTCAATCGAGGTGCGCAGGTCAAAACCTAGCACGCCCGCCCATCCGCCAAAGAAGCCCTCAGCGGGCGGCGTGCCGGTCAGCGGGCACTCGTTGGCGGTGAAACGCTCGACGCGCTCGAAGGCCGCCAGCGGGTCTTCTTCGAAGCCGGTGCTGTGGCGCCCGCGTTGCCAGGTCGCCGACATGCCGGTGCACGAAAGCCGCATGCCCGGCCCGAACGACAGATAGCTGAAGCGGCCCAGCTCACCGTGCAAAGCGCTGTCGAACAGCACGGCGTTCGGCTGATGAAGCAGCAGGCGCACGCAGGCTTCCCACCCCCCGGGCGGATCGAACGGCGTACAAACCGGCGTAATCGGCAGCATGGCCTGGAAGCTAGCAGTTCTGCGGGCACACGTAAGGCCGCAAGAAATCCGAAAACACTGCCCGGCACGCCGCAATTTCCGTATATTGTAGAAGTAGCGTCCCAGGGCCTATCGCCGGGAGTTCGTATGTTCATGATCCGTCGCTGGCTTGTTGCCCTTGCGGTCGCCGCGTGCATCGCCGGCTTGTCGCGCGCGCAGGACGGCGGCGAAGCCGACCCGTCTGAAGCGCCGGCGTTGCGCATTCTGAACAAGAACTACGTCACCGACGACTTGAAAGAAGCGGTCAAAAAGGGCCTCAAGCGCCTCGCCGAATTGCAGGACCATAACGGATCATTCAACCGCGGCGGGCACGGCGGCGTGACCATCGCTGTCACGGCACTGTCTGGCCTTGCGCTGCTGGCATCGGGCAGCACGCCGGAAAAGGGCCCCTACGCGACAAACATCCGGCGCGCGATTGACTGGCTGCTAACCACGCAAGACCGCAACACCGGCTATTTCACCGGCGAAAACGACGGCAGCCGAATCCACGGGCACGGCTACGCCACGCTGTTCATCGCGCAGGCCTACGGCGCCATGGAGGGGCAAAAGGACAAAGCGCGCATCGAGAAGGCGCTGCAGGATGCCGTCGCGCGTATTTCCAAGGGGCAGACACAGTTCGGCGGCTGGGGCTACGTGCCCGACGACCTGACGTGGGACGAGGGCAGCACAACCGTCTGCTGCATCCAGGCACTGCGCGCCGCCAGCGACGCCGGCATCAAGGTTGAAAAGAAGACCATCCAGGGCGCCATCAAGTACATGTACGACTCGGCCGAGCGCCGCGACTTCATGCATGAGGGCGAGGAGCACACCGGCTACACCTTCAAATACTCTCTCGCATCCGGCTGGAACAGCGACAGCTACGCGCTTTGCGCAGCCGCAATTGCCACACTGAACGGCATCGGCGTGTATGCCTCAGGTGCGACCTGGAACGAGCATGACATCGGCAAGGTGTACGCCGGCGGCTTGAAGTGGCTGCGCTTCAAGTACGACGACTTCATCGGGCGGCGCCGTGCAGGGCAGGGGTCGCTGGACGTCAGCCACTTCTATTACGCGCACTTCTATGCGGCGCAGGCGATGTGGAACGCGCCGGAGGAAGTGTACTTCGATGAGTACTTCCCCAAGCTGCGCGACCTGCTGGTCGAAGAACAGAAGCGCAACCCAGCCAACAACGGCGGTTGGCCCAGCCAGAGCTACGGCGAAGCCTACACCACAGCGTTTGCCCTGCTGATCCTGCAGGTGCCGTACCAGTTGCTTCCTCTTTACGCCCGCTAGTTTTCGTCAGCGGTCCGCCCGTCCCTACGGGCTGGCCGACAAAATTTTCGCGCTCCTGTCTTGACACGTAAGTAAGTACTTACTTACAGTACAGCCATGAACGCGATCGCAAAATCCCCATCCTCGTCAAGACGCGAACAGATCATCCAGGCCGTGCTGGACATCATCGGCCGGCGCGGAGTGACCGAGTTGACCACTGCCAATCTCGCCGCCGAGGTAGGCGTGACCACCGGCGCGCTGTTCCGTCACTTCCCGAACATGGAGGCGATTCTGCGCGGTGCCGTCGAGCGAGCACTGGCACGCATCGACGAGACCTTCCCCGAAGCGGGACTGTCACCTGTTGAGCGCATCGTGCAGCTTGCCCGCAAACGTGTCCGGCTTCTGGGTGAGAACCCCGGCCTGGCATGGATGCTGCGATCCGAGCAGGCGTTGCTGGTGCTTCCTGCCGATTGCGTGACCGAACTGCGAAGCCGGGCACGTCGATCACGCAAGTTTCTCCTGACTGCCCTCAAGGAAGCGGCTGAGCAAGGCGACATTCGCAACGACATCGACGCCGAAGTTCTTCTGGTGCCGCTGCTGGGGACAATCCACGCGCTGATCGGCATGCCGGGCGCGCATCGCCCACGTCCTTCACTTGATTCAGACCGCGTTCTCTCAGCACTGGTCAAACTACTGCAACCCACCGAGAAAAGGAGCAAACCATGACTATCACGGCAGACACAACCGTAGGCAGGCTTGCCACGGAGAACCCTCTTGCCACCCGCATCCTTGCGCGCCACGGCATCGATTATTGCTGCGGGGGTGGCAGGTCCCTCGCCGCGGTCTGCCAGGAAAAGGGCCTCGACGCTGATGCCCTGTTGACCGAGATCGAACACGAGATCAATCCTGCCCACGAAGAGACCACACGGTGGGACCTTGCCCCGCTGGATCAACTGATCGACCACATTCTCGCCACCTACCATGTTCCGCTGTGGGAGGAGCTTCCACGGCTGGAGTCTATGGCGCAGAAGGTGTATCGCGTCCATTTCGACAAAGAGCCCGAGATGCTGCGCGGCATCGTGGAAGTGTTCACCGCACTCAAGGATGAGCTTGACCAGCACATGAACAAGGAAGAGCGAGTCCTCTTTCCGCTGATCAAGTCAGGCCTGGGCAGGATGGCAGGTGCGCCGATCGACGTGATGCACCAGGAGCACGACTCGGCAGGCGAGGCTTTGCGCCGGCTGCGCGAACTCACCAACGACTACACGGTGCCGGATGATGCCTGCAATACCTGGCGCGCGCTGTGGCACGGGCTGGCAGCGCTGGAGGCAGACCTCCATCAGCACATCCACCTGGAAAACAACATTCTCTTCCCGCGCGCGCTGGCCGACACCGCCGCGTGAGTCAGTCTGCACGAGTGCAGCCCAGATTCCGGGCTGCACTCCTTCAATGCAGGTTCAAACCAGCGCCGCAATCTGATGTCGCAACGCAAGCACCGCCACGCCGCCAACCGCTACCAGCGCCCCGATTACGGCCCGCAGGGTGACCTTGTGGCGATACACAAACCGCACAATCGGGATCACCAGCACCGGGCTGATAGCCATCACCGTGGCCGCCACGGCCGTATTGGTCCACGCCACCGCGGCCAGGCTGAGCGTCACCCCTACGAACGGGCCGAAAAACGCGCCGGCGGTGGTCTGCGCTAACGCCTTGCCGTCTTTTAATCTGCCGATTGTCGTCATCAGCCGACCAATCACCACACCGTACCCGACCAGCAGCACCATGCCCGCCAACATGCGGATGAATGTTCCGTACAGAGGGCTGAGCGTCTGAACCCCACCCGCGTCAATGCCCGCCAGGTCATTCAGCAGGCCGCCCGGCTCCGCCATGCCAAGCCCGGCTTTGCTCAGGATCAAGCCGCCCGCCTGACCCAGCGCGCCCAGCACGCCCATGAACACGCCCAGTGCGGCGCTGCCGACGATTTCGCCGGGCTGGCCGCGCTCGAGTACCACCCACATCACGCCGCCCAGCGTGATCACCATGCCAACCACACCGACCCAGCTCAGCCCTTCGCCCAGCAGCGGCACCATCATCAGCGCCGCAAACCCGGGCGCCAGCGCCATGATCAGGGAAGCGCGCCGCGGGCCAATGATCTGCAACGAAAGAAACATGGCGGCATCGCCAAGCGTCAAACCGACCAGCCCCGACAGGCACAACAGCACAACCTGCGGCAGGGGCGCAGCAGTGATCACGCCAGTCGCCAGGCACGCCATGCCCAGAAACGCGCAGGCGATGACAAGCCGGATCTGGTTGACATGAAACTGGCCGATGCGCCGCGAAGCCGCGCCAAAGAACAAGGCGGTGAAGGCCCAGCAGAACGCGGTGCCAAATGCCGCCGCAATGCCCTGCGCATCCTGTGTAAGTGCCAGCATTGGCCGCGAAGCATCATTCGAGCGGGCAAGACGTCAAGGGCGGCGTTTGGTCCACGATGGACGCTCGGCTACTTCACGCCCAACTCAATCCGCTTCAGTTCGCGCACTTCATCGCGCAGCAGGGCTGCGGTTTCAAAGTCAAGGTTCTTGGCGGCTTCGAACATTTCCTTCTCAAGCTGCGCAATCAGCTTCGGCACTTCGCCCGGCGCGACGCTTCGCTTCACGCCCTTGGGCGGCACGTGCTCGGGGTAGCGGTCGGCCAGCTTCTTCTTGCGGCCCTCCAGTGCGCCCGCTTTCTCGGCGGCTTGCAGCGCGCGGCGCGTGGCGAAGTTGCGCCCGGTCTCGGTGACGTTGGTGCCGTCGCCGTGGCCGGGATCGCGCACGGTGGCCTGCCGCGCCGCGCCGCCACGGCGCTTGCCCTTTTGTCCCGGCCATTCGTAGTGCGTGTATTTCTCGTCTTCCTTGTCCACGGTCACGTAGTCGGCTTCGAAGATGCTGGCCAACACGTCGTCAATCGCACTGATGATCGTGCGCGGGGTGATGCCGTGCTGCTCGTTGTACGCCTGCTGCAGCCGGCGCCTGCGGTTCGTCTCGTCGATGGCGGTTTGCATGCTCTGTGTTGTCTTATCGCCGTACATGATCACTTTGCCGTTGATGTTGCGCGCGGCGCGGCCGACCATCTGGATCAGCGAGTTGTGCGAGCGCAGATAACCCTCGCGGTCGGCGTCCAGGATCGCCAGCAGGCTGACCTCCGGCAGGTCAAGACCCTCGCGCAGCAGGTTGATGCCCACCAGCACGTCGAACTCGCCCTTGCGCAGGTCGCGCAGAATCTCGGTGCGCTCAATCGTGTCGATATCGGCGTGCAGGTAGCGCACCTTGAAGTCGAGGTCCGCCAGGTAGCGGGCAAGATCCTCCGCCATGCGCTTGGTCAGGCAGCACAGCAGGGCGCGCTCATTGCGTTCAATCACCGGGCGCAGCTCGGCGATCACGTCATCCACCTGGCCCTGCGCCGGCTTGACCTCGATTGGCGGATCAATCAACCCGGTCGGGCGAACAATCTGCTCAGCCACGTGCCCCAGCGACTTTTCCAGCTCGTACGGGCCCGGTGTGGCGCTGACGTACAGGGTCTGGCGCTTGATGGCCTCGAACTCTTCGAACTTCAGGGGCCGGTTGTCCACCGCGCTGGGCAGGCGGAAGCCGAACTCGACCAGAACGTCCTTGCGCGCGCGGTCGCCTTTGTACATGCCGCCGATCTGCGGCACGGTGACGTGCGACTCGTCGATCATGATCAGCGCGTTGCGCGGAAGATAGTCCAGCAGGCACGGCGGCGGGCTGCCGGGCGCGCGGCCCTCAAAGTACCGCGAGTAGTTCTCGATGCCCTTGCAGGTGCCGATTTCGCGCATCAACTCGAGGTCGTACTTCGTGCGCTGCTCAATGCGCTGCGCCTCAAGCAGCTTGCCGCGGCTCTTGAACGACTCAACCTGCGCAGCAAGATCGGCCTCAATCTCCTGCAACGCCTTGTCCATACGCGACTGCGGCGTGACGTAGTGCGTGGCGGGATAGACCGTGATCTTGTCCAACTGGCCCAGCACTTCGCCGGTCAGCGGGTCAATCTCCCAGATCGCTTCCAGCTCATCGCCGAAGAACTCAATGCGGATGACCTTGTCTTCTTCATAGATGGGAAAGATATCCAGCACGTCGCCGCGCACGCGATACGTGCCGCGCTGCAGGTCAAAGTCATTGCGCGTGTAATGAATATCGACCAGCTTCTTGACGGCATTCTTGCGGCTGAGCGGCACACCCTTTTCGGCGTACAGCAAGGCGCCCTGATAGGCCTCCGGCGAGCCCAAACCGTAAATGCAGCTTACGCTCGCAACAATAATGACGTCCTGCCGGTCAAGCAGCGACCGCGTGGCGCTGTGGCGCAAGCGATCGATGCGTTCATTCTGGCTTGAGTCCTTCTCGATGTAGGTGTCGGTCTGCGGGACATACGCCTCGGGCTGATAGTAGTCGTAGTAGCTGACGAAGTATTCCACGGCGTTATCCGGGAACAGCTTCTTGAACTCGCTGAACAACTGCGCCGCCAGCGTCTTGTTGGGCGCCATGATCAGCGTGCAGCGGTTCAGCCGCTCAATCACCTTGGCCATCGTGAACGTCTTGCCGCTGCCGGTGACGCCCAGCAGCGTCTGGTACGGCGCGCCTGCGTCAAACCCGCGGCACAGGGACTCAATGGCCTGCGGCTGATCGCCCGCGGGCTCGTTCTGCGACACCAGTTTGAAATCACGCTGCGGCATGGCGGCAGCATAGCAAGGCACGCGACAAGATTGAGGCAGGGCGGCCTGTTGTGAGGCCGGGGCTTGGCCGTGCGATTGCGCACGGGCTGGTGCCGCTTTGCGGATGTGCGTCGGCGCATGCCCCGAACTTACGTTCGGGGCTCCCTGTGCGGCGTGATTCGATATGATGGCGCTGATGCGAACCACCCTCACGCTCACGCTGCTTCTGATTGTGGCGACGACAGCGCTGGCCAAGGACGAGCCTGTCACCGTCAAAGTCGCGAACGCCAGCGCACATGCAACAGCCCCGCGTGTGATCACCCACGAGATCAAGCTTGCCGGTGACTGCGCCGTGCGCGGGCCTGACGGCAAGGATGTGCCTTCAAACTACGACGGCAAAGCCGGCGTGCTGCACTTTCTAGCAGAAGTGCCGGCTGGCGGCGGAGCGTTCACCATTCACCCGCGGGAAAAGTCGAAGGCAAGGCATCCAAACTGGAAAAGGCAACGCGCCGGCAACGAGGTGCGCGAGCTTGTGCTGCCGGGCGACGTCAAGATCAAGCGCGCCACCGCACGCCTCGAAAGCGATCTGCTGCGGGTGACTCTTGACCCGGACACAGAGCTTCACGGCAGCCTCGAGATCGCAGCGGTCAAGGGCGACTACCGGCTTGAACTCTCGCCCATCGGCGTCAGCTACGGCAACATCGACGACCTGAAGCACCTGGCCGACGCCAAAGCGGCCGACGACGGCAGCGCCACCGGCAGCCCCGACGCCAAGCAGTTGTTCGCCGTCTATGCCGTCCCCCAGACAGCGCAGGTGCTTGAGCCGAACCCGTTTCAGCGCACGCTGCGCGTGGATTGCCTTGATTACGCGCGCAAGAACAACAACGAAATCCTGGACCTGTTCGAGGTCTATCGCTACGAACTGACACTGACCTGGGGCAGCCCGGTAGTGGAAATCCGCAGCTTCCGCAAGCAGACCGCTGACTACTACAATCACAACGGCGTCAACCTCAACGAGATCCACATCGATGGCTTTCCCATCGACATCCAGTTGCCCGAGCACGACGCGCCGCAGACGTCGGCGCCGTCAGCCGAGGGGCGCATCCTCAACATCAAGTTTAAAGACGCCATGCTGCTGGGCAACAAGGGCAGTGTCACCATCATCCGCCAGCCCGACTTCGGCAGACTCGGCATCGAAGGCCCCTGTGTCATCGCAAAGGAAAAAGGCCTGATGACCGTTATCAGCCAGACCTGGCACCAGGGCTGGCGCGCCTACCCGATCAAAGCCGGCGAATACAACGACACCTTGCAACTCGTGTGCAACCCACAAGGCGACAAGAAGCTGGCCGACTGGATGACGGAACTTGCCGGGTAGAGCGCTTTTTGGCAGTGCATCAGTTTGCCAAGTATAGTGTTCACGCCGAGACGCGGAGAACAGCAAAGGCAATTCACGCGAAGCCGCGAAGCGCCGCATCTACGCTGCCCGCGACCCGCACGGAAGGGGCGCTTAGAGCAGTTTCAGTATTGGTGTAGCGCGTCGCAAATGACCACGGCATCCGGATT
>CAZZBH010000119.1:0-10386 GCA_964652605.1 uncultured Planctomycetaceae bacterium
GTGCTGGACGAGCCCAGCATCGGCCTGCACCAGCGCGACAACGACCTGCTGCTGGGCACGCTGAAAAACCTGCGCGACATCGGCAACACTGTCATTGTCGTCGAGCACGACGAAGACACGATTCGACACGCCGACTACGTGGTTGACCTTGGCCCCGGCGCCGGCGCACACGGCGGCAAGCTGATCTACGCCGGCGATGCAGCCGGCATTGCCAAAGCCGACACGTTGACCGGCGACTACCTGTCCGGACGCAGAAATGTGCCGATGCCGGGCAAGACGCGCCCGTTGAGCAAGAGCAAGGCGGTGACCATTCGCGGCGCGCACGAAAACAACCTGAAGAAGATCGACGTCGCGTTCCCGCTGGGCGGGTTTGTGTGCGTCACCGGCGTCAGCGGCAGCGGCAAGAGCACGCTGGTCACGGACATCCTCGCGCGCGCGCTGGCCAAAGAATTGCACAACGCGCAGACCGAGCCGGGCAAGCACGCGAAGATCGACGGATTAAAGCAGATCGACAAGGTGATCGAGATCGACCAGTCGCCGATCGGCCGCACGCCCCGCAGCAACCCCGCGACTTACACCAACCTGTTCGGGCCGATCCGCGACCTGTTCTGCAAGACGACGGACGCGAAAACGCGCGGGTACAAACCCGGCCGCTTCAGCTTCAACGTGCCGGGCGGGCGCTGTGAAGTGTGCGAGGGCCAGGGCGTGAAGCTGATCGAGATGCATTTTCTGCCCGACGTGTACGTCACCTGCGAAGCCTGCGACGGCAAGCGCTACAACCGCGAAACGCTCGACGTGAAGTACCGCGGCAAGAGCATCGCCGACGTGCTCGACATGACCATCGAGAACGCGTGCGAGTTTTTCGAGAACCACCCCAAGATTAAGAAGATCGTGCAGACACTGCACGATGTCGGCTTGGGCTACGTGAAGCTCGGCCAGCCCAGCACCCAGCTGAGCGGCGGCGAAGCCCAGCGCGTAAAGCTGGCAACCGAGCTGGCGCGCCCCGACACCGGCCACACGCTCTACATTCTGGACGAGCCGACAACCGGCCTGCACTTCCACGACGTGGCCCGCCTGATCGAGGTGCTGCAGCGTCTGGTGGACAAAGGCAACACAGCGATTGTGATCGAGCACAATCTCGACGTAATCAAGTGCGCCGATTGGCTGATCGATTTAGGCCCCGAAGGCGGCGACGCCGGCGGCCAACTGGTAGCCGAAGGCCCACCCGCCGAAGTAGCGAAAATCAAAGCAAGCCACACCGGCCACTTCCTCAAGAGATACTTCAAAGGGCAAACCAGACGCACCGGTCTGAACGCGAAGCGTAGGCAAGCGCCCTCCCGCAAGAAGCGCCGCAGCAAAGCAAACGTCGGCAAGTAGGGCCTCATGGGGCAAATGCTCTACATCCTCGGGTCTGGCCAGGACGGCGGGTTGCCGCAGTTCGGCGCGCGCATGGCACCGGACATGGCGGCGCGTGTGGACCCGCTGGGCGTGCGCCTGGGGCCGAGCGTTTGCGTGCTGGGCGATGATGGCGCGTGTTTTCTTATCGACGGCTCCCCTGACATCAAAGAGCAAGAGTCGCGGCTGTTGCGTCTGCCAGCGTACGCGGCTCGCACACAAAGGAACCCTTTCGACGGTGTCCTGCTGACCCACGCCCACATGGGGCACTACGTTGGGCTGGCGCACTTCGGCCGCGAAGGCGCCAACACCGATAGCCTGCCCGTCTGGTGCACAACAAAGATGGCTGCGTTCCTGCGCGAAAACGGGCCGTGGGAGCAGTTGGTTTCGCTGGGGAACATTGAATTGCGCGAACTTGACGTACGGGCGACGCTTGCGTCGCCCTCAATCTCGGCAGCGGCAGTCGGCGCAAGTGCGAGGGCGACACAAGTGTCGCCCCTACGAATCCGCGCCTTTCCCGTTCCCCACCGCGGTGAGTACACCGACACGCTCGGAGTCAGCATTAACGGGGAAATCCTCTATGTACCCGACATCGACGACTGGCGCGCTTGGCCCGACGCCCGCGACGAAGTTGCCAAACACAAGGTCTGCATCCTCGACGGCACGTTCTTCTCGCCCGACGAGTTGCCAAGCCGCAACCTGAAAGAGATCTCCCACCCGTTCATCACCGACACCATCGACTTCTTCGCCGATCTCGCCAAAGACCGCCGCATCATCCTGACCCACTTCAACCATTCCAACCCCGTCTGCGACCCCGCCAGCCGAGCGGCGCGGCGTGTTTTAGAAGCCGGCTTCGAACTGGCCCAGGAGATGCTGGCAATCCCGCTGGCGTGAACTGCGGTCTCTCGCAGAGACGCAAAGGCGCAGAGAAAGACAACAGGACGGGCAGGACCAGCAGGACTGTGCTTTGTCCGGACTTCCTGCCCGTCCTGTTCTTTCTGCCGTAGCGTCGTTGCAGTTCTCTGCGCCTCAGCGACTCTGCGAGAGACGCTTTGCCGCCGAAACTGCTAAAACCCGCGGCCATGGATGCGGCTGTCACGGCAACCGGATTGACCAAGAGCTACGGCGACTTTACCGCCGTGGCTGGCGTGGATTTTGAAATTCCGCGCGGCGTGTGTTTTGGATTCCTCGGCCCCAACGGCGCGGGCAAGACGACCACCATGCGCATGATCTACCGCGCGTCGCCCGTGGGCGGCGGCAGCCTGGTGATCCTCGGCCACGAAGCCGCGGGCGGGCGCAACGACCGCGCGATCAAGTCGCGCATCGGCGTGGTGCCGCAGGAGGACAACCTCGACGAAGAGTTGATGCTGCGCGAGAACCTCGAGGTGTTCGCGCGCTTTTACGGACTCTCACGCGCCAAAGCCAAACAACGCACGCGCGAGATGATCGAGTTTGTGCGCCTGACCGACAAGACGACCTCGAAGATCCGCGAACTGTCCGGGGGCATGCGCAGGCGTGCATTGATTGCCCGTGGGTTGCTCGGCAACCCGGAGCTTGTGGTGCTCGACGAGCCGACCACCGGCTTGGACCCGCAGGCCAGGATCAACCTGTGGGACCGCCTGCGCGAGCTGAAGCGCAAGCAAGCCACGCTGATCCTGACCACGCACTACATGGACGAAGCCGAGCAGCTATGCGACGCGCTGGTCATCATGGACAAAGGCAAGATCGTAGCCCAGGGCCGCCCCAAGGACCTGATCAAAGAGCACGTAAGCAGCCACGTAGTAGAAGTAGCATTGCCAACCACGTCAGGCCGGCCAGCGATGGCCGGCCCTTCAAGCAACGCGGCAACCCACAGTGGCGCGCTCGCCGAACTTGGCGCCATGGCCAAGCGCCACGAAATCCACAACGACCACCTGCTGATGTACGTGGACAACGGCGAAGCGGTGGTAACCCGCGCCGCACAGCTACTACCAGACGCCGAAACCCTGTTACGCCGCAGCACGTTAGAAGATGTGTTCCTCAAGATTACCGGGCGCGGGCTGGAGGAATGAACTTGAACCACAGAGTCACGGAGCCACAGAGAACTACGGTCAAAACGTGCAATATTGAAAGGATTTCATCCTGCGCATCCTGAAAATCCTGACGCATTTGCCTTTCTCCGTAACTCCGTGCCTCTGTGGTATGACACCATGAGACTACCCGGCGACATCGACCTCACCACCTCCGTAGCCGTCTGGCGCCGCAACCTGACGGAGTACTCGCATAACTGGACCACGAACATCCTGCCGAACTTTTTCGATCCGGTGCTGTACCTGCTGGGCATGGGGCTGGGGCTGGGCATCTTTGTGGGCCGCGGCGTCGGCGGGTTGACGTACATCGAGTTCATCGCCCCCGGCTTGATGGCTGCCAGCGCCATGCAGGGCGCCAGCTTCGAAACCACCTACAACGTCTTCGTCAAAATGAACTTCGCCAAGCTGTACGACGCGTACCTGGCAACACCGGCGCAGATCCAGGACATCGCGTTCGGCGAATTGCTCTGGGCCGTCTCGCGCGGGTTGATCTACGGCATGGCGTTCATGATCGTTTTGGCCGGGTTCACGCTGTTCGGCCACCAGATCATCGTTACTCCGTTCGCCCTGCTGCTGCCCGTCGCGATGCTGCTGACAGCCCTCATGTTCGCGCTGATCGGCCTGACCTTCACAGCCAGCATCCGCAACATCAACTACTACGGGTTCTATTACACGCTGTGGCTGACGCCGCTGTTCCTGTTCAGCGGCATCTTCTTCCCGCTGGATGACCCGCAGATCGCCGGTGGCCACGGCGAGACCATTGCCTGGTTCACGCCGCTGTTTCACTCGGTGCGTCTGATGCGCGGGTTGGCGCAAGGGCCGCTGGACTGGAGCCACGCCGCCAGTGCCGGATGGATCATTGCTCTGTGCGCGATCTTGTTCGCCGTGGTGATGCGCCGCATGCGCGCCCGCATGGTGGCGTAGCAAGCCGGTATGCCTGCTGCAGGCGGTGTGACAAAGGCCGTGTTGCCTGTTGGCGCGGCTCGGCTGGCCTTGCAGCGATTCACGGTGAAGTGGGATGGGAATTGGTGACCGTTGCGACTACAATGGATGCGCTCACCAAGTGGGTCGGTGACAGGAGTGAAGATGTCGATCACGATCAAGAAACTGACGCTCAGCTTCCCGCAGAGGCTGGTGCGTGAACCAATTCTGCACAACATCGCGACGCGCTTTGGCGTGTCGTTCAACATAGCGCGAGCCAACGTGACGGACGAGCACGGGTATCTCGAGCTGAGCCTGGAAGGCGGCACCGAGTCGCTGGACCAGGCGATCGAGTACCTGCGCAGCCTGGGCGTGACGGTCGAAGGCTCGTGAATCGCCGCGGCGCCCCGCATTGACGCATTCATGCGTCGGGCTACAGTTTTGCTCACGCGCCCGTAGCTCAGCTGGATAGAGCGACGGTTTCCGGAGCCGTAGGTCGGAGGTTCGAATCCTCTCGGGCGTACCAGCCTTGAGTGCAAAGCGGGGAGTGGCTCGAAAGCCGCTCCCCGCTTGCATTATAGGCTGGTGGATCGGGTGGGACTCGAACCCACAACCCACGGCTTAAAAGGCCGCTACTCTACCATTGAGCTACCGATCCACTCCGGCGGGAGTGTAATTCACGATGCCCGGGTCACCAGTCCCCGCAGTCTAACGCCTGCCGGTTGCCGCCTTACGGTCGCCACGCGCGGTGCACGCGTTGCCTGTCCCGCGCCGCGGATTACCATGTTGGCAGTCGTGGAGTCTTTCCATGGATGTCGCACGCTTCTGGGCCCTGATCGATGAGTCCCGCGGGCTGGCTGAGGGCGAGGACGCCGTCTCGCGCGCCGACAGCCAGGCCGAGCACCTGACAGAACTGCTCAAGCAGCGCAGCACGCCGGAGATTGAGGATTTCGAGCGCCAGTTCATGGAGTTCATGAACGAAAGCTACCGCTGGGAACTGTGGGGTGCGGCGTACGTGATCCACGGCGGGTGCAGCGACGACGGATTCGACTACTTCCGCGCCTGGCTGATCGGGCAGGGGCAACAGGCCTTTCAGCGAGCGCTGGATGACCCCGAAAGTCTGCTGGATTTCGTAAAAGCCGAGCCCGACCCCCGCGAAGTCGTGCTTGAGGCCGAAGCCCTGATGTACGCCGCCGCCGAAGCCTACATCGCGCGCACAGCCGAGGATCTCGACGTGCCGCTGCCGCAGCGCCCCGCGGAGCCGCGCGGCAGAGCGTGGGAGGAAGATGAATTGCCGGCGCTGTACCCGAAGTTATGGAAGCACTTTGAAGGCTGACGCGCCGTGGGTGCGCCTGTGTACGCCCGCACTTGCGCACGCTAAAAGCTCGCCATGTACGAATTCATTCGCGGCAAAGTTCATTCGGCCTTGCCTGGCGTTGCGGTAATCGACGTTGGCGGCATGGGCTATCGCGTACTGGTGCCCATCAGCACCTCGTCGCGCCTGAAGCCCGGCTCCGAAGCCACGCTGCTGATCTACCACACGTTCAACGCCGAGCAGGGCGAGGAGCGACTGTTCGGCTTTCACACCGAAGACGAACGCCGGCTGTTTCGCGCTTTGCTCGAAGTAAAAGGCATCGGCCCGGCGACGGCTTTGCAGGTGTTGTGTGCAGCCGATGCGGATCGACTGATCGAGCTGATCGCCAACGCCGACCTGCCGGCGCTCAAGAAGTTTAAAGGCATCGGCCCCAAAACGGCTGAGCGCATGATCACCGAGTTGCGCGACAAAGTAGCGCCATGGGCGAAGGGCGCGATAAGCGCGACGGCGGGCGCTGCTTCAATCAGGGCTGACTCACCAGCCGCCGACGCGGTGCTTGCACTGGTGGCGCTGGGGTATCCGGCGGTGAAGAGCGAAGAGGCGGTGAGAAAGTCTGTCGCCAAGGTCGGCGAGAACGCCAGCACCGAAGACATCGTCCGCCGTGCCCTTCAACTGGTTTGAACAGGAGCCCCGGCGGGAACGCCGAGGGTCGCAGGGCGTCCCGCCCTGCGACGAACCCCGAGGCAATTCCGTTGCCCGTGTACGGTGCGGATGCCGCGGCACGGGCGTCTTGTCGCGGCGCGTGCGCCGCGACCCCCGGCCTTCCGGCCGGGGCTCTAAGCGAACGCGCTGTGGCCGGTTATGTGTTGGCCTATGGCGAGGCTGTGGATGTCGTTCGTGCCTTCGTAGGTCTTTACGCTTTCGAGGTTGGCCATGTGTCGCGCAACGTGGTACTCGAGCATGATGCCGTTGGCGCCCAGGATCTCGCGCGCCGACCGCGCCACATCCAGCGCGATGCCGACGTTGTTCATCTTGGCCATGCTGACCTGGAAGTGGGTCATCTTCCCCTCATCCTTCAGCTTGCCAAGCCGCCACGCCATCAGCTGGCCCTTGGTGATTTCGGTGAGCATGCGCTGCAGCTTGTGTTGCGTGGTCTGGTGCGCGCCCAGCGGCTTGCCGAAGACGATACGCTCGTTGGCGTAGCGCTTGACCACGTCAAAGCAGGCCATGGCGGCACCCAGCGCGCCCCAAGCGATGCCGTATCGCGCCTGCGTCAGGCAGCTCAGCGGGCCCTTCAAGCCTTCCGCCTTGGGAAGAATCGCGTCTTCCGGCAGGCGCACGTCGGTAAAGAACAGCTCGCTGGTGTTGCTGGCGCGCAGCGAAAGCTTCTTCTTCTGCTCGCGCACTTCAAATCCCTCGGCGCCCTTGTCCACGAGAAACCCGCGGATGCTGGATGCATCGTCGCTGTCGCCAGTCTTGGCCCACACAACGGCTATGTCTGCAAGGTTGCCGTTGGTGATCCACATCTTGGCGCCGTTGAGCACCCAGTCTTTGCCGTCTTTGACGGCGCGGGTGATCATGCCGGCTGGGTTGCTGCCGTAGTCGGGCTCGGTCAGGCCAAAGCAACCGATCATGCGCGCGTTGGCAAGCTCCGGCAGGTACTTCTTCTTCTGGTCGTCGCTGCCGAAGGCATAGATCGGGTACATGACCAGCGCCGACTGCACGCTGGCGAAGCTGCGCACGCCGGAATCGCCGCGTTCAAGCTCCTGGTTGATCAGCCCGTAGGCGACGTTGTTCATGCCGGCGCAACCGAACTCCTCGGGCAGGTTGGCGCCGAGCACGCCGAGCTCGCCGAGCTTGGGAATGATCTCGGTGGGGAACTCGCCTTTTTCGTATTTGTCTTCGATGACGGGCATGACGTTGTCGTCAACGAAGTCGCGCACGGTGTCGCGAACGTTGCGATCGTCTTCGCTGAGCAACTCGTCAAGGTTGAAGAAATCCGGGCTCTCGTACCTGGCCATGACTATGTCTCCCCGCACGGCCCCAAAGACCGAACCCGCAACATAGCGGCACGTGCGACCTACAACAACGGATGAGATCGTCGGAAAGGCTCTCCTCAATGTGCTATCCAGACTGCTCACCGCGGAGACGCGGAGGCGCAGAGAAAGCTGCCACTGTCAGGATCTTCCGGACGGGCAGGAATGTGCAAAAGACGCCACTTGCCCCAGCCCGTGGGCGTTCTATCGGTCGTCTAGGAACTGCCGTTCTCGGCGTCTCCGCGACTCGGCGGTTTGCTGTTTGAACCGCGCTCTCGTGCCGAATTACCTCGGTTATGGACTTAGCGCCGCTTTCGCCGACGGTCGTTTTTTCGGTTGCGGCGGTCTCGTTGGTTGCCGCGGCGGGAGTAGGTGTGGTGTATGGCGTGCTCGCCTACCGGCGTGAGCCGCAGGCTTCTGGATGCGAGATCTACACCCGCGATCTCTACTTCCATGCGGTCGCCGAGCATCACCCGCCGCGTGCCCGCGCCCGTGTCGTAGTGCGCCCAGAAACGGTGCGCCTCAACCCAACCATCCGTCAGCTCGCTGAACTCGACGTAGCCCTCCGCGAGATTGCCGTCCAGCCGCACAGTGATGCTCATCGCGCTGACGCCGACGATTGTGCCGTGAAACACCTCGCCGATTCGCGGGATCAGTGTCCGAAGGATCTTGATCTGGTCCGCCGCCAGCTCGCCACGATCCGCGCGAATGCTGCGCTCCGTGCAATGCGCTGCGATGTGGTGCATGCTGAACTCCCACTTTTCATAGTCGGCTATCCTTTTGCCGTCGAGCTTTGGCTTGGGCGCCCGAGACTTCCTGCCGTCGGCCCACGGCAGGTCCAGTGCGTCGCGCTCCCAGCGCAGCACGCCCCCGATTGCCATGTACTCCGAAAGCACCTGGTGAGTGATGGTGTCCGGGTAGCGCCTGATCGGCGACGTGAAGTGTACGTACTTCTTCACCGCCAGCGCGTAGTGCAGCTCGGGCCCGGCATGGTAGATCGCGCGGGTAAGACTGCGAAGCAAGGCGTAGTGGACGGCGTCCCCGCCGGGTTGCTTGATCACCTCGTTGAGGAACTTCTGCAACTCGCCCGGCTTGTCGAAGTCCGGCTTGCTGAGCTTCATCTCTTCGCAGAATTCGTAGAAGTCCTCAACCGAGTCCTCCTCGGGCGGCGGGTGGATGCGCCCGATGTAAGGCAAGCCGCGCTCCAGCAGGAAGTGCGCGACCGCCTCGTTGGCGGCGAGCATGAACTCCTCGATCAGGTTGTGGGCGGGATCGGACTTCTCTTCGAAAATCTCTTTCGCCAAGCCGGCTTCGTCCACGATCACGTGCGGGCGCGGAATCTCCAGGATCAGTGCCCCGCGCGCCAGGCGCCTCGCGAGCAGCGCGTCCGCCAGCTTGCGCCCGGCGATCAGCAGATCGTCCACTACGGCGTCATCAGTACTGGCCTTGCCCTCCAGCACGGGCAGCACTTCCTCGTAGTTAAGGAAGCGCCGCACGCGCACCACACTGTCCACGATCTCGCGGCGCACCAGCTCGCCGTGCTCGTCGAAAACCATGAACACCGATTTCGCAAGCCGGTCCACACTGTCGTGCAGGCTGCAAAGGCCTGCGGACAGTTCTTTGGGCAGCATCGGGATCAGTTTGCCTGGCAGGTACACGCTGGTTGCGCGAAAGCGCGCGTCTTCATCCAGCGGGCTGCCGGGAGTGACGTACCGTGACACGTCGGCGATGTGCACGCCAAGCCGCACCAGCCCGTCGTTCAGCGCTTCGATGCTGATGGCGTCGTCGTGGTCCTCGGCGTCGCGCGGGTCGATGGTGATGATCGGCAGCTCACGCAAGTCCACGCGGCCCTTGAAGTCGGTTGGGTCGGGGTCGCGCGGCAGGGCCTTTGCCTGCTGCAAAGCCTCCTCGCTGAAGTCGCCCGGAAACCCGAACAGTGCTATTAAATTGTCCAGATCATGCAGCGGGTTGTCGATGTTGCCGACGCTGCCCAGCAGCTCGGCCCGCGCGCCGCCGCGCGAATCCGGCTTGCGCAGCAGCTTCACGCGCACCACGGTGCCGGGCTTGGTGCGGTGCACTTCGTGCGGCGCGATGCTGGCGTAGCGCGGCAGGTTGTAGCCTTCGAGGCGCACGCGCGGCTTGCCGGAATAGCTGATCTCGAACACGCCCGCGGCTTCGTTGGCGCGGGCGTCGATGATGCTGAGCACGCGGCCGGTTACGCCCTGGCCCGCGTCGCGGCGGCGGCGCGGGCTTGCCGCGCGGCCGCGCTTGTAGCTGGCCAGCACGGTGTCGCCATCCTGCGCGCCTTCTTCCAGCCCGCTTGGGATGTCCACGGTTGCCATTTCGCGCGAACGCGGGACAACGAACCCGCCGGTTTTGCCGTACCCGCGCGAGCGGCGATACGTACCTACCACAGCCGGAATCTTCACCGTCTGGTAGCGGCGGCCCTTGTGGCGTTGCATCTTTCCGGCAAACGCCAGTGATTCCAGCCAGTCACGCAATTCATCCGAATCCTCCACGCCAAGGTGCGCAGCGATGTCTTCAACGCCACGAGGCTCGGCGCAGAAGGCCTGCACGCTGGCCAGCGTTTCGTCGGAAAAGCGGATCGGTTCAGGGGAAGATTCGTTCACACCGCCATCAAAGGCGAATC
>CAZZBH010000120.1:0-10325 GCA_964652605.1 uncultured Planctomycetaceae bacterium
CCGCCGCCTTCGGTGTCGCCGCCAAAGCCCGCCATGGCGCCGCCGTCGGTGCCGCTGAATTCGTCAAACCCGCCGCCTTCGAGGTCGTCCAGCGGCGTGAATGCGGCTTCGCGCTTGCGCTTTTCGGCCTGCGGCAGGTCAAGGCCGTAGATTTCGCTGATGGCGCGCGACAGCATGTCGCCGCCGGTGGCGATATCGCGCACAAACACGCGGCGCGGGCCGTTCATCATCGCCAGGTTGGTAAAGCGCGCACCGATGTTGAGCAGCGCGACGGTTTCGCGCTCGTTGACACCCTCAGTCTCGGTGTAGGCGTTAGCCAGCGCCAGTGTGTCGATATCCAGGATCACGGGGTCAAAGCCGGCGCTTTTCAGCAGCACAAAGCGCTTATCCACCTCTTCGCGATGCACGGCGACGACCAGCCCCTCCATGATGGGCTTGCCCTCTTCAAGCAGCTCGTCAAACAGCACGAAATCAAGCGCCGCCTGGGCGAGGTCAAAGGGGATGATCTGCTCGGCCTCAAAGCGGATGGCGGCTTCGACTTCAGATTTGGGGATACTGGGGAACTTGAACAGGCGGGGCGCAACGCGGGGGCCTGAAACGCCAAAGGCGCAGGCCTTGCGTGCAAACGCGCTGTCCTGTGAGACGCGCTCAAGGGCGCGCAGTGGGGCCTCGGCGATGGCCTGTGGTGACTCTTCGGGATGGAACTCAGAGCGGCGGATATCGGCCTGGCCCACGCTTTTTAGCGAGAATCCGGAGCCTGTGCGTTTCAGCGCAACCGCCTTGACGGAAGAAGTTCCAACATCAATGCCGACAGCAAGCGTGGCCATGTTTCCTTCCGGTGACAATTTGCCTGTGCATGGGAAACTGACGGAGGAAAGGTACTGGGTGAAACCGCAAGCGTCAACTACGCACGGCGTAAGAAGATACGCACAATTTGGCCACAGTTTGGGGTGCCTTGTGGATGATTTTTAGAAGTCAAGCGGAAAGTGGTTGCATGGCCGCATTGGCATCGGCGTCCCGCCGATGGCGTGTCACGGGCGTCCCGCCCGTGAACAAGACACGTGGCATCGGCGTCCCGCCGATGGAGTGTCACGGGCGTCCCGCCCGTGAACAAGACACGTGGCATCGGCGTCCCGCCCGTGAAAAGCAATTGGCGAGACGCCAATGCCACTACATTGGCGAGACGCCAATGCCACTACATTGGCGAGACGCCAATGCCACGGGCCGCACTACTGCACGTTGCGGAGTGTTACAGCCAACTGGACGTGTGCTGTCTCGTTGCCCTCAGTGGTTTCCATCTCGATGTTGAAGTTCTGGCGGTTCACGCGCTGAATAGTGAACACCTGGACAGGCGATTCGCCGAAGGTCTGCGTGTAGCTGCCGTCATCGTCAATGTTGTTGTTGTTGGCATCGACCATGCGCCAGCGCGATACGACGTATGGCCCGGTGTTGCCTGTGCGACGTGACTCCCACTGGATGAAGACGGGCGTCGAACTCTCGGTTGTCGGGTTGTACTCAATGGCACGAAAGCGCACACGGTGGCCGTTGGCACTGCCGTCCGTGTAAGCCCCGTTTGCGCCGTTAGTGGTCGGAAATAGCATGCTGTCGCCAGTGCGGGCGTCGAAGGTCAGCAGTCGGATCATGTCGACTCGCCCCGTGGCGTTGCCGAAGTCCTCCATCTCATTGAATCCGTTAGTCATCATCACCAAAACAAATCCAATAGTGGACAGCACGATGGCACTGATCGCCATCGCAACAGTCAACTCTATCAACGACATGCCCCTTCGCGTTGACCTTTGCATGCTGTCCTCCTAACGCGCGATGCGCGTCTCCAAGACCAGTCTCTTGTCTGAGTCAAACCCACTGAAGTTGCCCCACTGGATGTGAACTCGAACGAGTCGATA
The DNA here is from genome assembly GCA_964652605.1 of uncultured Planctomycetaceae bacterium. Classification (GTDB taxonomy): domain Bacteria; phylum Planctomycetota; class UBA8742; order UBA2392; family UBA2392; genus JADJRK01. Next base: position 1,905 of record CAZZBH010000120.1, read on the forward strand.
ACGCGAGACAATGTCACCGCTACCGTTGTTCCAGGTGTCTTCCACAAAGAAATCAGTTGGAGTCTCAGGCGGCTCCGGGCGTGCTGCGCTATACCAGAGCTGCGCACGGACTCGGTACTGAAAGTCGTTCAGCGCAACCGGTTTGAAGCGGCCGGTGGTGTTCCACTCGGGATCAGGAAAGGCTTGCGCGTACCCGTATGGCAGGAACGTGTTGCTCGGACTGGCTATGTCCACGACCTGATTCTGCGCCCAGCCGGAGAGGCCAGTGTAGCCGGCACCCTGCCAGGATTCGATCTCGCGCTCCCCAAGAAACAAGGCGTTCTGCTCATGCCACTCGTTGATAGTTGTGATGCGGGCCTCCGCATACGCGTACAGACCCGCCATTGACACAACCATTATGATGAAAGCCCCAATGATGGCCTCTGGAAGAGTGAAACCGCGCCGCGCAGCTGATTTTATTGCCCCTGTTGTCATTGGAGTTCTCCCGCGAATCTTACACCACACAATACACTGCCAAGCATGAGATGGCAAGTTGCATCTAGCAACATGTAAGATTGCAGCTCGCTTGTTCACATTAATCAAAAAAAGGGGGCCGCATCGAGCGCAGCCCCCTTTCAAGCATCGTTAGCCCGTCATTCTGCCACGCCGTCTACGAGAAACTCGCTCCGGCCATCCTCCCAATTGAAGGACAGGTCCAGGTCGGGGTCATTGCCGCCTGCTGGGGGTCTAGCACCGACGGAAACATCGAAGGCTCCCACAGCACCGAAATCGTTGAGCACAGTGTAGAACTCACCAATCAGCTGGTTCGCAGTCACGCCGCATGCTGCCAAGTCGGCGGGTATCGAGCCCGTCCTTGAGTAGCCCGCGCGAGCTTGGTTGCGCATGCCACCGAGCATCGAACGGCCTTCTGCCATACGTGCTTCTTCTGTGTTGCTGGTGATCAGGGGAATGGCGGCGAGGGCGAGGATGCCCACGATCACCACCACGATCAGCAGCTCGATCAAGGTGAAGCCTTTCTTGTTACTACGCATCGTTCTCTCCATGCAGGTTGCCCAGCGGGCAGGTTTCAAACAGTAAAAGGTCAAGTGGCTTGGGCAAGGATTCCGGCTCGTGTCTTGTCGGACGTTAGTTCGTCACCAGCACACACACGAATCATCATGCCTGTCCTACGCCTGTGTCACGAAACTATCATGGACATGACAGACCGTCCAACACAAAAACAGAAAAATCGTAAGCCAACACGTTGATTTACTGCAACATACGCCACCGCAGACGCTTAAGCAACCCTTGACAAATCTTACACCACAACAAGCCGTGGCATTGGCGTCCCGCCAATGGAGTATCAGCGGCGTCCCGCCGCTGAAAGCACGGGCCGGAGGCCCGCTGCCGACACGGGCCGGAGGCCCGCTCCCTGCACGGGCCGGAGGCCCGTGAATACTCCATCGGCGGGACGCCGATGCCACGCAGCGCCGATGCCACGCATCGGCGATGTCACGCAGCGGCTGTGCCACTTACCCTACCCAGGGCCAGTCCTTGAGCCCTGCCCTTTGTGGGTTCTCGCGCGTGTAGAAGACGTGATGCATCAGATCGGCCCGGTTGCGTACCAGGTGATCGTACGATTCGGCTTGCCACACCGTGCCGCTGCGCCCGAGGTGCTTGTTGATTGCTTTGGCTGTGAAGGACTTCCATGAGTGCAGGATGCTTGAAAGTGCAAACCCGGGCAGAGGTGTCAGCACGACATGTACGTGGTTGGGCATGACACACCAAGCGACAATCCGGTATCGCTTGCCGTCAAAATGGGATAACGCGTCAGCAACGACTTGCGCGCAGGCGTCTTGGCGCAGCAGGCATTCGCCGTGGCCTGCGTTCAGGGATTCATCGACCTTCTCAGATCTCAGCCGCGCAAGACGAACCTGGCCCGCAAGATCAAGCTCGGCACCGCGTTGGACGGCCTTTCCAGAGCGTTCAGTTCAAGGGTCAGCCGGCGTTGAGCCGCCTCCGGAATTGCGTCCGCCAGACGAAAAGTAACCGAATACGTTGCGCCGTCAGCCGTCCAGTGCGGCAAGTTCGCGCCCATGCGCTTTTGTATGGCCGACATGGCTGGATGTGTAGGCAAGCCAGAATCAGCACGCAAGGAAAAAAGTGGCATTGGCGTCCCGCCAATGGAGTAGCATCGCCGTCCCGGCGATGCCGGCACGGGCCGGAGGCCCGTGAATACTCCATCGGCCAGAGGCCGATGCCACGCGATGCCACTTCTACTCGTCTATGAACTCATCGAGCGCGGTGATGAGCTCGCCGGCTTTCTGGTAGCGGTCGGCTGGGTTGCGCGCTGTGGCCCTGGCTATGATGCGGCTTAGCGCCTCGGGCACTGTGGGGTTGGCTTTGTGGGCAGGCACGGGCTCATCGAAGAGTACGCGCTTCATGACGTCGTACTGGTTTTCGCCCTCGAAGGGGCGCATGCCGGTGAGGGTTTCGTACAGCGAGACGCCGAGGCTGTAGATGTCGCTGCGCTCGTTGATGTCTGTGCGTGAGCCGTCGATCTGCTCGGGGCTCATGTACGCGGGCGTGCCCAGGGTGATGCCGGTGGCGGTAAGGACATGGCTTGACTTGTGGAAGGCCAGGCCGAAGTCAACGATTTTGACGCTGCCGTCTTTGGCGATCATGATGTTGCTGGGCTTGAGATCGCGGTGGATGACGCCGTGCTGGTGTGCAAAGGCGACGCCGCGCGCGGCATCGCGGATGATTTCAGCGCCATGGAAGGGTGACAGGTGGCCGCGGTCGTAGATGAGCTCGCGCAATGAGCGGCCGTCGATGAACTCCATGACATAGTAGAGGAAGTCTTCGACCTGGCCGAAGTCGAAGACCCGCACGATGTTGGGGTGGACGAGGCTGGTGATGGTTTCGATTTCGCGCTTGAAGCGATCAGCGTCTTTGGGGTCATGCAGCGATTGCAGGGGCAGGACTTTCAGCGCGACGACGGCGCCATCGCTGCGGCGCTCGCCCTTGAAGATGATGCCCATGGCGCCGCGGGCGACCTGCTGCAGCTTGTGGTAGTTGCCCAGCGCGCGGGGGTAGATCTCGCTGGGCTGGTCGCCGCCGCGCGATGCGCCGACGATGCCCGATGGGTTGATGTCTTCGGCAATGCGGCGGGACGCAAGCTCCGACGAGAGGATGGAGACGGCGGCGGCGACATCGGGCGCCAGAAAGCCGCGGCGCGATGCGGCGGTGGCCATGTCGCGCGCCTCGCCTGATTCTACGGCGCCGAAAAGCTGCTCAATCTGCTTCGAGGCCAGCAAGCCGGTAATCGAAGCAACATGCGCAAAGAGTTTGTCGTAGCGGGAGACGGCCATAGGTCAGGTTTAGCGTCTGCAAGGCAACGATTGAAGGTGTCAGCGCAGGCGAGGGGGCGTGCGGCTATTTTCGTTTGCTGACTTTGGCTGTCTCGAAAGCTTTGGGTAGCGGCTCTTCTTTGATCATCATGGCGTACACGGTGTTCAGCGCGTTGGCCATGGCGGATGGTTTGTAGATTTCTTCTACCTTAGTGAAGCCGGCCATGCCCATGCGAAAGCGCTCTGCGGGGTTCTGCACGAGAAGCTGGATGCGCTCGGCCATGGTTTCGGGGTTGTCGCGGGGCACGATCAATCCATCGACGCCGTCGTTGATCAGGTCAAAGATCGCGTTGCCTTCGGTGGCGACAACGGGGCGGCCGTTGGCCATGGCGTGCAGCACGAGCATGCCCGCCGAGCGCTGCCTTGAGTCGATGACGACGACGTCAAAGGGCTCCCACGTGTTGCCGTAATCGAACAGGCGATCGACCACCACGATGCGCTGCAGCATGCCACGCTCGTGCACCGCGTCGCGCACAGCCGGAGCCTCAGGGCCCGACCCGAGGATGGTGAACATGGTGTCCAGGCCGCGTGCCTGGATTTTCATGGCGGCTTCAATGAAACAGTGGTAGCCGCAACCGGCAGTCAACGGGCCGACCCATGCGGCGACGGGGCGGCGGCGTGACTCGGTTTGTTCGACCGGTTTGCGCTCAGGATAGACGCAATCCTGCACCAGCGTTGTGCGGTGGCGCTCCAGCCTGCACTGGTTCAGCAACGCCTGGCGCACGCCGTGATCAGACGCGATGTAGGCGTCAAAGCGCGTGTCGCCGACGGCCGGCGTTTCGCCCGGTTTGACGCCGTGAACGCTGACGGCCAGCGGCGCGCCGAATTCATCGGCGATGCGGATGGCGGGCAGGGCAGGGTCAGGGACGGCTGCGTGGATGATGTCGGGCTCAAATTCGTCCACGGCATCCAGCAGCTTTCCGCGCGCAAAGAACCCAAGGCGGCCGGCGGGGATGTCGGCGCGATGATCGTAGCACTCATGCAACGTCTCATTGAGCGGGCCGCCGGGCGACACGAGCATCACCTTGTCGCCGGATGCTCGCAGCGCCCGCAGCAGAGTGCGGGCGTACAGCGTGACGCCGTCCAGCAGCAGCTCAGGCGCGACCACGACGACGTGAAAACCGGATGGCGCGATGCGCTCGGTGTCGCGTGTGCGATCAGACGGTTTGACGCGCGTCGTATCGCGCCGTGGCGGGCTTTCGGAGACTTCGCGGCTGGGTGTCTGCTCAGGCATTTGCGCTTTCGGAGTGCGCGGGTTGTTCGGCGCCGGGTTCAGTTTCGCTGCCGTGCTGAAGCCTGTACGCGGCGGCATACGCGCCGTCAAGCTGCATCAGCTGGTCGTGGGTGCCGCGCTCAATGATGCGTCCCTCGTTGAGCACCAGGATAAGATCGGCGTTGCGCACGGTGCTTAGACGGTGTGCGACGGCGAACACGGTGCATTCCTCAATGAGCTCGTCGAGCGCCTTTTGCACTTCGCGTTCAGACTGTGTGTCGAGGCTGCTGGTAGCTTCATCCAGCAGCAGAATCGGCGACTTGCGCAGAAACGCGCGCGCGATGGCAATGCGCTGGCGCTGCCCGCCGGAAATCGTGACGCCGCGATCGCCCAGCTTTGTGTCGAGGCCCTGCGGCATCTCCTGGATCTCGGCCCAGATGTGTGCGGCTTTGGCCGCCTGGATGATCTCGTCCTCGGTTGCGTCGGGGCGGCCCGCGCGGATGTTGTCGCGCACGCTGTTGTTGAAAAGGAAGGTGTCCTGGTTGACGATGGCGATGTTGCGCAGCCAGCTTTCCTGCCTGAAGTCGCGCAGGTCGGTGCCGTCAACGCGGATGGCGCCTTCGGTCGGGTCGTAGAAGCGCGGGATGAGATCCATCAGCGTCGATTTGCCGTGGCCGGATTGCCCCACCAGCGCGACCATTTCGCCGCGCCGAACCGCGATGTGAATATCGCTGAGCACGGGGTGATTTTCGATGTACTCAAAACCGACGGCGTCGAACTCGATCTTGCTGAACTCGTGTGGCGCTTCGATGGCGCCGGGCTTGTCCTGGATTTCCGGCTCGCGATCCATCAGCTCAAAGACGCGGTCAAGCCCGGCTGTGGACTCCTGGATCTCGTTGACAGAGTGGCCGAGTTTGCGGGCGGGGTCATACAGAAAGATCAAGCCTGCAAAGTAGGTCACGAACAGAACCAGCCCGCCGCTATCCCTGAACCAGTCGGCAGTCATCACGAACCCCACGCCGAAGAGCCCCAGCGCAAGCAGCGTGTTGTACGTAAACTCAACGCCGAATCGCGCGCTGCCCTTGTAGCGCGCGACTTTGCGCTCGCGCGTGAAGACGTCCTGTGACACGCGCCGGAACTCTTCGCGCTGCGAATCCTCAAGCCGATAGCCCTTCACGACGCGGATGCCATCGAGCATCTGATGAAAGAAGTTGCCGCTCGCCTCAAGCTTCTTGTACTTCTTGCGCGTTGCCGAGCGAATCTTGCCCGCGAACAGCAACACCGGGCCGAGCACAATCGGGAACACCACGAAGGTCATCAGGGTGAGCATCGGGCTGAAGTACAACAGCACCGAGACCACGCCGATCATGATAAGCGGCTGCGCCAGGACGACATCCAGCATAATCTGAACAAGCTGGCCGGCTGAGCGCGCATTGGTGGTCATGCGCGACATCAGCGCGCCCTTGCGCTCGGTGTTGAAGAACGACATCGGCTGCTTGAGCACGCGATCGACAATGTGGCGCTGCAGGTTCATGATGGTCGAGGACCGCAGGTATCCCTGGTAATACTGCTTCAAGTACGTGCCGACGGCCATGCCGACCGCGCCGACAAACAGGATGCCGGCCAGCGGTGCGACTTCCTGCAGAAGGGCCAGGGCGACTTCGTCGGTGACGGCGTCCCGGTTATGGCGATTCATGACATTCAAAAACTTGCCCAGAACAAAGATGCGCGCGGCGTAGCCCCCGGCGAACAGCGCCATGCCCAGGATCACCAGAATCAACTGCGGCCATTGCGGACGAATCAGCGGCCAAAGGCGACGCGCATACGCAACTGCCTTGCGCAGATTGGCCCAGTCAACCTTTTTCGTTTCAGCTTGCGCCATGGCTCACGATGTCGCCGGATGCCTTGATCTTATCGGCTGTTGTCGCCAGCAGTACCAGTGCCTTTTCCGTGACGCGGTCGGGGTGCAGCTCACGCATGCATTTGATTCCGAAACCGGGGCAAGTGCGTTTCAGGCAGGGCATCAGTTCGCAGCCGCCGCGCACGACATGATCGAGCTGCCCGTAGGGGCCGGTGCGCAATGGATCGGTCGGGCCCAGCAGTGCGCACACCGGTGTTGCCTGGGCGGCGGCCATGTGCATCGGCCCGGAATCGCAGGTCAACAGCAGCGCGGAAATGTCCAGAATCGCCGCCAATTGGCGCAGGCTGGTGCGGCCACACAGGTTCACGGGGCGTGCGACTTCGCAGCGTTCGGCAATTCGGGCGCACAGCTCGTTCATATCCGGGCTGCCCGTCAGCACCGGCGATACGACACCGGCTTGCCGCGCCAGCGCATCCAGTACCGCCGCCATGCGCTCGGGCGGATAGATCTTGGTTTCCCAGCGCGCGCCGGGGCAGACCGCGACCAATGGGCCGGCAGTGTATCCGGCGACTTTAAGCAGCTCGCGGGCATCTTCCCGCTCTGCGTCGCTCACATCGAGGTCCTGTCGCGCAGGCGTGTCGCAACCGAGCTCTGCCGCCAGAGCGCGGTAGCGATCAACCGCGTGCACAGGCTGTGGCGGAGTCTGCACGCGATGGTTGTAGAACATCCAGGCGCCCTCGCGCGCGTTGCGTTCGCCGACCCGCAGCGGCGCACCCGACACGCGGCTTAGCAGGCCACTGCGAAACAGGCCCTGCATATCCAGCGCGACATCGAAACGGCCCTCACGTAGCGTGCGGACGAGACTCTTCAACTCGCCGCGCTGCTTCATCGGCGCCAGCAATCCTCGCAGGCGGCTTCGCTCAAACTTGATCGTGGCATCGACACAACTCAGCGGCGCAACAAGTGACTCGAACTGGGTGTTAACCAGCCACGTGAGGTGCAGACCGGGCCAGCGCGCCTTGAGCGCCCAAGCCGTGGCGACAGACTGGCACACGTCACCCAGCGCCGAAGGCTTGACCAGCAGCAGCTTTTTGTCCGTAAGGTCGAAGGGCCCTTGGGCCATGTGCGTTCCCGCTACAGCCGGCAATGACCCGACGATAGGGATGGCCGCGCTGTGTGCCAGTCAGCGTTGCATTTCGCGAAACACGCGGCGGTAGTCGCGTGCGTCGCCTTCGGCCCACATGCGGCGCTTCAGTCGCCGAAGCGCCTCGGTTCGTGTGGGCGCGCCCTGCACATCCGGCACGCCAGCCGGCTTTGCGTCGCGCAGCTGGCTTGCCTCGCGCAAAACCTCAAGTGTCCGCGCGGCGTTTTCGGCAATCGTCGTGATGCCGGATGCCGCCGCCACGGCATCGCGTGTTCGCGGATTGTCCAGAAGGTCCGCCGCGCACCTGGCCAGCTCGTCCGCGTCGGACCGATTGCGCAGCACATATCCGTTAACGCCGTTCACGATGTGCTGGCGCGCGCCGTTTTCGCCGCTGGTGATGACCGGCACGCCACAGGCCAGCGCCTCAGTGACCGCGTTGGCGCTGGGGTCGTGCATGCTGGGCAGAACAAACAGATCAGCCGCCTGGTACCAGCGCTGCATGTCCCGGCTGGGACCAATGAAATGCGCGCGCGCGGCAAGTCCTGCCCGTTGCAGTTCGTTGCGGGCCTGGTCAGGTTTGCCCCGGCCGACGCAGACAAAGTGCGTCTCGGCATCACTGCGTGCCAGGCTGATAAACCCGCGCGCGGCTTCAAGCAGGCCCTTGCGGCGAAAGTCCATGCCGGCGAACAGCATCACTGGCACGTCGGCTGGAATGCCGTGGCGCGCGCGAAAGACAGGCCGCTCGCGCGCATCAGCGCGGGTGCTGAAGCGTGCCTCGACGCCGTTGGGAACGACTCGCACTCGCGCCGGATCA
>CAZZBH010000121.1:0-10307 GCA_964652605.1 uncultured Planctomycetaceae bacterium
CTGGAAGCAGGTAGTTCATGATCGTGAAAACGCTCTTCTTCACTTCACCGGCGTACTTGGTGCCACCGATCAGCACCACCTTCTTGCTGAAGTTAGTCAGGATGAACGCTTCGCTGTTCAAGCCGTCCGTGGCGCCCCTGGCCTCGAAGTACGGCGCGTGCAACACGGTGAAAGCGGGCTTGAAATTGGCCAGCTCATCGCCGCTGATGCGCACGAACATGTTGCGCGCGAACAGGTTGTGCCACGCGGCTTCGCACACAATGCGCACGGGCAACCGGAACTCGGGGTCGGTGCCGGCGTAGCAATCGAGCACGAAGGCTTCATCGCGCTGGTTGTAGTAGTCGAGCACCTGCTGGTGCAGCTTGTCGAAAGTCTCGGGCGTGATCGGGCGGTTGACCTTGCCCCACCACACGGTGTCGTTGGTTTCAGCGTCCTGGACCGTGAACTTGTCGTTTGGCGAGCGGCCGGTGTACTTGCCGGTGTTGACAATCAGCGCGCCATGGGCACTCAGGTGGGATTCACCGCGGCGCACAGATTCTTCAATCAGGCGTGCGGCAGACAGGTTGTGGTGCAGGGTGGACGGGCCGGAAATGCCCAACGCGTTGAGGTCGGTCGGCATGGCAATCCTTTTTCAACCACGGCCAAGCATTGGGGCAAAGGCCACCGAGCCTCCGTGGAAGGCGACAGTGTAGCGAGCGCTACGCCGGCTACAACGTGCCAATGAGTTATCGGCATATTGTGCCGCCGGGATGCGCTGGGTCTCAATACAGTAAACTGGTCAGGCGTGCCGCTGCATCATTGGCCGATGGCGATGGCGTCAGCCAGCAGGCGCCCCATTTCGCGGATCTCAAACGGTTTGCGCAGAATGCCGCGAAAGCCGGCGGCGAAGAGCTGCCGGTCCTGCGGGCCCGGGGCGTGGCCGGTGATGGCAAGCGCCGGGGTTTCTGCGTTGGGGCCGGGCTGGCTGCGCAGGCTTTGCAACAGTGACTTGCCGCCGCCGCCGCCGGGCATGGTCAGGTCAAAGAGCATCAGGGCGTAGGGCTGCTCCAGCGCCAGCTTTTCGCCCTGCGCGGAGCTGGTAGCGGTATCGACCTTAAACCCCTTTTCCTCAAGGTACTGGCGCAGCAACTCGGCGATCATGGCCTCGTCGTCCACGACCAGCACGCGCTTGCCCAGCAATTCATCGGGCACGGGCCCGGATGGCGCGACATCGCGCTTCTTGACGCGCGCCGTCGGCATCTGGTCGCGCGTGACGCCCGCGGGCGGCAAAATGACGCTGAATGTGCTGCCGTGGCCGGGCCGGCTGTTGACGTCAATGCGTCCCTGATGGTCGGCGATAATGTTGGCGCAGATGGCAAGCCCCAGCCCGGTGCCGGCGGATTTGCCGTCGTACACGCGACCGCCCAATGCGCCCTTGGTAGTAAAGAAGGCCTCAAACAGCCGCGGCATGTCCTCCGGCGGAATGCCCACGCCGTTGTCGCTGACCGAAACCACGGCGTTGCCGTCAACTTGTTCAAGCCGCGCGCGGATGTGGGGCGCCGCGCCGCCCTGGTATGTCATGCTGGTGCTGCATGCGTGACGGGCGTTGCTGAGCAGGTTCAGCAGCACCTGCTCAATCTGCGCGCGATCACCCAGCACGATCGGTGATGCGGCTATCTGTACGTCAACAGTGATGCCGTCGCGCTCCATGTTTGGGGCCTCAAGAGCGCATGCTTCCTCAACGGCGTCGGCAAGCTGGAAACGTGCCCTTGATGTGCCTGACTTACGCGCGAAAGACAGCAGTTGCTGGACAATGCGCGCGCCCTTCTCGGCGGCGTCGCGGCAATAGCGCAGTGCCTTCTCGCGGCGTTCGTTGTCGCTGCTTTGCAGCGCATACTGCGAATGACCCAGCACCACCTGCAGAATGTTGTTGAACTCGTGGGCAATGCCGCCCGCCAGCGTGCCGACTGCCGCCAGCTTCTGCGAACGAATGACGTCTCGCCGCAACTGCGCGCGCTCCAGCGCGCTGCGCACGATTTGCAGCAGGCGCGCATGGCCGAACTCGTCCTTGGCGATGAAGTCAATCGCCCCGCGTTTCATGGCTTCGAGGACGGTGTCGCGGTCGCCCTGGCTGGTTACGAACACGACAGGCACGTCCACGTGCCGCGATTGCAGCTCGCCCAGTACCTCAAGGCCGTCGATGCCCGGCAGGCGGAAGTCCAGAAACGCCAGGTCGTGCGAGCCCGCACCAAACAATTTCAGGGCCTCGGCGCCGGAGTCACACTCGCTGATCTGGACGTCGAACTCCTCGGCCAGCGCGCGCCGCAACGACGCAGCCGACAACAGGCGATGGTCTTCATCGTCGTCAACGATCAGTATGTGCAGATGCTGTTGCTTCATTTCCAAAGGCGACAAAGGGCCGCATTCTCTCAAGCGCTGACTTGGGGATTCCTCCCGCTGCGCGGGCGAGGTCCTCAAGACTGGTGATGCTGCGTTCATGCCTGGCTTGAATGATTCGTTCTGCCTTCTTTTCGCCGATACCGGGCAGGGCGCTCAACTCGGCCGTTCCGGCTCGATTGACGTCAATGCGTGCCGGTGCGACCTCTGCTCTTGTGGCGACAATCCCGGTTGCAGTGTCCCTGCTGGCAATCAGTGTAATACATAAAAGGACGCCCAACAAGCAAAGAATGGCAAGTAAGGCCATTTCGCCCCTCGTGAGGCGGTACCACGCGATCTCGGGCAACGCTACTCTTTCCGTCATGGTGGCGCACTCTATGCAATCCACGCGGCAGAATCGAGTGCTTGGTGTGGATCCTGGCACCCGTGTCACCGGTTGGGCGGTGGTAGAGCGCGCCGGGCGAGGCTTCAAGCTTGTGGCCAGCGGGGCGATCCGCGCCGCAGGTGACCGCATGGAGTTACGGCTCGCCGCGATTCACGATGAGTTGCTGCACGTCGCACGCCAGCACACGCCAGGTGAAGCCGCGGTGGAAGAGGCCTTTGCGGGTCGCAACCTGAAGGTGGCGCTGGCAATCGGGCAGGGCCGAGGGGCTGTGCTTGCGGCGCTTGGGGCGGCGGGCCTGGCCGTTCACTCATACCCGGCGCGGGTGATCAAGCGTGCAGTCGCGGGCAATGGCGGTGCAGCCAAGGATCAGGTGGCGCGCATGGTTTCGCTGCAGTTGGGGCTTGCGAAAACGCCAGAGCCGACAGATGTGACGGACGCGTGCGCGGTTGCGCTGACTCACTTGATTCGACTGGACATTTTACGGTGATTTGGTATATTTGATGTTGCGTGAAGGGCAGTGTTGGAGGAGGGGTGTTGGCATCGTCTTGCCGGCGCCCTTCCCGATTCCGAAGTTGCTCGTGAGTACTTCGCAGCTAGCAAAGGAAGCTCAGATGTCGGCCCGAAGCCTTCCGCTGCATTGCCTGACCTTGCTGCCGGCTGTGCTGGCGGGCGGTGTGTTGTTCTCAGCGGGTGCGGTCAACGGGACACTGCTCGCGGGCGCGATCATGGCTGCCATGGCGCGGGCCTGTGTGTGGGTAGCTGACCGGCGAAGCCGACGGCTGTGTGTCGGCGGGGAATCACGCGCCGCCATCATGTTTATTGATGTGCGGGACTTCACGCTGCTGACCGGTCGCATGCAACCCCGGGAGGTATTCCGTGTCGTTAACCGGCTTCTAGACGACGTGATCCCGATCATTGAGCGCGAGGGCGGGCGCGTCGAGAAGTTTCTCGGTGACGGCATCATGGCCAGCTTCGGCCTGGACAGGCGGCTGGACAACGCCGCACTGAGTGCGGTGCAAGCGGGCCTGCAAGTTCAGGCGGCTTGCGCGTGGCTAAACTGCCGCGACCAGTTTCGGCGCGCAATTGGAAGCGTTGAGCCGGTGCGCGTTGAGCTTGGCATCGGCATCGCGAAGGGCCGAGTGTTCTCAGGCAGCGTCGGAACGGGGCAGGTGAACGAGTTCACCGCGCTTGGACGCACGGTCAACCTGGCGTCCCGCCTTTGTGACCTGGCGGGTCGCGGCGAAGTGCGCTGCTGCAATTTCACCTACCTGGACATCCGCGATTACGCCCTGTACCGGCGCAGCGAAGAAATGGAAATGAAGGGCCTGGACAAGGCCATTCGCACCTACACAGTTGACGGGCTGGACCTGTCGCGTGCCGAGAGACAGGTCAAGCGTGGCACACGCCCGCTCAGCGCGGTGGACAATCTGAATGCCGAGGACTTTGCAACGCGCGTGATCCGCCGTTTGCCGGAAGACATCCGGCGCACAAGAATGCTGGCCGGCGCCGTACGCTAGCCTGCTGCCAGGTGACTTCCGCCGCTACCCGGCCACTGCAATTCCCTGACTTTTCGCTGGACTCAACCCGGGTAGTCGAATAGCTATTTGGCTGAACTGGCGCCGCCCCACCCCGGCCCGGTCGGGCACTGTCGGGTCGCTCATGGAACCGAACAAGCAAGTCATCCTGCCCCGCTGGTTCATTGTCTCGGGCCTGCTGCTGCTGGCGATCGTGCTGGCTGCTGACTTGTTCACGAGCCACAAGGCGCACTTCAAGCACCTGGACGTCACGATTGATCAGGCGCTGTGGTTCTTCCCGATTCTAGGTTTTCTGGGCACGGTGGCCTTGGTGATTGTGTCCAAGGCCCTTGGCATCGGGCTGTCGCGCGAGGACACGTTCTATGGCGCTGACTGACCTGCCGCCGGCCCTGACCGTATTTCTTGGCGCGCTGCTGCTGGCGCTGGTGCGCGGTCGTGCGCGCTGGGTGGTAGGGCTTTCGATTCCGCTGCTGGCGTTGGCGCATGCCTGGTACGCAATCACCTACGCGACCGAGCCGGGCATGCAGTTTCTCGGCATGGCTCTGTCGCCCGTGCACGTGCACGCCGCGACGCCGGCATTCGCCACCGTCTTCTGCCTGATGCTGCTTGGCGGCGCGTTGTTCGCTCTGAACCAGGACCGCCGCGCAGAGCTGGTTGCCGCCTTCGTGTATGGCGGTGGCGGCCTCGGTGTCGTATTTGCCGGCGACCTCGTGACCATGCTGGTGTTCTGGGAAGTGATGATGATCGGCAGCACCGTGGTCATCTGGGCCGGCGGGCAGGCCCGCAGCTACGGGGCCGGCATGCGTTACTTTGCGCTGCACGCGGTTGGCGGCGTGGCATTGATGGTCGGAGTCATCATTACCATCTATGCGCGCATGCAGGCGGGCGACGCGGCACCGCTTGAGTTCCGCGCGTTTGAGATGCTCGGGGCTGGTTGGGGCGATTTGACACTGCCCAACATCGGCCGCTGGCTTGTGCTGGCGGGCATGCTGGTGTGCGCGGGCGCGCCGCCGTTCAGCGCGTGGCTGGCGGATGCGTACCCTGAGGGCGGCGTTGCGGGCTCGGTGTTTCTGAGCGCGTTCACCACCAAGGCCTCGGTGTTCACCCTGATTGTCTCGTTTGCCGGTCTTGACCTGCTGATCTGGATCGGGTTGTGGATGGCGATGTACGGCATCGTCTATGCGATGCTCGAGAACGACATCCGGCGCATCCTGGCATACAGCATCGTGAACCAGGTCGGCTTCATGCTGGTCGGCGTGGGTGTCGGAACCCCGCTGGCGATTGACGGCGCTACCGCGCACGCGTTTGCGCACATCATCTACAAGGGCCTGCTGATGATGACGGCGGGCAGCGTGCTGTTTGTGACCGGCAAGCGACTGTGCACAGAAGTGGGCGGGTTGTTCCGTACCATGCCGCTCACCACCGCTTGCGCGATCATTGGCGCGCTGGCCATCTCGGCGTTTCCGCTGACAAGCGGGTTCACGACCAAGACCATAATCAACGCCTCGGTGGTCGCCGAGTCTGCGGCGCTTGCGCACGATTTGCCGGCAAGCCGCATGCTCATGTACGCGTGGTTTCTGATGGAGATTGCTTCTGCCGGCGTTTTCCTGCATGCCGGGATCAAGTTTCCGTGGTTTGTGTTCTTTGCACGCGACGCCGGCCTGCGGCCACCGGAGCCGCCACTCAACATGCGTATGGCGATGCTGGGGTTTGCCTTTGCCTGCATCTTCATTGGCGTGTTTCCGGGGTTGCTGTACGGAATCCTTCCCTATGGCGCGGCGGCGGATGTCTATCTGCCCACGGTGTACAGCTTCGCGCATGTGATGGAGATGGCGGGCCTGCTGCTGTTCAGCGGGCTTGCGTTCTTCCTGTTGCTGCCGCTACTGCAACGCAAGCGCACGGTGCCACTGGATTTTGACTGGATCTGGCGGCGATTCTTCCCTCGCTTGTGGCAGGAAGTTGTTCAACCACTCGGCGATTCCGCCATGAAGTCCGGCGCCGTCCTGTTACAGAAGTGGCTTCCCAAGCCGCAGCCTGGTGGGCGGCTGCACCCTGTTGCACGTCTGTTTGGCGGCACATGGGCGGTCGGCGGCTCTGCGCTGATGGTTTTGGTTCTGCTGCTGGCGTACTTGATCGTGAACATGGTGCAGCCCGGCTGGATAACCTAGGCGGGATGCCATGACGCATGAGCGGGCGCGCAACGCGACCAGAGGTTAATCCTGCACGCGCGCGATCCGCAATTTATCAAGCAGCTGCGAAATCCTGACGACAGCCTGCTGCCGAATCGTGAACGAATACTATGCTGCGACATGTTGGATGGCGTAGTAAGGAACAGATGAGCAACCCCGCATTCCGCAAACCCATGATCTGCGCCCGCCGCTTCCTGACGATGGGGGCGAGCAACGTGATATCCGTTGCCTGGCAGACTGCCTCGCTGGCACGAAGACCAGCCTAGCCCTGGTGCGGCTGGCATTATCCTAATCAGCTTTCTGCCACGCCGCCAAAGGGTGCGCACTTCCTGATTTTTCAACTGAGGCAAGCCCGTACGTGCCGCCCGCAAGGCGAACGCGGTGGTGCTTGATCGGAGCAAACATGGAACGACCCGTTCCGGATAGACTTCACTATCTGCGCCTGCTGGGCATCGCAGCACTGGTTGTGGTGCTGGTTGCCGACCTCCTGACGCGCCACAAGGCGCACTTTGAGCAGTATGGCCTGCTGTTTGACACCTACGCCTGGTTCTACCCCGCACTCGGCTTCGGCGCGACAGTCGCGCTTGTGATAGTGGCGCGCGCGGCAGCGATCTTCCTGGTGCGAGAGGACCATTACTATGGCGCTGAGTGAGCTGCCCCCGGCGCTCGCGCTGTTTCTTGGCGCGCTGGCTATCGCCTTGCTTCGCGGGCGTGCGGTTGTCGTCGTCGGAGTGATCGCACCTCTGATTGCGTTGGCGCACTCATGGTACGTGATTGCTGCCGACGGAGGCCTGTCGCTGGATTTTCTCGGCGCGCAGGTGGCACCGGTTCATGTGCACGCTGCGACGGCGGCCTTTGCCACCATCTTCTGCCTTGCTGCCGCTGGCGGCGCACTGTTTGCCTTCGGCAACCTGCGGCGGGCGGAACTCAGTGCTGCCATGGCCTACGCGGGCGGCGCGCTTGGTGTCGTGTTTTCGGGCGACCTGCTGAGCATGCTGATCTTCTGGGAGATCATGCTGCTGGGCAGCACAGCCATCATCTGGCTTGGCGGCCAGCGTGCGAGCTATGGCGCCGGGCTACGCTACTTTGCGCTGCACGCGATGGGCGGCCTGGCAATTCTGGCCGGCGTAATCATCACCTGGTGGACGCGGATGCAAGCCGGGCATGCTGACCCGCTGGCGTTTACGCCACTGACCGATTTCGTCGCGACATGGTCGGTGCTTTCATTGCCCAACGTCGGTGCAGGGCTGATCCTGCTGGGCATGCTTGTGTGCGCGGGAGCGCCACCCTTCAGCGCGTGGATTGCCGACGCGTACCCCGAGGCAAGCCCCGCCGGCAGTGTCTTTCTGAGCGCGTTCACCACCAAGACCGCCGTGTTCGCCCTGATCGTCGCGTTTGCGGGCCTTGAGCCGCTGGTGTGGATCGGCTTGTACATGGCTCTGTACGGCATCATCTACGCGGTGCTGGAAAACGACATCCGCCGTGTGCTTGCTTACAGCATCGTGAACCAGCTTGGACTCATGCTGGTTGCCGTCGGCATCGGCACACCGCTTGCCATCGACGGTGCCACCGCGCACGCGTTTTCGCACATCATCTACAAAGGACTGCTGATGATGTCTGCCGGCAGCGTGTTGCTGGTGACCGGCCGTCGCAAACTGACGGAGCTTGGTGGCTTGTACCGTACCATGCCGCTGACGGCCGCCTGCTGTGTGGTCGGCGCGCTGGCAATTTCGGCGTTTCCGCTTACCAGCGGGTTCACGACCAAGAGCATGATTGACGAATCCGTGGCTATGCAGGCGAACGCGCTTGCGCTGGCCGGTGAGCCGCAGCCAAGGCTGATCGTGGCATGGTTTGTCCTGTTGCTTGCGCCCGCCGGCGTCTTTCTGCACGCCTGGATCGTGCCGTGGTTTGCATTCTTTGGAAAGGACTCGGGGCTGCGCCCACCCAAGCCGCCACGCACGATGCGCGCAGCCATGGTCGCCATGGCGGTGCTGTGCATTGTACTGGGCGCATACCCGGACCCGCTGTACGCGATGCTGCCGCATCAGGCCGCCGTTGAGATGTACGCCCCCAAGGTGTACACCGCTGAGCACGTGGTGGAATCCTTGTCGTTGCTGATGTTCAGCGGGCTGGCGTTTTTCATCCTGCTGCCCATGTTGCAGCGCAGGCGCACCGCAACGCTGGACGTGGACTGGGCCTGGCGCTGGTACATACCCCGCTTCTGGGAGGAAGTCGTCAAGCCGGTCGTACTAGCCTTTGACCGCGTGCGCTGGGCAGTCGTGCGCGCGTTGCGCGAGCGCGCGTGGCTTACCAGCCTGGACGACAGCCCGGTAACGAAGTGGTTGATCGGCGCGCGGGGTGTCGCCGTTCCGATGCTGTTGATTTTGTTGCTCTTGTTGACCTACCTGAGCGTGTCGATGTTCAATCTGTGATTGCTCAGCGTGCGGCGGCAGTCGCAACCGGCTCATAGCCAAGGTTGGCGCCAAGCCAGCGCTGCATTTGCTCTACAGTGAGGCGCTTGCGCGCGGCGTAATCCTCGACCTGGTCGAGGCCCAGCTTGCCGACGCCGAAGTATCGGGCCTCGGGGTGAGAGAAATACAAACCGCTGACGGCCGCCGTCGGGTACATGGCGAAATGCTCGGTGAGTTTCACGCCAGTGGCACGCGTGGCATCCAGCAATTCGAACAGCGTGGCTTTCTCGGTGTGATCGGGGCAGGCGGGGTAGCCCGGCGCGGGGCGAATGCCGACGTACTTCTCGGCGATCAGCTCTTCGACAGTCAGGGATTCATCGGGCGCATAACCCCAATAATCTGTGCGCACAAGCAGGTGCAGTCGCTCGGCGAAGGCCTCCGCCAGCCGATCCGCCAGGGCCTTGGCCATGATGGCGCGATAGTCGTCGTGGTCGGCTTGGTACTTCTGCACCAGCTCATCCAGGCCCGTTCCTGCCGTGACGCAGAACCCGCCGATCCAGTCGGGCGTGCCCTGCGGCGCCACGTAGTCGGCCAGGGCAGCGTTGGGCAGGCTGGGGGCCCGGCGGATCTGCTGGCGCAAAGTGTGAAAGGTTGCCCGTGTCGCGGTGCGCAAGTCGTCGGTGTAAACACGGATATCGTCGCCGTCTCGATTGGCCGGCCATAACCCGACCACGCCGCTGGCCCTTATCAGGCGCCCCTCGATCATCTCATCCAGCATGCGGTTGGCATCGTCGAACAGGGCCTTGGCGTGTTTGCCGATCTTCTTGTCCTGAAGCACCGCGGGGTATCGGCCTGCCAGCTCCCACGCCTGGAAGAATGGCGTCCAGTCGATGTACGGGCGCAGCTCAGCCAGCGGATAGTCAGCCAGCTCATGCGTGCCGGGCCGTGCCGGCGCCTGTGTGCGCGTGAAATCCAGACTCAGGGCGTTCGCCCGCGCCTCGGTGATCGTCAACAGCTTGTGCGCCTCGGCGCTGCCCTGGTGCTTGCCGCGTATGCGGGCGTAGTCTTCGCGTGTGCTGTCAATGATCGTTTGCCTGTGGTCGCGCGAAAGCAGACTCGACACCACGCCCACGCTTCTTGACGCGTCAACAACGTGCATCACGGGCCCGTCGTAGGCGGGATCAATCTTGACCGCGGTGTGCAGCTTGCTGGTGGTCGCGCCGCCGATCAGCAGCGGGATCTTCATGCCCACGCGCTGCATCTCACGTGCCACGTGTACCATTTCATCAAGGCTTGGCGTGATCAAGCCGCTGAGGCCGATCATGTCAGCGGCGTGCTCGCGCGCAGCGGCCAGAACCCTGTCCGCAGGGGCCATCACGCCAAGGTCAATCACCTCATACCCATTACAGCC
>CAZZBH010000122.1:0-10173 GCA_964652605.1 uncultured Planctomycetaceae bacterium
GCGGAATCCTCGACGAAACGCTGATCATCATCGTGGGCGACCATGGCGAGATGTTCTTTGAGCACGGTCTGGCTGGCCACGGCAAGTTCCCGTGGGAAGAAGAAATCCGCGTGCCGCTGATCATGCGCTGCCCGCAGGTGCTGCCGCAGGGCAAGGTGTACGAGGCGCTCACCCAGCTCATCGACATCGCGCCGACGGTCTTGGATGTCTGCGGCATGGAGCCCGAGAAGCGCTTTCGAGGCCGCAGCCTGCGCCCGCTGTGGGAAGAGACGATCAGCCAGATCCACGACGCGCTGGTGATCGAGGTGCCGTTTCCGTTTCATCGCGAGGAACACGCGCGAGTGGTCCGCACGCCCGACTGGAAGTACATCGAGTACCACCCGCCCAGGTTTCCCCAGCGCGTGCGCAAGTATTTCAAAGAGGTAGGCCGGGCGCTGAGCGTGATCGTGCGGCCCGGAATCTTCCCCATCCTCTACGGCCACCACTTCAGCAAGGGTCTGGGTGGCCTGCTAAAAGCCGCCTACATCGAGCCGTACACATTTCTAGCCGGAATGCCCACAAGGCGTCTGTACTACCTGAAGCGCGACACCAAAGAGGAAAGAAGCGTCTACCAAGCCGAACAAGAAACCGCCCAAAAGCTCCAAGACCTATTGAGGGCGCTAGACAAGAGAACAGGAGCCGGGCCTGCCCGCCGAAGCCTTGGCGAAGGCGGGAGCGCAAGTGAAGGGCCGCAAGCACAGGCCGCAACCGACGAAGAAGCCAAGATCGAAGCCCACCTCCGGGAACTTGGATACGTCGAAGACTAGCGACATCGTCTGAAGTGCGATGCCACTTGCGATCTCCCGGCGAGAAGCAAGTATCGCGCGCATGCCGAAAAAACTCCTCGTTGTCGGCCTCGACTGCCTTGAACCCTCCCTCGCTTTTGAGCGCTGGGCGGACCGCATGCCCAACCTTACCCGGCTGCGTGAACGCGGCGTGTGGGCGCGCATGCGCAGCACGATCCCGCCCATCACCATCCCCGCGTGGCAGTGCATGGTCACGGGCAAAGACCCCGGCACGCTGGGCATGTACGGGTTTCGCAACCG
The DNA here is from genome assembly GCA_964652605.1 of uncultured Planctomycetaceae bacterium. Taxonomy (GTDB): domain Bacteria; phylum Planctomycetota; class UBA8742; order UBA2392; family UBA2392; genus JADJRK01. Next base: position 1,086 of record CAZZBH010000122.1, read on the forward strand.
CAAGGATTACACCTACGACGCCTTCACCTTCGCCGACGGCCGCATGGTGCGCGAGCCGCGCGTCTGGGATGTGCTCTCCAAAGCCGGCTTAAAGAACATCATCCTGGGCGTGCCGCAGACGTGGCCGCCCAAGCCGCTCAACGGCGTGATGGTGAGCGGCTTTCCCCTTCCCGACATGGAAGGCACCTGGACCTACCCTGCCACGCTCAAGCAGGAAGTGATGAGCGTCTGCGACTACATCCCCGACGCCGAAGACTTTCGAAGCGAAAACAAGCAGGAGATCCTCGACACGCTGATCACGATGGCCGAGCGCCGTTTCAAGCTCGCGGGCCACCTTCTGGCCAGCAAGCCGTGGGATTTCTTCATGATGGTGGAGATGGGCACCGACCGCATCGTGCACGTGCTGTGGCGCTACACGGATGAAACGCACCGCCACTACGTGCCCGACCACCCGCTCAACAACGCCATGCGCGACTACTATGCGCTATGCGACAAGCTGATGGGCGAGCTGATCGCGCCCTACGAAAACGACCCCGACACCGCGATTGCCGTCGTCAGCGACCACGGCGCGCGCGGCATGGATGGCGGCATTCGCATTAATGAGTGGCTGATGCGCGAGGGGTATCTCGCGATCAAGGAGCGCCCGAAAGAACTGGCGGGCATCGGCAAGCTGATCAAAGCCGGACAGGTGGACTGGTCGCGCACCAGGGTGTGGGCCGAGGGCGGATATTACTCGCGGGTGATGATCAACGTGAAGGGGCGCGAGCCGGAGGGCATCGTGGACCCGGCGCAGGTGCCCGCGCTGCTGAATGAGCTGTCGGAGAAGCTGAAGGCGATCCCCGACGACCAGGGACAGCCCTTGGTGACGCACACCTACACAGCCGAGCAGACCTATAGGGAAGTAAAGAACATCCCGCCGGATTTAATAGTGATCTTCGGCGACCTCGGGTGGCGAAGCATCGGCAGCATCACGCCCGAAGAAGACCCACCACTGCACGTCTTCGAGAACGACACCGGCCCCGACGACGCCAACCACAACTGGCACGGAGTCTTCGCCATGGCCGGCGGAGGAGTGCCAACAAAGGGCGAACTGCCCCCGTTCGGCCTAATGGACTTCGCGCCAACGGTGCTCAACTACTTCGGTGCCGATGTACCGGGAGACATGCAGGGGCGTGCGCTATCCCTCGCATGAACCGCACTTGAAAACGGAGTCACGGAGGAACAGAGAGAAGCTGTTCTCTGCTCCTCCGTGACTCTGTGTTCAATCTATTCGTGCCGTATCGAGCAGCGATTCAATGCCCATAAAACTTCAGGTACGTGTGCGTTTCATTTGCGAGGCGACGTGCGAGTTTGGCGATGTCCGCCAGCAGGCGCTTGGACTTCTTGTCTTCCGATGGGACGTCCAGACGGTTGATCTCATCAATCAACGTGAGCGCCTGAAGGTGGTTGAACACGGTATCACCGTAGGGGTCGATGAAGATCAGGCATTTGAACCCGGCCGCATCGTATGGAGGCAGCAAGCGTTCCAATCTGCTTTCCGGATCGTCGACTCTGGCGATTGGACTTCCATCTTCGGTTTCGAGAACAACGTCGATGCCCATATCTGCCCCTTGTCAGTCGTGTCTCGAGGCCTCAACCATCGAGAGGGAGGAAGTGTCGCTTCAGGAAGGCCCGTCCGGAGCCCGTTTTCAGGTACTTCTCAAACGCCAATGCCGTCTTTCTGGAAGGAAATCGAAGTGCAACAATGCAGTCCCAAGGCGCAAACTTTGATGTGTGCTTGGCATGGCCGGCATTGTGGTCGGCAAGTCGCTGGTTCAAGTCTTCGGTAAACCCAATGTAGATCTGCTTCGGCTGGTTTCGACTGCGGAGCACGTACACGTAGAAGTATGGCATTGAGGATTTGCCCTCCCATGAGAGCGTCCGACTTCGCCAAGGCTACGTCGGACACCAGACTCCGCGCGCCACGCTAAAATTTGCGCTCCCTGCTGAGAAGTCTGGCCTGCCAGACGTAGCGCGCCCCGAACCTTAGTTCGGGGCGCGCGGAGTCTGGTGGACCGGAGGGGAGTCGAACCCCTGACCTTCTGAATGCCATTCAGATGCTCTACCAACTGAGCTACCGGCCCGAATGGTCGCGGGATGGTAATCGTGTGCCCGGCATGCCGCAATCCCCCGCGAGCCCTTGCCCCGGTCGCGGGCCCAATCACAGGCCGGCCGGGCACGGCCGGCCTTTGAACACCGAGCACTGAACACCGAACGCCGAACCCCTAACCTCGAATCTCGCGCACACCCCGCTATGCTGCCCCCATGACCCACGTGCAACCGGTTCTGCTTGTTGTGCTCGATGGCTGGGGCGTTGCGCCTCCCGGCCCGGGCAATGCTATCTCGGCTGCAAGCCCCGCCTTCTTCAACTCGCTTTGGAGCAACCACCCGCACACGACGCTGCAAGCCTGCGGCGAAGAAGTCGGCTTGCCCGTTGGCCAGTTCGGCAACTCCGAAGTCGGGCACCTGAACCTGGGCGCCGGGCGCGTAGTCTTTCAGGACATCACGCGCATTGACCGCGACATCCGCGAAGGCCGCTTCGCCCGCAACCCCGCGCTGAGGCAGGCGCTGGAGGCCGCCAACCCAGCCGATCCTCGCGGCGGGCGCATCCACCTGATCGGCTTGGTCAGCGACGGCGGCGTGCACAGCATGGATCGCCACTACTTCGCGTTGATCGACTGGCTGAAAGAGGCGAACTTTGCCGGCGACCGCGTCTTCTTTCACGCGATCACGGACGGCCGCGACACGCCGCCCGGCAGTGGCGTCGGCCACGTGCAGGCGCTGGCCGACAAACTGGCGGACACTGGCATCGGCCGCATCGCCACGGTCAGCGGTCGCTACTACGCCATGGACCGCGACAAACGCTGGGACCGCACCGAAAAAGCCTGGAACGTCTATACCCTCGGCGAAGGCGAAATCGTCCCTGACGCAGTACAGGCGATCCGCGACAGCTACATAGCCGGTGTCACCGACGAGTTCATCACACCCAAGGTCGTGGTCGCCCACGGTGAGCCGCTGGGCACGATACGCGACGGCGACGTGGTGCTGTTTTTCAACTTCCGGGCGGACCGCGCGCGTCAATTCTGCTGGGCGCTGACGAAGCAGGACTTCGACGGCTTCAAGCGCCGCAAGCAGCCGAAGTGCACGCTGGTGACGATGACGCCATACGCCAAAGACATCCCGGCGCGCGTGATGTACCCGCCGCAGTCGCTGAACAATACGCTGGGCGAGTGGCTTGCGGCAAAGGGCGTGCAGCAGTTCCGCAGCGCCGAGACCGAGAAGTACGCGCACGTTACCTACTTCTTTAATGGCGGCGTCGAGCAGCCCAACCCCGGCGAAGAGCGCAGGCTGGTGCAGTCGCCCAAGGTTGCGACCTACGATCTGCAGCCGGAGATGTCGGCACCCGAAGTCGCGCGCGGTGTGGCAGACGCCATAGCCGGCGGACGCTACCCGTTTGTGCTGGTGAACTTCGCCAACCCCGACATGCTGGGCCACACCGGCATCTTTGAAGCGGCAGTCAAGGGTGTGCAGGCCACTGACGCCGCGCTGCGCGAGGTTGTCACGGCCGCGGAAAAGGCTGGATACGCGGTGCTGATCACAGCCGACCATGGCAACGTCGAAGAGATGATGCTGTCGGAAAGCGCCAGTACACAGCACAGCCACAACCCGGTGCCGCTGATCCTGTGCGGCAACGCGGGCGCGAGCAAGCTTGCAGATGGCGGCAAGCTGGCTGACGTCGCGCCCACAGTGCTGGCGCTGATGGGGATTGAACAGCCGCCGGAGATGACCGGCCGCTCGCTCGTTTAGCGGCCTCGCACTGTGAAGCGTGTCGCCGGCACGATACCGTCTGCACAGGGGACTATGTCGCACACCATCACGCTGGACCTTCAGAACCTGACTTCCGGCAAGGTCGGCGAGCACGGTCTGTCGCAGCAGGACCTCGCTGCCATTGACGCGCAGATCCCCGCGTTGCGTGCGCGCATCGCCAGTGAACGCGCACAGGGCCTGCACGCCTACCTCGGCCTGCCCGCCAACAGCTCTCTGATGGAGATGATGCTGCAGGTCTGCCAGCCGCGGCTTGGGCGGTTTCATACGCTGGTTGTGCTGGGCATCGGCGGCAGCAGCCTGGGCCTGCGCGCGCTGGTGGACGCGCTGGAGGTCAGCGGACGACCGCAGGTTGACCTGCATGTCGTGGACAACACCGACCCCGCCCTTTTTCTGCAAGTGCTTTCGCGCGTTGACCTGGAGGACACGGTGTTCGTCGCCGTGAGCAAGTCCGGCGGCACGATTGAAACCGTCATCGCTCTCGGGTTCTTTGTCGAGCGGTTGCGCCGTGCCGGCCTCGACATCCGGCGCCACCTGGTCGTGGTCACGGACCCAGCCGACGGGCCGCTGCGGGCATTTGCCGACGAGCACGGCCTGGACGTCTGCGAGATTCCGCCTGAAGTTGGCGGGCGCTTCAGTGTGCTCACGCCGGCTGGCCTGGCACCGGCAACTTTGATGCACCTGGATGCCTCGGCTCTGCTGGAGGGCGCCGGGCGCTCGGTTGCGCTGTCCATGCGAGGGCCGGTTGACCGCGACTGGCCGGCGCGGCTTGGCCTGATCGCCGCCGAGATGTGCCGGCGTGGCAAGACACAGTTCGTGTTCATGCCCTATAGTTCCCGTCTGCGGCGCGTTGCCGACTGGTTTGTGCAGCTCTGGGACGAAAGCCTGGGCAAGGCGCAGACGCTGGATGGCAAGCCGGCCCAGGCGGGGCAGACCGCGATTGCAGCTTCCGGCGCGACCGACCAGCATGCGCAACTGCAGTTGTTCCTGGAGGGGCCGAACGACAAGTTGCTCCTGTTCACCCGTACGCAGAGACATGATCCTGACCTGCAACTGGGCGACTTTGAGTGGGGGGCCTTCGACGCCGCATTTGTGCGGGGCAAGTCGCTGGGAGAAGTGCTGGCCGCGCAGCAGCAGGGCACAGCCCGGGCCTGCGCACAGCGGCAACGCCCCAACGCGACACTGGTGTTGCCCGAAATCAACGCGGCAACCGTAGGGGAGCTGCTGATGGGGCTGCAGATTGCTGCCACGTATGCCGCGTTCGCCTTTGGCGTCAATGCTTACGATCAGCCCTCGGTGGAACTCGGCAAGAAGATCAGCCGTGATATGCTTGGCGGCTGACCAAACTCTCCAGGGGCGGTGGTGGCGGACACCCGGCTGATCCAGAGAATTTACGCTGACGAGCGCGTCGAAGCATGGCGCAAGCGCTACTTCGGGGTCAACGCCGTCACGTCGATCCTTGGCTTGTGCAGCTTTCTCCTGTTCCACGGCCAGTTGTTCCCCGCCGGCTGGGAAGGGCCAATCGCCGCTTTCCAGGCTTTGTGCCTGATCATCATGATCGCCGAGACGCTGGGCGTGTACGTGTTGTCGCGCAGTCTGAAAGAAGGATGGCGGCAGGCGCCGGCAGACAGCATCGCGCTTCTGGTCGGCGTGTTCATGGGCGTGGGTCTGTTTGCGCTGTCGCCGTGGGCGATCAGCGTGCTGGACAAAACCACCACCCTGACAGCCTTCGCGTACCTGACGCAGGCGGGCTTGCTTGCCTTTGTGGCTGCGCGCATGTTGCGTGTGCTGAGCTTCGTGACGCGGCTTGTGCAAAGCCCGCTGCACGTCTTTCTGGGCAGCTTCGCGACGCTGATCGGCATAGGCACGCTGCTGCTGATGCTGCCCGGCGCGCATGCGCCCGACGTTGAAATCACCTTTCTGGATGCACTGTTCACAGCCACATCCGCGACCTGCGTGACCGGGCTGGTGGTGGTGGACACCGGCACGGCTTGGACGCGTTTTGGGCAGCTTGTGATCATCACGCTGGTGCAGATGGGCGGCTTGGGAATCATGACGTTCGCGGCGTTCTTCGGCCTGGCGTTCGGGCGCGGGATGGGTGTGCGCGGCACGGCGGCGCTGGGCGAGGTGCTGAATTTGGACTTTGTCGGCCGCGTGGGGCGCGTGACGCTGTGGATTCTCGGGGCCACAGTGGTGTGCGAGTTGCTTGGCGTCTTTCTGCTGTACGGGCACTGGGTGGACGAAGCGGGTGCCACGTTGCCAGCCGGCGAGCAGTTGTATTACTCGGTGTTTCACAGCATCAGCGCCTTCTGCAACGCGGGTTTTGCCCTGTACAGCGACAGCATGGTGCAATTCGCCGGCAACTGGCCGGTGGTGCTGAGCATCTCCAGCCTGGTCATTCTGGGCGGGCTTGGCTTCGTGGTGATCATGGAATGCAGCACGTTTCGCTGGTGGGCAACGCCGCTGGCGCGCAGGGTGCCGCTGATACGGCGGCGAATTGGCGGGCAGCCGATCCCGCGCTTGTCGCTGCAAAGCAAGATCATCCTGACCATGACCGGCATCCTGCTGGTGATCGGTGCGCTGGGCATGCTGGCTTTCGAGTGGAACCACACGCTCAAGGATCTGGACGCCGATGACAGGCTCGCCGCCGCAGTCTTCCAGTCGATGGCCGCGCGCACAGCCGGTTTCAACAGCGTGGATACCGGCGACACCAGCACGACGACGCAGTTCTGGACGATCATGCTGATGCTGGTCGGCGGCAGCCCGGGCAGCGTCGCGGGCGGCATCAAGACGACGACCTTCTTCGTGATGATGATTTCGGTGATTGCGACGTTCCGCGGCCGGCCCGCCGAGGCGTTCAAGCGCCGCATCCCTGAAAGCCTGATCCGCAAGTCGCTGGTCATGCTGGTGCTGGTGGCTTCGTTCATCTGCTTTGCAACGCTGGCGCTGACCATCACCGAAGCCGACGGCATCGGCGCGCGCGAGAACGGGTTCGAGCACATCCTGTTTGAAGCCGCCAGCGCGTTCTGCACCGTGGGCCTTTCCTGCGGCGCGACGGGCGAGTTGACCCCGGCGGGGCGGCTGATCATCATCGCCTGCATGTACGTGGGCCGTATCGGGCCGTTGACGCTGGTGCTGGCGATCGGGCGACAGGCGGCGCGCAAGTTTGAGTACCCCGAAGAGAGCATCATGATCGGATAAAGGCGCAGGGAACAGACGGGCGGAAGGCATGCAGAAAGTCGCGGTAATCGGGTTGGGTCGCTTCGGGATGTCGCTGGCGGAAGCACTGGCCAAGGACGGCATTGAGGTCATTGCCATCGACAACGACGCGACGGTCGTGGACGTAGTCAAAGACCGCGTGGCGCTGGCCGTCACGGCAGACGCGACTGAGTTGGACACGCAGAAGTCGCTTGGATTGAGCAAGGTGGACACCGTAGTCGTGGCGATCGGCGAGAACTTTGAGGCCTGCCAGCTTGCCATGCTGGCCGCGCGCGACCTGGACTATCCCCGCGTGATCGCGCGCGCCAACGACCGCGTGAAAGAAACCATCCTGCGCCGCCTGGGCGCCGACGAGGTGATCCTGCCCGAAGAGCAGGCGGCGTTGAAACTGGCGCACAAACTCGCCAAGCCGACACTGCTGGAAACAGTCGATATCGGCAGCGAACACAGCTTTGTGCAGGTCAAGGCGCCGCGCGGCGTGCTGGATAAGACGCTGCTGGAGCTTTCGTTGCGCAAGACCTTCGGCGTCAACCTGGTGGCCATTCGTCGCCCAGCCGCCGGCGCGGGGCCAGCCGCCGGCGCCGAGCGTATCAGCATTCCGGGCCCCGATACCACGCCCCAGGAAGGCGACGTGCTGATGCTGGTGGGCAAGGACAAGGACATCGACCGCTTTCTGCGCGAGACCGAGTAAGGCGCCCGCTTGCCGCAGCCCGGCGAGTTGAGTTGTGCGACAGGGGCAATTCATTGAATCTTGGCATCTGTGGCATGCCGGGGATTCGCAGCCGCAGGCACGCCAGCCAGTTCCACTAAACCTTATGCACCGCTTTGGCCGATCTACCCCATTGGCGTTTCTGCGCCGGGGGAATGAATGGGCGAAGGCTCGTGCGAACTGCGGACATTGCTGGACGCGTTTCTTGACTACCTGCGCTACGAGTGCGGGCTGGCTGAGAACACGCTTGCCGCGTACCGGCGCGACCTGGAGCTGCTGCTGGAGTTCTTGTTCCGCCGCGAAATCCATGAAAGCGCCGAAGTCCGGCCTGAGCATCTGACGGCATTTCTTGCGTGGCAGCGCGGCGAGCAGCTGGCGGAGCGTACGGTGGCGCGGCGCGTCAGCGCGATTCGCATGTTCTTTCGGTTCGGCAGCGTTGAGCTCAAGACCGACTACGACCCTGCCCAGCACCTGATGCCCCCCCGGCAGATCCACACTCTGCCCGACTACCTTGACCCCGAGCAGGTCGAGGCGCTGCTGGCTGCCCCCCAGGGCACTGAGCCGCTGATCCTGCGTGATCGCGCCCTGCTGCACACGCTGTACGCCACCGGCGCGCGCGTCAGCGAGGTGTGCGATTTGACGATAAACCGGCTTCACCTGGACTCGGGGTTTCTGGCGGTGCGCGGCAAGGGCAGCAAGGAGCGCATCGTGCCGATCAGCGCCCGTGCGGTGGACGAAGTGAAACTATGGATCGAGCGTGGGCGTCCGCTGGTGCTGAAGCGTCCTGTTGACTTTGTGTACCTGTCCAAGACCGGGCGGCGGCTTTCGCGCACGCGGGTCTGGGACCTGGTGAAGATGTACGCCACGCGCGCGGGCATAAGCCCCGAGCTGGTGCACCCGCATACACTGCGGCACTGCTTTGCCACGCACCTGCTCGAAAACGGCGCCGACATACGCAGCGTGCAGGAAATGCTGGGGCACGTAAGTATCAGCACCACGCAGATCTACACCCACGTGGACCAGAAGCGGCTGCGTTCAGTAGTGCTGCAATTCCATCCCCGCGCGGGGTAGCTGCGTCTGTTGCGGAGTTCACCGCGAACTGCGCAAGCAACCACAGATGCACGCAGCTCGTGCGCCCTGGGACTTTGGGTGCTTTGCTGATTCGCTGCTATTAAACGGCGAACCGCCGAGACGCTGAGAACCGCAGAGGCAACACGGCTTTTCTGTTACTTCACGGCAGTTCTCTGCGCCTCTGCGTTGAGCCTTATGGACTCGCCGATGCGCGCCAATTCAACG
>CAZZBH010000123.1:0-10063 GCA_964652605.1 uncultured Planctomycetaceae bacterium
GACTTGCGGCTTTCGATCAGCGTTTCGCGCGCGGCTTCAAACTCGTCATCGCTGAAGCCACCTTCCTTCAGTCGCTTGAACTCACCGCGGATCAGCCGCACCGCCTTGTCCGCCTTGCCGGGATCTACCGCCGCATGCGCCACAATCACGCCGCGCGCGCGATGAAAGGCGCTGCTCACGGCGTATGCCAAGCCGTGCTCTTCGCGCACCACCTTGAACAGACGACTTGTACTGAGGCCGCCAAAGATGGCATCGGCGTAACAGGTCGGGGCGTAGTCGTTGCGGCCATAAACGCCGCCGCCGGTCCAGGCGAACAGCAGGTGCGTCTGCTCGCCCTCGGCTTTGACGCGTGACCGCTGGACACTGGGGGTGTGGGGCAGTTTGCGAGACGGGGCAGGTTGGTCGCGGCGGCCGCGCGGAAGTGTCAACGCGCTTGCCAGTGACTGCAGGGCGCGCTCTTCTTCGACCGGCCCCGTTACGAAGGCCATCACGGGAGCGTTACTTACCAGCAACTGATGACGGATGTGCAATTTTTGCGCACTCCATGCCGGCAAATCTTTCACATCGCCATATTCGTACACCGCGCCGGGTGTTCCGGCGTAAGTCCTTTGGGTAGCGAGCATTGCGGCCCACGACGACTTGTCGTCCTGAAGCGACTTCAGCTCGGTTTCAAGCTGGTACTTTTCCTGCTCAACCGATTCGGCACGCAATTCGCTGCCCGCCTCGTTGAGGGATGGCTTGGTCAACACTTCGTTGAGCAGTGCAAGTGCGCCCTCAAGCTCTTTGGAACCTTTGGGCAGGAAGCGCTCTGCCGGAAATTCGATGGAAGCCACCAGGGCTTGCACGTCGGCGAAGCGCGTGACACGGACGGCGAGCATCGCGCCGTACAGTTCTTCGCAGGCGCGTGCCAGTTCGCGGCGCGACGGGTGCAATGCGCTGCCAGTGCGCAGCACGCGCGCCAGCAGCGAGTTGGCGGTTGCGACGCGCGGCCGGATGGGCTCAAGCAGATAGACGCGCGCGCGAACGGTTTTGTAGCGATCGCTGTGCAGCGCGCACAGGCGCACACCGCGCGCGGGCACAGCAGACAGGAATTCGCGGTAACGGGTTGTCTTCATGCGGCGTAATCAGCGTGAGTACAAACGAAGGCGCGAAGTGTAGCAGTTGGGCTGAAACTGCAAGGCGTTGTTCGGCAAGGATGGGCAAGCAGGGCAGTTGCCGGATTCACGCGAAGGCAACGGATGATTGACAGGTGATTGAAGCAGTCCAAACGGATTTTGTCGAAACTTCGGGGCGAGAGGGACGTTAAAGGGAGTGACAGCCCCAGGGCGGAAACGCCCGGCGATTCGAAGGATCGCCTGACCCCGGCAAGCGTAGAGGACGGCCGCAAGGCCGGAGGGAATGCGCATCGCGCAGTGAGGAGGATTTTGCCATGACGGAAGTACTTACCCGCAAGTTGCTCGACGACGAAGTCGTTGACGCAAAACTGAGGCGAGTGCGTCTGGGCGACCGCGCGCTGGACCTGAATTCCGGCGTTGTGTGTGTCGTGCTGGACCACTGCCCGGAACTTGGCCCGGAAAGCCTGTACGTCCAGAGTGTGGACGAAGAGGGCCCGGAAATGACGTTCTGGGTTGAGCCGTCGCAGCTTGTGACGCTGTCGCGCAACGACGCTTGAACCGTGGGCAAGCCCCCCCGCCCACGGGAATAGCCGCTGCAAGACAGGTGTTCAATCCAGGACAGGTTTCGTGCGTTGTGTTGCTGTCCCCCCGACCAACCGGCGCACGCAGAGACAGGCGGCAATGCCCCCCAGCGCCGCCTGTCTTCTTTTAACTACAGTTGAAGTGCAGGTTGGGGTGCTATTCGATCGGTTGCTGATTTGCCGCCTGGTTGGATGTGTTCAATCCGGATTGCTGCTTGAACCACACGTAGCCCAGGCTTACCAGCGCCATCACCAGCACGAAGACCAGCGTCCAGAACATCGCGCGCAGCCGCATCTTGAGCTCGGCTTGAAGGCGCTTCTCGAGCATCTGCTCGATCTCCACCAGTTTCTCGTCGATGCGCTGCTCGGTGAGGTCAAGCAGATCCATGGCGTTGCCGCGCACGGCATCGAGCGTTTCCTGGCGGAACTGCTGGGCGCGTTTGGTGGCGTCGTCGAGCAGCTCGCCGGCTTTGTTGTCAACGTAGCCATCCACCTTGCGCCGCAGGTTGCTTTCAAAGCGTCGTAGCAAACCCTTGCGGGGACGCGCCACGCCGTCGGGGCCGATGATGGTTGAGCCGTTTTCGGTGCCGGTGTCCGTGGCGTCTTCGGCCGGCTCGGCATCCGGTTCAGGTTGTGGTGCCGGAGGGCTTGCCACGGCTGCCTTCTTCTTTCCGAACCACTTGTTGATCAACGCCACACCGGTCTCCCGCCCGGATTCTAGGTCCCTGAGTCCGGATCAAAAGACCATCGTTGGTCCCGGCATGCGCTGTGACTTCATGCTAGAAACGAATGGCCAGCCTTGCGTACTCAAAGTACACGCCGACCGAGCCCTCGGTGCGCAGGTCCCGGCCGCGCTTCTCGTGCCGGCTGCCGCCCACGGTGCCGTAGATATAGACCGCCGCGCCGACACCGATGTTCTGGGTGATGTAGAAGTCGCTGCCGAAGCCGCCGCTCATCAGGTAGAACGCGTCGCTGTAAGTCAGGTCATCGGTATCGCCGCTGTTGGGCACGTCAAACTCTTCCTCGCCGGAAAAGTATGCAACCCCCACCGGGTAGAACGCCACAAATGGGCGCAGCCAGCGCGTGAAGGGCAGGTCTTCAAAGTCCAGCACGAACTTGCCGCCCAGTTGAAAGCTGAACGCGAAGCCCGAGCCGCCGTCGATGTAAGGGTTGCCAAGCACGCCATACGCGAACGTGGTGTGCGCGTTGATGGCAACGAACGGCATCGGGTAGTACTCGAACCACAAGCCAATCCCCGCGCCAATCGCCGCATAGTTGATGCCCAGCGACGCCCCGGCGCCAAACTGTTCTTCGGTGGGCGGCTTGGTCTCGGCGGTGTCTTGCGCGAACACCATGCGCTCAAGGGGCAGCGCGGATGCCGTGCCGGTTGCGGTGTTTGCGAACAGGTTGACCGGGCGCTGAGACCTGGAGTCGTCCCAGGCTTGCTCAAAGCTCTCCAGGGCAAAGGCAGGCGCACCGCAGGCCAGTATCGCCAGTATCAGCAGACTTCGCGTCATGTCTTTTCTCCTCTCCAGAGTCAAAGAACAAACGGACAGCCAACCGAGATCAGGCTCTCGAGCCGACAATGTAAACGACATTGAACGGCAGCATCACGACCGCCACGATAATGCCGGCGGTCGCCAAGCCAACGCCGGCGTTTCGCCGCTTGGCTTCGCCCATGCCGACTGCGCACAGAATCAACCCGATCAACGGACACAGGAACGCGCAGATGAACCCCGCGATGACCGTGCCCGGGATGCCCTGCGCCTGCTGCGGCGCGTAGCCCGGATGGCCGTAGGGTTGCGGCGGATAGGGCTGCCCGTACTGCTGCTGCCCGTATTGCTGCCCGTACTGCTGCTGGCCGTACTGCTGCTGATTCTGGCCGCCCTGATACGGCCCGGGCTGGCCTTGCTGGTTAGGATTGCCGCCCGGCTGAGGAGGATAACCCGCCATAGTGTCCCTTCCCGAAAAGCTGTGGTTTCAGTTTACCCCATACACCTGTCCGCGAGTAGTGAACTCTAGGTTTCGTCGGCCTTCAACTGTTGCAGAAGTGTGGGAATGAGTTCGGACACGGTCGGGTGAATGTGCACGGCATCTCGCAGTGCGTGGAAGGTTGCACCGGCGTACATGTTGTCGGCGAAGCAGTGCACGGCTTCGTCACCGTGCAGCCCGAGAATCGCGGCGCCAAGAATGCGCGAAGATCCGGCATCGACGACAACGCGCATCATGCCCTCGGTTTCGCCAGCCTCCTGCGCGCGGCCCACGCGGCTCATCGGCATGGTTGCGGTCAGCAGCTTCGCGCCGGTGGTGCGCGCCTCTGCCAGTGTCAGGCCGACGCGTCCCAGCGGCGGATCCATAAACACCGCGTGGCAAGGGATACGATCGCTGACCTTGCGCTTACCCTCTCCCAGCAGCAGGTCGGTTGCGACCTCGTAGTCGTGGTATGAAGTGTGTGTAAACGCGCCGCGGCCGTTGCAGTCGCCCACCGCAATCACGCCGTCGGCGCTGGTGCGCAGTTGCTCATCGGTCTGCACGTGGCCTCGATCGCTGATTTTGACGCCCGCCTCGCCCAGGCCCAGATCGTCGGTGTTGGGCTTGCGGCCGGTGGCGATCATCAGGTGTGTGCCCTCCACGCGCTCGCCGCCGTGCAGCGTGACCGCGATGCCGGCATCGCTTCGCTGCAGCTTTTCGGGCATGACACCGACGCGCACCGTGATCCCTTCTGCCTCAAGGATCGCGCGCGCGGCATCACTGATGTCGCGGTCTTCTGAAGGCAGGATGCGCGGGTTGCGCTGCAAAATTGTCACGGCGCTGCCAAAGCGCGCGAACATCTGTGCGAACTCCACACCGATGTATCCGCCGCCGATGATCACCAGGTGGCGTGGCACTTCGGTCAGCTCGAGCATGTCCGACGACGACAGCCATGGCGTGGTGCTGATGCCCTCGATTTTCGGCACGCGGGCGCGCGCGCCGACGTTGATCACGACAGTTCTGGCCTCCAGCTCGTGGTCGTTGACCTTGACGCGACGGGGGCCGACAAAGCGCCCGTGCCCCTGGAAGACCTCAACATTCTTGTGCTCGCGCAGCGACTTCTCGACGCCGCCCGACGAGCCTGCCACCAGCTCGTCTTTGCGGCGCTTGACCGCCGCCAGGTCCACGGCGACTTCGCCGCGGACGCTTATGCCGTAGTTCATCGAGGTGCGCGCCATGTGCGCGACCCTGGCGCTGGCGACGTAAGCCTTGGTAGGGATGCAACCAAAGTTCACGCACGAACCGCCGAAATCGCGACGCTCAACGATGGCGACTTTCCATCCGGCATCTGCAAGGTCTCGCGCCAGCGGCGGCCCGCTCTGGCCCGTGCCGATAATGACCGCGTCAAATGTCCGCGCCATGGCTGCCTTTCGTGCTGGGTTCAATCAGCCTAACGGCGGCAGACACGGGTTGTTATTCCGGGATTATCGGCGCCTCAACTCCCAGCGCCGCAGCGCGGGCGGAAACTGGCCTTTCTGCTGCTGAATCAGCTTCTTCACCTCTGAAACTTTTTCCAGGTCGCCCGATTGCCTGGAGTGCTCGCTGATACCCTTGCGCATCTCAAGCAGGCGCGCGTCGTTGCCACTGCGCGAAATCAGCAGATAGCAGTACACCTCAACGTACTCCACCCTGGCAGGCGACGCCGCGTAGGCGCTATGGCGGCTCTTGTGCATCGCGGCTTCGCCACCCTTCGGCATCTCGGCGGGGATCCCCGCGCCCTCGCCTAGATAGCTGACAAGCCGCCACAACTTGCGGTCAACAAGGCATGCCAGCGCGCGCTCCTGCGCGCTTTCGTAGGGAAGGCTGTCGCTGGCCGACGGCGCCAGGGTGTTGAACAGGGCGTCTCGGCACAGGTAGGTTTCTTCGATCTGCTCAATCAGCATCCACTGCACGAAGAACGCGAGTTCGTCTTCCGCCTGCGCCAGCGACAGCGCCCAGCTTAGCGCGCGGCCGTCGGCGTCATGCAGCATCAGGTACTTCAGCAACTGCAGCATTTCGCCCGATTCGCGCAGCTTGCGCAGGGCCGGCTCCGCCTGTGCGAAGTCCAGCTTCGCGGGACTCAGCAGCCCATGCGCGCCGTTGCCATGGCCGCTGACCAGGCGCGCCGCCACTGTCGCTGATTCCTCGGTCAAGCCGACTGCCACGCGCAGCGCCTTGAGCGTCAGTTCCGCGCGCTGGGATTGTGTGAGTGTCGGGCGTTCGGCAGGCGCCACACCCGGCTGCATGCTGACCATCGCGACGTAGTCAAACAGCAGGTCAGCGCCGGGCGACAGGTTACTCAGCGATGTGCGCTTTCCGCTCTGAACATCCTCAAAGGCCTTTTCGGCTTCGTCACGCGCACCGGGCAGCATCTCGCCCAGTTCGTCCACACAGCGCCAGGCGAAGTCAAGCCGCTTCTGCAGCAACTCGTTCAACCGCTCGCGCGAGGAAGTCGGGACGCGGTGCACACCGGCGGCAGTCGCGTCAAAGACCATGACGGCGCCGGCTTTGGATGAACATGCATCGGCAAGCAGCAGAAACTCGTCGCCGACCGCGGGCGCGCCCGGCGCGTTCGGTTCAAACTCAAGGCGCACGCGATCCTGGCCGTCCATGTAGATGTAGCCGAGCAGGATCTTGCGGACAACGCAGAATGCCCGCGCGCGCGTTTCGCCGTCGGCCGGCGATTCAATGGACGTAACTTTCACGTGCGCGGCATAGCGCGCGGACTCGACACATGCGCCCAACGCAATGCCGCCGTCAGAGGCTTGCAGAGAAGGCAGAGCAATCAGAGACGAAAGAACAACAACACACAAAGCCGCACGAAACAGCATGGCCGACCTCTGGGAAAGGGTCAGCCCCGGGATGCCACTGCAAACGATGGAAGTGCCAAATGGTTCAGGCGGCCTGAGTGGACAGCGCCTTAAGTTTTTCTTCCTTTTCCCACTTGCGGCAGGCTTCTACGAGCTCGTCTATGTCGCCGGTGAATACCCTGGTCAGCGGGAAACTTACCTTGGCGCGGTGGTCGGTGCAGCGGTCCTGCGGGAAATTGTACGTCCTGATCTTGTCGCCGCGCGCGCCGCTGCCGACCATGGCGCCGCGCTTGGCGGCTTGCTCGCGGTCGCGCTTTTCTTTTTCCATCTGGTAGAGCTTTGACTTCAGGATGCGCAGCGCCTCGTCGCGGTTCTTGTGAAAGCTTGGCGTCGCCTGGCAATCCACCATGATCCCTGTCGGCAGGTGCCGCATCTGGCAGCGCGAGCTTGTCTTGTTCACGTTCTGCCCGCCCGGCCCGCCTGAGCGCGCGGCTTTGATTTCGAGGTCTGACTCCTTGACCTCGATCTCGACATCCTCCATCTCCGGCAGCACAGCCACTGTCGCCAGGCTGGTGTGGATGCGCCCCTGCGTTTCGGTGGCCGGCACGCGCTGCACGCGGTGGCCACCGCCTTCGTACTTGAACCACTTCCAGGCCTGGTCGCCCGTGACGCGGTAGGTGCCGTTTTTCAGGCCGCCGACTTCGCTTTCGACTTCGTCCAGCACTTCCAGCTTCCACTTGTGGTGGGCGCACCAGCGCGCGTAGTTTTCCAGCAGTTGGCGGGCAAACAGCGTGGCTTCATCGCCGCCTTCCGCGCCGCGGATTTCGAGGATGACGTCGCGCGAGTCGCTTTCGTCCTCAAGCAGCACGATGTCCTGCGCCTCGGCGTACAGTACGTCGTAGCGCTGCTGAAGCTCGTCCACCTCGGCCTGTGCCAGCTCCTTCATCTCGGCGTCGGCGGCGGGATCGTTGGCGATGGCTTCGCTGCCCTCAATCTGTGCCTTCAGGGCAAGCAGCGCGTGATACGCGTCGGCTTGCTCACGCAGCGACCCGCGCTCGCGCTGGTAGGCGGCGAACAGCTTGTTGTTGCCGTACACCTCGGGGTCTTCAATCAGCTTGCCCAGCTCGGCGTAGCGGTCTGCACGTTGTTTGAGTATGTCGAGCATCGGCTGTATCCGGGTCTAATTTACCACAGAGCGCACAGGGGACACAGTAAACGGCTTGGCGACACATGGCTGCCTGCACTGCGCAATCTACCGGTCCCAGGCGGGCACTTCCGTTTTCCCTGTGATGAACCAACGCAAACCGGCGCAGGGCTTCCCCCGCGCCGGCAAGACGGTTGCGCAGCTACTCGCCCTTGTCGCCGGGCGTCGGGATAATCTTCTTCTTGCCGAAGACCTTCTTCTTCTCGAGCTCGAGCTTGAGGTCCTTGGCGACCTTCTTGACCTTGGTGCCCTTGGCCTTGGCCTTTTCTGCGGCCTGGCTTTGGTCCCACTGGAAGCGGCGGGTGAAGGCATCAACACGACCGGCGGTATCCACAAACTTCTGGGTGCCGGTGTAGAACGGGTGGCAGGCACTGCAGATATCGACGCTGAGCGTCTCATGCCGCGAAATGACGGGAAAGGTGTTGCCGCAGGTGCACGTCACCTGGGTGAGGTTGCTTTTCGGATGGATGCCGGCCTTCATGGTTCACTCCTTGGCTTTGTGCCGTCGCGCCGGGCCCGAGCAACGCGCTGGGATACCCGACACCGCCAAAGCGAGCGGCAAATGATAGCGAGCCCCGGCAAGCCCGCAAGGCGGCGAGCGAGCGGGTAGTGCCTCAGTTTGCTTCAAGTACCGAGTCATCACTGCGCACCGCAGAGTCGCGGAGGCGCGGAGCACAGCCGCAAAGGACAACGAGCAAGGTCATGCCGGTTCGTGAAAGCCCTGGCGCCAGAGCGATGCGCAGCACCCAGAGTGCGGCCGCTGCTGCGGCTTTTCAGCCCGCATTCGCAAGGCGCTACTGGTTACTGTTGTCAGCCGGCGTGCCGGACAGGCTTTCTCGGCGTCTCTGCGCCTCGGCGGTTTGCCGTTTTGGTCGCTCAATGACACTGATGCCCGCAAACTGAGACACTACCAGCGAGCGGCAATCCGCAGCTGCCTTGATCCACGAAGGCCCACGGCGATCCGCGACTTCGTGGTTCTTGGCGTTCGCCCTTCAAAGCCGAACCGCCAAAGCCTTTCTCTTGACTGCGCTTTAGCGTTTTGGCGGTTAAGCCGTGGCGGTTCCAGGTGGCACTCGATGGCCCCAGGCCCTAAGCGCTGGTGCCAGGATTCCGGCATTGGAATTTGGACCTTGGGGGGCGATAGTAGCGTTAGAGTATCTGTCAGGAGGAAGCCCATGCGCTGGATCATGACAAGCCTGCTTGCCCTTGCCCTGGCGGCACCCGCGTTCGCGCAGGACAGCGACCCGAAAGGACCACCCGCGCCGCCCGAAAGGAACGAAGAAAAGAAGGAAGAGAAGAAGGAAGAAAAGGACTTCAAAGAGCCGCCCATGTCCGCCGAAGGGCAGAAGCTGTTCGACGACGTCCAGCGCGTGTACGACGAGTACTACCGCATCCTGTTCGAGAAGACCACCACGCGCGAGGCGTACAAAGCCGACGACGTCTGGGACGCCGCCGTCAAGAAGGCTGAGAACGCGAAGTACAAAGACCGAACCGAGTTTCACGACGCCGTGACAAAGATGAAGGCCGCAGACCGCATCTTCAAGAAGAAGCTCAACGAACTGGTAACCACCAAGGCCAGCGATCACGCCGAGAAGGTCAAGAAGTGGATCGAAGAAAACAAGTAAAACAGCCCAGCCAGCAATGGCTAAGCTGCTTTGCACCACCGAAACAGCCCGCAATGCGGGCTGTTTCGGTGGTGGGCGCTACTGGACTCGAACCAGTGACCCCTGCCGTGTGAAGACAGTGCTCTAGCCAACTGAGCTAAGCGCCCGGGGTATCTCGCCCGGGGCCGCGCTTGCTTGCCCCCTTGGGCGGGCCGCATATACTAGGCTCGGCGCAAGTGCAGTCAAGCAAGGGAGCTACATGGAAACTATCCTCGTCGTCGAGGACGACCCGTCAATCCAGCGCGGGTTGGAATTGAACCTGCAAGTTGAAGGCTACTCCGTACTCACCGCAAGCGACGGCGACACCGGCCTCAAGCTCGCGCTTGAGCACCGGCCTGACATCGTGCTGCTGGACGTCATGCTCCCCAAGCTTT
The DNA here is from genome assembly GCA_964652605.1 of uncultured Planctomycetaceae bacterium. Taxonomy (GTDB): domain Bacteria; phylum Planctomycetota; class UBA8742; order UBA2392; family UBA2392; genus JADJRK01. The sequence goes on from CAZZBH010000123.1 coordinate 9,759, forward strand.
CCGGCTTTGACATCTGCCGGCAGATGCGCAAGCAGGGCTTGACCATGCCGATCATCATGCTGACCGCCAAGACGCAGGAAATCGACAAGATCATGGGCCTGGAGCTGGGCGCCGACGACTACGTGACCAAGCCGTTTTCAGTCGGCGAAGTCGTCGCGCGTGTCAACGCCGCCATGCGCCGCAGCAAGCGCTTTGAAACCGCCGAGACCGACTATCGCTTCGGCGACGGGTACAATCTGGATGTGAAAGGGCAGGTGCTGTACCGGCACGGCAAGCCGATTGACCTCTCGCAGAAAGAGTTCCTG
>CAZZBH010000124.1:0-9951 GCA_964652605.1 uncultured Planctomycetaceae bacterium
CGCCACACCGAGTTCCACAACCGCGGCCGTAACCGTTTCAACCCGAGCACCCCGACCCGTAACGGGACGGGCAACCTGTCTGACATCGGTTTCAGCTTCCTCGTGGCTTACTTCATCATGAAGGAACTGAACGTCGGCCTGCGTTACAGCATGGTCAACGCTGACGAAGTCTGGCAGGGCGGCGCGACCACCCAGCGCTTCGGCGTCCGTCCGGACTCCGCCGAGTTGGGCCTCAGCGTCAACTACTTCGTTCACGGCGACAACCTGAAGCTGACCCTCGACATCCTGATGGTCAGCCAGCAGCTGCCGCTGGCGCTGAGCAGTGGCGGTATCGTCGGTGTGTACAACACGCCGCCGTCCCGCAGCGCTGCCAGCATCTCGGGCGAAGTTGGTGACTACAACGACCTCTGGCTGGTCCGTCTGCAGCTGCAGTGGATCTTCTAAGAGCGTTACAAGTCAAGCAAAGGGCGGCCAATGGCCGCCCTTCTGCTTTAACCGCCAAACCCCCATCTGAATCCACCAGCTGACATATGTGCGCCATTCAAGGTGGAACCGCCAAAGCGCCAAAGGCAGGTCATTTCATTGGCGCTTTGGCGGTGATGCAGTTGCCGTTAGCCAAGCCGACACTCGAAACTACAGAATCAACAGGACGGGCAGGAAGCCACCGTCCTGACTTCCTGCCTGCCCTGTCCCAAGGCAGTTCTTCGTGTGAGACCGCAGTGGCGGTTCTGAATTCACGTCGCGTACTGGCAAACTGAGGCACTCCGCCATGGTTCGCGTTTGCTCCGGCCGCCTTCACGCCATATCATTGCCGGAGGGCTTCATGCGAAACTTGGGTCTGTTGCTGGTCTTGCTCTTCGCGTCGTGCCTGGCCGCAAACGAAACCGCTACCGTCGTCACGCAAAACGGCTTGCGCTTTTCCAGCGAGGGCTTTGAGATCAACCTCAAGACCCAGGTGCTGTTCCGCCTGACGATTCAGGACGAGCGTGGCAACACGGGCACCGGCAGCCGCGCCACCAACGGCCGCGACTTCGGCAACTTTCGCGTCGCGGCCGCGCGCACATGGATGACCGGCCACATCTTCGACCCCAACTTTCAGTACGTCTTCCGCGTCGATTTCGCCAAGCCGGCGAGCGACCGCATCGAGCTTGCCTTCCTGCGCTGGACATTGCTGCCCGTGCTCAACATCAACGCCGGCCAGCACAAACTGCGCTGGAACTGGGAAGAGTTCGTGCCGCCTGACCGCCTGGCGTTTGCAGAGCGCAGCTATGCCAACGCCATCTTCAACCAGAACTTTGCCAAGGGTGTGTGGATTGACGGCGAGTTCACCCGCTACCTGCGCTACAGCGCCGGCATCTACAACGGCGTGCTGCGCGGGCAGGATGACTTCCGCAACCGCGACGGGCAGCTTACGCAGGACGCCTTCGGCGCGCTGATTGACAACGACATCATGCTTAACCTGCGGCTCGAAACGCATCCGCTGGGCGTGATCGCGCCGACCATCAAGGACATGCGCAGCGAAGAAGAACGCCACGAGTTTCTCGTGGCCGCCGGCATCGGCGCCAACTGGATGACCAGCGGCGTCACCAACGCCGACCTGCGCGGCGACACCGGCGCCGTTGCCACAGGCTCCGGCCGCTCACGCGTGGCCCAGGGCACGCTGGCACTGACACTGGACGCGCATGCGCGCTGGCACGGCGCGTCGCTGGATGTCGCCCTGTTCTGGCGTCACACGCAGTTCCAGAACAAGGGCATCAACCGCTTTGACGTCAGCAACAAGCAGGCAATCGGCGAGCTGGATGATCTAGGCTGGAGCATCGAAGCCGGCTACCACTTCGGGTTCGTGCCCGTGACCGTGGGCGTGCGCTACAGCGGTGTGGACGCAGACGAGTTCTGGGGCAACGACGCCACGCTGGCCGGCACCAGGACCCGAAGCCGCGGCATCATGCCCGACGCAGCCGAAGTTGGCGTGACGGGCAGCTATTACGTGTTTGGCGAGCGGCTCAAGGCATCGCTGGACATCCTGTACGTCAGCCAGCAGTTGACTTTTGCCTACGACAGCGGCACGCGCCTGCGCGGCGTGTACAACGCGCCGCCATCGCGCCGCGGCACAGTGGGCAGCAGCCCCGAGTTCGCGGATTACAACGTGCTCTGGATTGTACGCTTGCAGTTGCAGTGGATTTTCTAGCGAGGGCCGTGAAAGGCGTCGAAGGTCGAAGGTCAAAGGTCGAAAGTCGAAACATCAGTTCATCCTTTGACCTTCAACCTTTGACTCTCTACCTAAACCCGCCCCGCTCTACCGAAACGTCACCCTGAAGCGATGCCGGCTTGCTACCGGCTTGCCGTCCGCTGTCGCTGGTGCGTACGTTGCTGTCAAAAACGATTCGCGCATTGCCGCGTCCCAGCCGGCATCGCCGGTGCCTTGCAGCACCTCCGCCGACAGCGCCTTGCCGTGCTCGCTGACTTCGACCTCCACCATGACCGCGCCGCGATAGCGCAGCCGCACCGTACGCGGCCACTCGGGCTCAAGCAGCAACGGCGGGGTATCGGGCGAAGCGGGCCCGTCATCTCCGGCTGCCGCAGGTTGCTCGTCCGAAGACGGCTGGGCCGGAAAGTGCAGCGCAGCCGCCGCGACATCGCGTGCCGGGTCAGCCAGCACATGCGTATCGGTGCGCTCGGTGGGTGGCTCGAACACGGGCTCTGCTGGAGGCCTGGGCACGAGCAGCCCGGTGTCCGGCAGAAACTCCGGTTCAGGTTCTGGCACAGGCGGCTGTGGCGCGGGCAGGGGGGCCGCCCGCGCCGGCGATCCTGACGGCGGCGCGCTGCTGACGTTAAGCATCGCCTGCACAACCCCCGCGCCGGGCATGGACGGCGCAGAGGGTGGCACGCCCTGTGCCAGCACGCCAAGCATCAGCGCGTGAAGCAGCAAAGCCGTACCGATCGAGCGCGGCGACATCTACCAGCGCACCTCCGCACTCAGAATCACATTGGTGCCGGGCCCGAACGTCCCGCTTCCCATCGGGTGGTAGCTGCGGTTGCCGATGTTCTGGATGTTCAGGTTCAGGCGCGCGTGGTGGCTTGGATACCAGCCGGTGCGCAGGCCGAACAGCACATACCCTGGCGCGTCGCCGGGCGTGAAGCGCACGTCGCCCCGCGCTGTCGGCGAGTACTGGTCCTGGCGGCCGACGATGGTCATGTAGGGCTCCATGTAGATTTGTCCCCGCATGGCGGTGTACCTGACCGAGATCTCCGACATCACGGGCGGTATGCGGTGCACCGGTACGTCGTCGCGCAAGTCATCGCCGCGTGTGTAGGTAAAGTTGGCGTACACACCCAGCGCGTCGCCCTCAAAAAACAGGTGATCGGTGGGCAGGCCAAGCCACCCCAGCGCCTCGGACAGGTAAAAGCCGGCCTCTGCCTCAACGCCAAAAATGCGGGCACGCCCGGCATTGCGTATCTGCACCACGTCTTCGCCGTTGAACGTGGTCGGCACACTGACCATCAGGTCCTCGAGATAGTGAAAGAAGAAGTTGACAGCACCCATCGCCTCGTAGGGTGCCGCGCTGTCGGCGTCCAGCGTGCGCAGCCAGGCCTTGGCGCCGATGTCGGCGCTGTACTGGGTTTCGGGGTCCAGGTTCGGGTTCGGGATCTGCTCGCCGCGGCCGGTGCCCAACGCCGCCGCCAGGTCGTCCAGGTTGGGTGCGCGAAAGCCGCGCGCAAGATTCAGCGTCAGCGACAGCCAGTCTGACGGCTGGCCGACAATGCCGATTGCGCCCGTGATGTCGTGGTAGCTCTCGTTCAAGCCGGGCAGTGCCGGGTCAAGATCCTCCAGGTCAGCCAGCGCGCGGAACAGCGAGTATCGCAGGCCGTAACGAAGCTGCAGCCGGTCATCGATCAGTTTCGTTTCGTTCTGCGCAAACAGGCCAAGGCTTGTGTAGCTGCTCCAGTCGGGGAACTGCAGGCGCCCGTCGTGGTTTGACTGCGCGCTGGTGCCGCGGGCGATATCGACGCTGCGCGTGTGCACGATGTCGTGATACACCTCGGCGCCCAGCGTAAGCCGGGCCGCGGCGCCAAGATCAAAAGTTGCCTGCGCGCGCGCGCCAAGTGTGTGGATGTTGTAGTTGGCATCGCGGATGGTGTTCGGCGCGCTGCGGGTGATTCTTTCCGTGCTCTCCTGCTGCTTGTGATAGCTGACGTCAATGGATGCAGTCTCCAGCACCGTACCCGCATCCCACTGCCAGCGCAGCGTGGCCAGGTCGTCCACCTGCATCACAAAGCGCCGCCGCAGGTCAGACGCGCCATTGGGACGCAACCCCGGGTTAGCAACGACCTGGCTTACGGCATCGGTGCGCTCAACGTCGTTCTGCTGAAAGTGCTGGTAGCCAAGCCGCAGCGTGTGGTCACCGGCGCGGTAGCCGACAGCGGCGTGCACCCCCCACTCTTCGTAGGCGGTGTACGGCATGCGGCCTATGCTTGCGCCGCCGACCAGTTCGTCCACGTCGGCATAGGTGGCGCTGAGCAACGCGCCAAAGTTGGACGCGCCGACCTCGCCGAACAGCCCGGTTTGCTTGCGCGTGCTGGCGCTTTCAAAGCGGCCCCGCGCCCCGATTGTGAAAGCTTCCGGGTCATCCAGAACGGGCTTGCGCATGATCACGTTGATCACCCCGCCCAGCGCATCGCTGCCGTACAGCACGCTGGAGGGGCCGCGGATGATTTCCATGCGCTCAATGCTGAATGGGTCGATGCTGCTGTAGTACTGGTTGGGCCCGAAGCGAAAGGCGCTGTTGTTGAATCGCACACCGTCCACCAGCAGCAGAATCTGCTTGCCCGTGAAGCCACGAATAAACGGTGAGCCCTGCCCGGCGGCTGTGTGCTGCACGAACACGCCGGTGGCGCCTTCCATCAGGTCGGGCATCTGGCCTGCCATGCGCTCCTCGAGCTGGCGGCGGCTTAGAGTGGTGACGGCGTCAGGCGTATCCAGAAACTTGCGAGCACCGCCTGCCGGCGTGACGACCTCGATTTCGGTGGTCGCAACTTCCTGCGCGCTCAGGGCGGCTGGGAACAGGCAAAGCGCGGCCATCGCCGCAATGACGGTTTTCATTCGGGCTCCGTGGTGTGCGTCCGCGAACTGCGTAACGATACCTGTTGTTCCAGCCGCCGCCGCTATCTGACGAAAAGGCTTTGCTTTTGACACGTCATTCCCTCCGGCGGTCCGTGAAGACGCCGTCAAGCCCTTGTCAGTGGCTGGTTTGCGGCCTGTTGGATTTTCGTCAATCCGTACTTGCGCTGTTGAATCCGGTTTGGCTGCAACGCACCCTGCCCGCGTTCCCGTGCAGACCTGCCACGGTTTTCGGAAAAGGAGAGTTCCATGAGCAAGTACTGGACAGCGGCCGTTGCGCTTGTGTTGAGCGCGGGCCTGCTGGCTGCGCCGGCGATGGCGCAGGCCGGCGATGCAGACGATGTAGGCAGCATTCAACGCGGAGGAGGCTCAGGCGGAGACGCCACAACCAAGCTCAGCAAAAGCGGGCTGGAGTGGGCCTCAGACGGGTTCAGCGCGCGCATGACGACGCGCGTGCAGTTTCGACTGACGTACCAGAATGAAGCGGCGCACGGCAACGACGGCCAGAACGGCCGCGACTTTGTCAACTTCCGCATCCGCCGCGCCAAGACCACCTTCAGCGGGCACATCTTCGAAAAAGAGTTCAAGTACAAGGCCACGCTGACATGGGCCGGCGGCGCCAACATTATCGAAGAAGCACTCTTCACCTGGGCGCCCATGAAAGTCATCAACATCAGCGCCGGACAGGCCAAGCTGCCATGGAACTGGGAAGAGATGGTCAGCTCCGGCAGCCAGCAGTTCGTTGACCGCGGCTATGTCAACGAAGTCTTCAACCAGGATTTCGCCAAGGGCATCTGGGTCAACGGCACCGTGGGCGACGATACCCCGATGCTGAAGTACTGGTTCGGCGTGTACAACGGTGTCGTGCGCGGCAGCGCCGACTTCCGCAATGCCGACCAGCCGCTGCGCGGCGACAGCTTTGCGGACGGCCTGGTTGACGCCGAAATGATGATCAACCTGCGCCTGGAGACTCACCCGCTGGGCGAGGTCAAGGGCATGAACGACATGCGCGGCGAAGACGCAAACGACAAACCCTTGTTTGCCGTCGGGCTGGGCGTCAACTGGCTGCTGGGTGGCTTCAACAACTCCAACCTGCGCCCCGACACGGTCGGCACGCCCACAGGCTCAGGCCGCTTCCGCACCAGTCAAGACACGCTGGCGATCACGCTGGACGGGCACTTTCGGTTTTTCGGCTTGAGTGTCGATATGGCCATGTTCTTCCGCCACACCGAGTTTCACAACCGCGGCCGCAACCGCTACCAGCCCGGCACGCCAACCCGCAACGGCATCGGCAACCTGAGCGACTTCGGGTTTACCTTTGACGTGGCATACTTCATCCTGCCGCAGAAGCTCAGTGTCGGCCTGCGCTGGAACTTCCTCAACGCCGACGAGTTCTGGATGAACGGCACCACAAGCCGGCAGTTCGGCGTGCGGCCTGACGCCAACGAAATCGGCTTGTCGGTCAATTACTACGTGCACGGCGACAACCTGAAACTGACGCTCGACATCCTGTACGTCAGCGAGCAACTGCCGCTGGGCGCCAACGCCGACGGCGCGGGCGGCAGCCAGAGCATTCTCGGCATCTACACCAGCCCGCCAAGCCGCAGCGCCGCCAGCATCGCAGGCGAAGTCAGCGATTACGCCGACACCTGGGTGCTGCGTCTGCAGCTTCAGTGGGTGTGGTAGGGCATCAGGCTATCCAGGTCCTTGCCATGCCTTGCTTGGAACCCTGGAAACCGGGGGCAGCGATCGCCCGCTGCCCCCGAACCCGTTAAGGCAGATTCATGGTTCCTAAGCGGAGCGCGGTCAGCGTTGAAAGTCGAAAGTTGAAGGTCGAAGAACTGGTTCGACCTGCGACCCCACCCAGCTAGCAGAACTGCGGATTCTGCAAACCAAGGCCGAGAGTGCTCTAGGCGGTCCGACATGTGTCTCTTCGGGTCCTTCCAGCACGCGTGTGCAGCCGCGAAAACGCGAAAGCGCAAAGAATGCCTGTGTTTAGCGTTTTCGCGCTTTCGCGGCTCGTCACTTTCACGCACCAAGGGCAGCGGTAGCGCTCAGAACTTACGTATGACCGCTTAAGGCTCCGAAAGGGGCCCGAAGCCCCGGCTGCCGCGCAGGCACCACACCGCGCGCCCGATCACTGCCGACGCCGGCTGCGGGCCAAAGTCGCGGCTGTCGCGGCTTTCCGGCGGGTTGTCGCCCAGAAAGAAGTACTCGTTCGGGCCAAGTGTCAGCTTACGGCGCACATAGCCGCGTTGCGCAACCGGACGAACTTCGTTCCAGGTGTCCGGCGCATCGCCAAGCCGGGGGTGCACTTCGACATCGTCGGCAAACAGGCGGTCGTAGCGCACTTCCATGCCGGCACCGGGCAGCCCGACCAGCCGCTTCACAAGCGGGTTGTGTTTCTCGCCGGGGACGTCCACCACGTACAGCGCCAGCGGAACCTCGGGGCCGGCAGTCTCGTCAACCAGCAGCACGTCGCCGGGGACAAGACTGGGAAGCATGCTGCTGCCCTCAACCCGCACGACCCGAAAGTTGACTGCCAGTGTCAGCACCAGCGGCGGCAACGCCAGCGGCAGCGCAAGCGCAGGCGCAACCCACAAACGCCGCCAGCGCACCAAACCAAGGCCAAGGCCAAGCACCCACCACCCCAACAAGAACGGCGCCAGCCCAGGCATAAACGGCAAAACCCAAACAGCCAGCCCCAACGTGCCCAGCGCAATGGGCAGCAGACCCAGCAACAGCGTGTGAACACGGGGATGGGGCGTGCGGTCCATCCATCCATGATTACAGGTCAGCGGCCCGCGTGCTATCGGCAGCGCGGCGACACCCTCACGCGCCCGCAGCCAGTTCGCTGCACAGCGCCTCGCTGCTTGCGGCGTCGTCAAGCCACCAGTTGGCTGGCAGCCAGGTTGGGTTGGGCAGGTCTGTCTCGGTCATCCCGGCCCTTGCCAGTGCGCTTCGCAATGTGTTGGGCAGTCTGCGCTGCGGGGCATGCTCGTGCTCTACAAGTACCAGCACATCGGCGCGCTTCAGCGCGGGCAGTACGCTGGCCTTTACCCCCCTTGTGCGCTGCGGCCAGATCAGCACGACGCGGCCGCCAAACTCCGGCAGCGTGGCGGCTGAATTGCCCTCAATCACCAGCGGCTTTGCGTTATCGAAGTGCTTGATCGCCGCCCCCAGCGCGTACGGAAACACATGCGGCGCCGCGCGCAACCACAGCACCGGCTTGGCACCGGCCTGCGCCAGTCGATCCGTGTCCTTGCCCGGCGTGCGCAGGACGGCTTCGTCCGTCACCAGCTCAAACCCGGCGGGCACGGGGTCGCACCCGTCGCAGTTGTTGTCGCCGTGGCCGTCAACGCCGTGCACGGGGCAATGCTCTTCACGGTGAAAGCGCGTGATCTTCAATGCCTGCGCGCCCGGCATGGCGGCCACCAGACGGCAGGCCAGCGCGGTCTTGCCGCAGTTCGCCGAAGGACCCGTGATGATCAGGCGCGTCATGGCTACAGCGTATCAGGTGCATCAAGGCGGGGGGAGCACGCCGCAGGCATGAATCGCGTGACCCATCGGCGCGCGCGGCAGCAATCGACGCTATGCTGCCGCGGCATGGGTCGTCGAACATTGCACTTTCGCATGGCATTCGCGTGCATGGGCGTGCTGGCGCTGCTGGCCGGTGCGCAGTTCGGCGTGGCGTGGCTGGCCGGGGCCGGCGCGCTGACGGCGGGCGTATCGGATGTGATCGGCATGCTGCAGGCGCGGCGGCGATTTCCTGATCCTGCGTTGCGCACCGTGCGCGGGGCCTGCGAGGCCCTGCCTTCCATTGGCGTCGCCGCCTTTGAGCCACTGGCCATCGGCATCGCCGTGGTTGTGATCGTCTATGCGCTGATGGCCGCGGGCATGGCCACTGTCTGTGAGTCGCGGCGGCTTGTGCTGGGGCCGATTCGCGGCGAAACCATGCGCCGCGCGCTGATCAGCCTGTGCAGTCTGGCCGCGCTTTCGCTGCCTGCTGCGTCGCTGTTCGGGCAGTCGGTTCCTTCATTGTTAGGTCGTGACTCGGCGACGATCGTGGTTTTGCTGGTCGGCGCGGCAACGCTGGTGAGCGCCCGGGGGCTGTTAGATATCGCACTGGAAATCCGCCGGGCGGGAAGCGGCAATCGCGTCCGAAACGTTGACACATAAGGGGTTGCCGCTACATTGTGACGCTGCGTTGTATGCGGAATGCCCTTCCGTGAGCCAGGCGGGCGCGCGCGTCCGTCTGGTTTTCGCACTCTGCTGGAGACTGTGTGTTGACTCAATCCAAGAAGATACCTCTGGGCAAAGTCCTGGTTGGGCTGAAGTTCTGCACTGTAGAGCAGGTCAAGCAGGGGCTGAAGCACGCCAAAGAAAACATGATGATGCTCGGCGAGGCGCTCATGGAGCTGGGCTTCCTCGACGACGAAAACCTGGCCAAGGCGCTGGCCAAGCAGCAGGGCGTGAAGTTCGTGCTGCTGAACAAGTACGACCTGCCGCCCGACCTGGTGGGCACCGTCGGCAAAGAGATCATCGAAGAGCACGAGATCATCCCGGTGCAGCGCAAAGGCCGCAACCTGACCGTCGCGAGCTACCGTGTGCTTGAGTTTTACGCGCTGGACAACCTGCGCTTTATTCTGGGCAACGACGTGGACTGGGTGATGGCGCCCGAAAGCCACATCCGCGCCGCCATGAAGAAGTACTATGGCATCGGCGGCATGGGCGACATGCTCGAAGACGGCACCACCACGCCTGACCTCAGCTACAAGGATTTCACCGCCGAAGAAGTGGCTACGGAAGACGAAGAAGGTTACGTCTCTCAG
>CAZZBH010000125.1:0-9893 GCA_964652605.1 uncultured Planctomycetaceae bacterium
GGCGTGAACGAAGATAAGCAGGAAATCTCGCTGGGCATGAAGCAGCTCGAGGAGAACCCCTGGGATCGCGTCAGCGCCCGCTATCAGCCCGGCGCCAAGGTCAAGGGCGTGGTGCGCAACCTCACCACCTACGGCGCGTTCATCGAGATCGAGCCCGGCATCGACGGCCTGCTGCATGTCAGCGACATGAGCTGGACGCGCAAGGTCAGCCATCCCAATGAAATGGTGAAGAAGGGCGACGAGGTTGAGTGCGTTGTGCTGGCGGTGGATACCGACAAGCATCGCATTGCGCTTGGCATGAAGCAGATGATCGCCGACCCATGGGAAGTCGATATCCCCGAGCGCTTCACCACCGGCACCGAGGTAGAGGGCACAATCACCAAGATCACCAACTTCGGCGTGTTCGTCGAGCTTGAGCCCGACCTTGAGGGCCTGCTGCACATCAGCGAACTGGCTGAAGACGCCGCAGAAAACAAGCCGGAAGACGTGGTGAAGGTTGGCCAGAAAATCCGCGTCAAGGTGATCAAGCTGGACACCAAAGAGCGCAAGATCGGCTTGACCGCCTTGAGTTTCGCTGATCCTGACGCAGCACCGCAGGAGTAGGCAGCACGCACCAACAACGGCGCCCGGGAAACCGGGCGCCGTTTTCGTGGGTTCAGGTGGTGGCGCAGCCGGGAAAACCGTAAAATAGGCAGATTCACTGCCACCTGCCGGCAGGATGTCATTCTGGAGGAGGGTGACCCTGTGCGCTTATGGATCCTTTGCACGTTGCTGCTGGCTGCGCCGATGCATGCCGGCCTGATGGAACACGTCGGCAACGCTTCGGAAGCGGAAGTCATTGCGAACTTCGAAAAGGCCCTGCCGCAGTTCCTGGCCGATCGTCTGCCGGAAAAATCTCTGCTGCCGCGAATCCGCATCAAGTCAAATCGCGGGATAACCACCCTGCAACTGCATGGCGTCGAGGGCAGCAAAAGCACCTGGCAGGAGCTGGTGCCGGTGGTCTGGTTTCCTGAGCGCACAGACTACGTTTATGCCCCGCATGGCCCGCTGCGCGAGTTCAACATTCTGCAAGTTGAGCCCGACCAGGTCGCTACATGGTTTCATGCCAAGTACCGGTCACCCGGTGAGATGGTTGCCCTGGCAGTCTGGCTGGCAAGCAAGAGTCAGTTGATGGTGGCCAATGCCAAGCTGGCTGAGTTGGGCCAGCTTCGCACCGATCTTCGGCCTGCGATTGATGAATGGCTTTGCACCAAGCACGGCTGGGAAAGCCCCGCCGAAGGGCTGACACTGGTTCACACCCACGACCTTGACCTGAAAGAAGACGGCGCGCTATTGCTCACGGCCGATGCACAGGCAGCGCGACTCAAAGAACTCGAAAAGGAAGCCCGCGATGCGCTGTCCCAAATCGAAGAGCTGCAGGGCAAGGATGTAAAGTCAAAGCCGGGGCAGCGCCGGCGCCCGCCCCAGATGCGGCTTGACCTGCTGCTGGACAAGGCGCAGCGCTGGAGCAAGGCGTACGCGGGGACCAAGTTCGTGCAGCACAAACGCAACACCGGCAAGATTGAGGACGTTATCGAGGCGATCAAGGCCGACATGGCGTTTCTGGAAACGGCCAGGTTTCAGGCAGAGCGGTTCGGCGTGGATAAGGACTGGGAGAACTGCGCCAAGGCCTGGGAAGACTTAATGAAGGTTGACCCGTTCAACGACGAATTGATCAAGTCGGCCGCGCTCGCCTGGCAGCATGCCGCACAGCTCACTGACGGCGGGGCCAAGTCCGAGTTTCCTGATCGTGCGCGACGCTCGGCCGAGTTGTACGAGTTGCTGGTCAAGCAATTCCCGCGCTCAGTGGCATGGCTGAACTATGCGGGTTCAAGCTGGCTGCCGGCTGGCGAAAAGGCAAAGGCCAAGGCGAACTTTGAAGACGTTCTCCGGCGGACAGCCGGTCGCGACGACCTGGACGACAACGAACGCCAGAACCGTGAGTACGCCGAGAACATGCTGAAGCTGTGCAAGTGACAAAGAGTGGAAATGTTTGCCACCCGCCGACCTGTTAGTACGCTGGATCCAGGACGGCACGAGGAGAACACAATGAGGTTTCACACAGCAATGGTCACCGCGCTGCTGGTCACTGTCTTTGCGGTTGCGGCAAGCGCGCAGGGTGACAGCCTGTTTGCGAAGACGCATCGGGGCGCCAAGGAGTCCAAGGTCGCGTCGGACTGGTACGAAAAGCTGCCGGTGTGGGCACACTCGCTGGTCAGCAAGAACCAGTTCATTCAGACGCATCTGCCGATGGAATTCGTGAAGGACAAGCTCCGGCCTATGCGCCAGGGCGTCAACAAGTTCGAGATCCGCGACGCGAATGAACGCGCCTTTCGCGCCTTCCTGCTGGCGCCGCAGGGCGTAGATGGCAACGGTCTGCCGGTGTATGAGGCCACCGAGCTGTCGGACTGGGTATCCTGGAAGACCTGGCCCGCCCGATACATCGTCGAAAGCTACCCGGTAGAGAGCAACCCCGACGTCAATGACGTGGTGGCGCTGGGCGCATGGCTTTACGTGGAAAAAGAGAACCAGCTGGCCAACCAGGTTCTCGCCGTCGCGCATGATATGGACCGCGACCTTGCTCCGCTGATCCAGGCCTACATCTGCGAAAAGGAAAAGTGGGACATGCCGTCCGAAGGCCTCGTGGAGTGGGGGCACTGGGACATGGAGTACCAGAAGGAGCGCACCATGCTGGTCACGCCAGCCGCGCGCGACCAGCTTCTGGCCGATCGCGAAAAGCAGGCCAAGCAGCAATGGGACCAGCTGACCGCCGCACGCGGCGACTACCGCGGCAAGCCGCCTCGCCGCCGTTCACCGACCCAGCAGCTTGTGCGCATTGAGTGGGACTTCAAGCAGTTCAAGATCGCTTACCAGAACAGCGAGTTCCTCAAGGACACCAAGCGCCAGGAAGAGATGCAGTTGATCCTCGATTCCATCAAGGACGACCTCGCGCTGCTGAATGAAAACCGCAAGAAGGCTCGCGACATGGGCGCCACCGGCAACGCGAACGACATCAAGGAACAGGCGGATTTCCTGGAGACGCTGCTGCGGATTGACCCCATGGACGTGACACTGCGCGCCGAAGTTGCCGATGCCTGGTTCAAATGGGGCGAACCGGACCAGTACGGCAACGGTTGCGCGCGCGTGCAGGGCATGAAGAACGCCATCCCGCATTATGCCGAGGTGCTCAAGGCCTATCCGTTCAGCACTGCTTTCCTGTTGCGCATGGGTCAGTGCTACCAGGCGCAGGAAGACAGCACCAACGCCCGCAAGTACTACCAGCAGGTGCTCGACATCGCCGGCGTCAAGGGTCACGGCCAAACCGCCCAGGCGCTGATGCGCAACATGGACGTGAAAGATCAGGGCCGCGCCAAAAAGGCCGGCCGCTAGCAGCGCAGGCTCACACGTCAGCCGGGCGGGCCGCAACCGCCCGGCTGACTGCGTTTAACGCACTGCCGTTTTCAACTATCGTGCACGGGGAAAGTTCTCCTGTCGCAGCCAAAGCTACCCGTAGTCCCCGGCCGTTCCGGCGATTAGGATGCCGCCATGGGACTATTCTCCGCGACATACAAAATTCGTTTCAGCGACGTGGACCACGCCGGCATCCTGTACTACCCGCGCTTTCTTCATTACTTTCACTGCTGCTTTGAGGACTTCTTTGAGCGCGGCCTGGGGGTGCCCTACAATCATCTGCTCGACGTGGAAAGGATCGGCTTTCCCACCGTGCACATGGAAGTCGATTACCTCAAGCCGCTGCGCTTCGGCGATCACGTCGAAATCAGCCTCGGAATAAGCCACATCGGAAAGAAGAGCACCCGCTGGCTGTACACCGGCGACACCAGCCGCGAGAACAAGAAGGTCCGCTGTGTTGAGGCTGAGCTGGTGACGGTCTGCATCAACATGGACAGCTTTGACGGCGTTGAGCTGCCCTACAAGTACCACGAGATGTTCCAGAAGTGGATGGTGCCCGACAGCCACCGCACGGGGCTATACAAGGCAGTCAAGCCAGCCGGCTAGCACGCGGAGGACACACCATGGAGAGGTTGAACGAACTTCTCCGGCCGCCGCCGGATTACTACAATATGGCCGACTACTTCGTGTTCAGCAATATTGATGCTGGACGCGGCAGCAAAGTCGCCATTCTCTTCGAAGATCAACGCATCACCTACCAGCAAGTCGCTGCCAACGTGGCCCGCGTGTGTAACGGGTTGCTCGAATTCGGCTTGCAGCCTGAACAGCGTGTGCTGACGATCCTGCATGACCGGCCCGAGTTTGCTTACTTCTGGTTCGGCGCAATCAAAGCCGGCGGCGTAGCCACCCAGATCAACCCGCTGCTGCCCACCGCCGACTTTGCCTACTACCTGAACTACACGCGCGCAGTCGTGGCGGCCGTTGAGGCGGAGGCGCTGCCAAACCTGGCACCCGCGCTGAAACAAGCCCGCTACTTGCGCCACCTGATCGTGGTGGGGGAGTCTGATCGCACGAGCATTGATGGCGATTTTGAAGTGCACGCATTCGATCAGGTCTTGCAGGACTACGACGACCTCCCCGCCACCATGTGGCCGACATACAAGGACGACCCGGCAGTCTGGCTGTTCACCAGCGGCACCACGGGCCACAGCAAAGGCGCGGTGCATAACCACTCGCACTTTCCGTTCAACACTGAGGTGTACGCCAAGAGCTTTATCGGCGTGCGCGAAAGCGACGTCACGATCAGCGGTCCGCGGCTGTTTTTCGGTTATGCAACCGGCACCAACCTGATGTTCCCGTTTGCGGTGGGGGCAACAACGGTGCTGTTCAAGGAACACCCGACGCCGGAGCGTCTTGCCGAGTTGATCACAACGCACAAAGCCACCGTGTTCACCAGCGTGCCGACGCTGATCAACAAGTTCCTTCAATCCGGCGAGATTACACGCGAGTCGCTGGCAAGCCTGCGCTTCATGTGGAGCGCGGGCGAAGCGCTTCCCGCCGACCTGCACAAACGCTGGGACGAGGCCTTCGGCGTGCCGATCATCGACGGCATCGGCAGCGCGGAGAGCTTTCACATTTATATTTCCAACCGCCCCGGCGACATCAAGCCGGGCAGCCTGGGGAAGCTGGTCCCCGGCTATCAGGCGAAGCTGCTCGACGACGAGGGCCAGCCCGTAAAGCAGGGCGACGTTGGCACGTTGTGGGTGGGCGGCGACAGCGCGGCAACGCATTACCACGGCGCGTACGAGAAAAGCAAAGAGCACCTGCGTGGCGGCTGGATTGTCAGCGGCGACAAGTTCCGCCAGGACGCTGATGGGTACTGGCACTACGAAGGCCGCGGCGACGATCTGATCAAAAGCGGCGGCATCTACGTCAGCCCGCTCGAAGTCGAGAACTGCCTGATGCAGCACACCGCCGTGAAAGAGTGCTGCGTAATAGGCCGCAAGGATGCCGCCGGCTTGGAAAAGCCGTTCGCAATAGTCGTCCTCAAGCGCGAACCGACCAAGCGTCCGAGGCTGGAAGGCACCGACGACGCATTGGCCGACGAGTTGATCGAGCACTGCAAGAAACACCTCGCCCGCTACAAAGCCCCTCACGACGTGGTGTTTCAGGGCGACCCACTGCCCCGAAACGACCGCGAAAAGATCGACCGCAAAGCCCTGCGCAGGATGTACCCGTAACGAGCGGACGACCATGCACCCAACCTTCACCCACAACACCTGGCCGCAGATCAAAGCCGCTCTCGACAGTGGCACGCCTTGCGTCGCAATCCTGCCCTGCGGCGCCACTGAGGCACATGGCCGTCACCTGCCACTGAACACCGACAACATCATCAGTGAAGGCGTTGCCGGCTACGCCCTGCCTGCGCTGGAAGAGCGCAGCATTCGCGCCTTTGTCCTGCCCACGCTGGCGTACGCGCCTGCCGATTACGCGGGCGGTTTTGCCGGGACCATCAGCATCAGTGCCGCCGCAGCCAAAGCCGTGCTGCTCGACATCGCGCGCTCGCTGAAACAACAGGGCTTTGCCTGCCTCGCTATTGCCAACAGTCACTTCGATCCGGCCAACGTGGCCGTGCTGCGCGAAGCCGCGGCCGACATCGCCGCGTTCGGCTTGCCCGTTGCCTTTCCGGATTTCACGCGACGCAAGCTGGCCCAGACACTCACCGACGAATTCAAAAGCGGCGCCTGCCACGCAGGCCAGTTCGAGACCAGCCTTGTCATGGCATCGCGTCCCGAGCTGGTTGACGAGGCTGCACGCGCACAAAGCCAGGATAACCCCAACAGCTTGACCGAGGCGTTTGCCAGGGGCGCGCGAACGTTCGAAGAAGCGGGCGGACCGGAGGCCTACTTCGGCTACCCGCGCAAAGCCACTCCAGAAGAGGGAGTTGAGACCTACGAGAGAATGGCCAGAGCACTGGTTGATGCCGTGTGCGAGGCACTTTCGACCTGACTCTCCTGAAAATGAAAACCGGGCCGCAGTGCGCGGCCCGGTTCAGTTGATGCGCGTTGCCTTACGCCTTGCGACGCCGGGTGGCCATTGCCGCCAGCGGTGCCAGCAGCAACAGTGCCCATGCACCCTGGTTGCCGCTGCTGCAGCCGCCTCCGCCAGTGCCAGAGCCTGTAGTGCTGACGTTGCGGTAAGTGAACGTCTGCGTCAGCACCTGCGGCGGCAGCGTCCCGCTGGTAACCTCAATGGGCAGTTTGCTGCCGGTACCGGCGGGCACAAACAGGCCGGTAATCTGCGTGCCCCCGCTGATCGCGGCGGTGCCCGGACAGATCACTCCGCCAATCTTCACCACCACCGGAGTCACAAAGCCCGTGCCCTGGATGGTAATGGCCTTGCCGCCCTGGGGCAGGTCATCGGTGGGGCTGAAGCTGGTGACGTCAAACTCGATCGCGCGCAGCGTGATGCTGTTGGGTGCCGGCGTGCCTAGCAGGACCATGCTCGTGGCGTTCACATCGGTGCCGTTGGCGATCGACAGCGTGAACGTATCCGCGGTCGCGATCGCGCCCTGGCCGGCTGCGGCCGTTAACCCGACGCGCACCCATATATTTGCGGTGCCCGTAACCGGCAGGTTGACCGGCGTGCCAAACCCTGCGGTGACTACTGCGCCACCCGCTTCCTGCGCCAGCAGGATGTCATTGGCCGGGTCAAAGGCGTTATTGCCGTCGTCCAGGTACACGCTGACGCCTGCGGTGCTGTCCACATCGGTGGTCCAGTTGCCGCTGCCGCCTGTGGTCAAGGTAACGCCATTGACCGTCACCGCGTCATTCAGTGCTGTAAGCTGGAACTGCGCAATCGTGTAGCTGCCCGGTGTGCCGGCGCGGTGCGTGATCGCCGATGGCTGTGACGGTCCGTTGCCGACCGTCAGCGCCGCCGTGTCAATGATCAGCGCCGTGCTGTCCGCTGTAGGAACACCCGTGATTGTGCCCGCAGGCGGCGGCGTCCCGGTGACTTGCTGCAGTCTCGCGTTGAAAGTCTGGCCCGTGGTGGCTGTGCCGCTCATCTTGGCGGCAAGGAAGAAGCGGCGTGAAGTGCCCGCCGGGAACGCATTGAGCGTCAGGGTGAAAGTGGCCGAGCTTGCAGAGAATCCGTTGACTACGGGCGCCGCAAGGCTGTCTGTTGTCGCGCCGTCCCACGTGCCGTTGCCGTCGTCCTCGTACAGGCCCAGCTCGTCGTAGGCCAGGTCGTGCAGGCCGGTGCCTGAGCCGGTGAAGGTAAGTGTGTCCACCGTCCAGCTTCCGCCCGGCGCGGCCTCCAGCGTCACGTCGCACAACAGCGCGCCGTCGCCGTGGGGGCCGGTGGTGTTGCTGTTGACTGTCAGTGCCGCGATGGGCCCGTTCATGGTGGCGATCAGCACGTTGGCGCTGACTTCAAGGCCCGGCGAGCCATTGGCACTCGGGATCGGCAGGCCCAGTGACGCGCCGCCCATGGCGCCGACGGCCGCAGCCGAAACATAGCACCGGAAGGTCTCCTGGTCGCCGGCGTTGGTATTGAGATTGTACACGACAAAGAACTGCCGCAGGTCGGCAGGCTGGAAGTTGGGGTGGCTTGCCATGTCAAACGTGACGGTGCCGTTGTCCAGCGTGTACACGGTGCTGTCCACCAGCGTGTCGAGTTGCGCGTCAAAGCTGCCGCTGTTGTCGGAGTCGTACCACAACTCCACGCCCGTCAGGTCAGCAACTTCGTCGGCTGTGCCCAATCCGGTGACGGTAATGGACGCGGGCTTGTCGGGCGCGCCGCCGGGGTAATCAATGGTGAAAGACTGGCAGACGTTTCCGCTGGTGCCAAGGAAGACGGTGGTCGGCGTTGCGCTGCTGACGTCGGCGAACGTGAACTCGCCGGCCTCAACCTCAAGCCCCTCCATCACCGCTGACGGCACACCGGACTTGTACACATTGGTGCCGAACATCGTGATGTCGAGAACGCTGAACTTGAACGTATCCCCCGGCGAAGCTGTGCCGGCCAGCTTGACCACGACAAAGAATCTTCGCGATGTGTTGATTGGAAAATCCTGCTGCGATGTGATCATGTCAAATACAATGCTGCCGTCATTGGCCGCAAAGACGTTTGACGCTGTGACGGCAAAAGTGTCGGTGGCCTCGTAGATGCTGTTGTCATTGCTGTCCTGATAAATCGCAACTTCCAGGTATGCCACCGAGTCGTCACCGGTGCCGGAGGCTTCGATTTCGATTTGCGAGAGCACACAGCCGGGCTCAGAGTTACTGCTGATTTCAAAGGTGCCGGCATGCACGCCAATGCCGCCCGGCCCTTCGGCCGTCGAGTAAACCTGCTGCACCGTGCCCGGCGTGGCATTGACCGTAAGCGTTGGCCCTGCGGGCGAGAAAATCTGCAGCTCCTGGATCATCACGTTCAACATGCCCGGCATGCCGGTATTGAGGTCAGCAATGCGAATGCGGGTGGTCGTGCGGGTCTGGGTTAGCGTGATGTCGGCGTCCACGTTCACGCCGTAATTGTTGTCGTCGTAATGCTGATCAAGCTGGTAGGTCGTGCCGTCCCACCACTGAATGTTGCCCTTGTGGAAGCAGTACTGGGCGGAAAGGTTTCTATAGCGCGTGTACCAGATCTTCAGAGATGACACCGTCACCGGGCTCGCCCACTGAATCTCGACCCAGCCGCCGCCGGTAGTCCAGCAGTCATTGAAAGTACCGATGGTGTCGTTGTTGTTCAGGTTGGCAGGGCCCCAGACGCCGCTGCCGCCACCTGAGTTGAGTCCGGTTCCGGTCAGGGCCTCGTTTATCGCTTGCGCGTGCAGCCCGCCCGCCAGCATTAACACGACGCCAACCAGTGTCAGAACGGGTACTCTGAACGTGCCCATGATTCCTCCTCAGAACCAAGCCCGAACCCCGCCACAACGGCGAGATCAATGGATGTAGTAACTTGAATGGTGTCACGTTAACAACGGCACAATGAGCGGTGCAAGCCAAAAACCTGCCGCATCCGGCGCAAATCGAATGCGGCCCGCCAGGCGGGCCGCATTGCACACTTTGGCTGGCTCTGCAATTCAAGCGCGTCGGCGGCGAATGCCCGCAACGGCCAGCATTCCAGCCAACAATCCAACAACAGGCCAGGCTGGCAGGTGCCCGGAAGTACAGCTTCCACTGCTGTCCGCTTTGGGTGGGTCGCTGTCCTTGGGAGATGTGTAGGTGAAGGTCTGGGTGAGGGTCTGCGGCGGCAGTGTTCCGCTGCGTACCACGATTGGCAGGTTCGTGCCGAAGCCGGCTGGGATCAGCAGGCCCGTTACCTGTGTGCCTGCGTTGATCACCGGTGTGCCGGGGCACACTGTGCCGCCGATCGTTACCGTGAACGGCAGCATGAACCCGCTGCCCTGAATCGTCAGCGGCTGGCCGCCCGCGGTCAGG
>CAZZBH010000126.1:0-9848 GCA_964652605.1 uncultured Planctomycetaceae bacterium
TTCTTCTGCGCGCGCTCGACGCTGCCGCTGACCATTTTGGATTGAATGGGCTGGCCGTCCTTGAGGCCGAGCGACTGCATGATGGTCTTGATCTTGGGCCCGGCAAACAGGCGCATCAGGTCGTCTTCGAGGCTGAGAAAGAACTGGCTGCTGCCGGGGTCGCCCTGGCGCCCGCAGCGGCCGCGAAGCTGGTTGTCAATGCGTCGCGATTCATGCCTCTCGGTGCCGATCACGCACAAACCGCCATAGCCGACAATCTCATCGTGTTCGGCTTCGCATTCGGGCGCGTACTTCTTTGCGCGCTCACTGAGGATTTCGTCGTACTGCACCTCAGCGCGCAGGCGTACGTCGCGTGGCACAGTCCAGGATTGGGCATTCTGGAATTCTTCGGGCAGCAGTGAATCGACGCTGACGCCCTCCTTCTTCAGATCCTGCAGCGCCATGTGCTTGGGGTTGCCGCCCAGCAGGATGTCGGTGCCGCGGCCGGCCATGTTGGTGGCGACGGTGATGCTGCCTTTCTTGCCGGCCTGCGCGACGATGTCGGCTTCGCGCTCGTGGTACTTGGCGTTGAGAGTGCTGTGCTCGAGGCCGGCGGCTTTCAGCAGGCGTGACAGATGCTCGGATTTTTCGACGCTGGTGGTTCCGACAAGGATCGGCCGGCCCTTGGCGTGAACCTTGCCGATTTCTTCCACGATGGCGTTCCACTTTTCGTCTGTCGTGCCGTAGATCAGGTCTTCGTGGTCGTCGCGCACCAGGGTGCGGTTTGTGGGGATGGCCACGACGTCAAGTTTGTAGATCTTGGCGAACTCGGCGGCTTCAGTCATGGCCGTGCCGGTCATGCCGGACAGCTTGTTGTACAGCTTGAAGTAATTCTGCAGTGTAATGGTTGCCAGCGTGTAGCTTTCGGCCTTTGGCACAAGGCCGTGCTTGGCCTCTACGGCCTGGTGCAAGCCGTCAGACCAGCGCCGGCCGTGCTGCATGCGGCCCGTGAACTCATCCACGATCACGATTTCGGGGCCGTTTTCGCCCTCATGAACGACGTAGTCTTTGTCGAGAAGGAACAGGTTGTTGGCACGCAGGGCCTGCTCAATCAGGTGCGGCCACTCCATGTGTGTGCCGTCGTAGATGTTCTTGATGCCCAGGGCCTGCTCAACTTTCTTGATGCCGGTTTCGGTCAGCAGGCACTGGCTTTCTTTTTCCTTCTTCTCGAAGTCGTAGGCGTTGAGGGCTTCCTGGTAGATGGTGCGGTCCTGCAGCAGCATGTTCTTGCCGTGCTTGTCCTCAAGCTTGGCCTTGATCTCCATGGCGTCGCCGCCCTTGAGGGTCTTGGCGATCTGGTCGGCCCGGGCGTACTTGTCGGCAGTACCTTCGGGGCTGCCGCTGATGATCAGCGGCGTGCGGGCCTCGTCGATCAGGATGCTGTCCACTTCGTCGATGATGGCGAAATGCAGGTCGCGCTGGCACTGCTGCCGCGGGTTGACCTTCATGTTGTCGCGCAGATAGTCGAACCCGAATTCGTTGTTGGTGCCGTAGGTGACATCGCAGCCGTACATGGCGCGGCGCTCTTCGTTGTCCATGTCAGACTGGATGTAGCCGCAGGTCATGCCCAGCAGGCCCAGCACGCGGCCCTGCTCTTCGGCGTCGCGGCGGGCCAGATAGTCGTTGACGGTAACGATGTGTACGCCGCGGGCCTCCAGCGCGTTGAGGTATGCCGCAAGCGTGGCGACGAAGGTCTTGCCTTCGCCGGTTACCATCTCGGCGATCATGCCCTTGTGCAGAACCATTCCGCCCATGAGCTGCACGGGAAAGTGGGCCTTGTAGGGGACTTCTTCGCCGGTGTTCGGATCAGTGACCCAGCGGCGGTTGCCCAGCATGCGCCATGAGGCTTCGCGCACGCAGGCGAAAGCCTCAGGCAGCAGGTCGTCCAGTGTTTCGCCTTCGCGCAGGCGCTGTTTGAACTCCTCGGTTTTGGACTTGAGCTGCTCGTCGCTCAGGTCGTTGGTCTGAGGGAACATGTCGATGATGCGATTGATCGTCGGCGCGTAGGATTTGACCATGCGCTCGTTGCGTGTGCCGATGAAGAAGCGCAGGACGGTGTCAACAACACTCATGAAGTTCTCTCTTTGCTTCGCTGTGCTTCGGGCCCCCGATGTGCTGCACTACGACTTCAGTCGGTCAACCTCGAATCCGGGGCGATGGCGGCTATACTCACGGGCATTGGCGGACTGGTCAAGCATGCGCGTCATACCTTAACGATTTCCGCCGCGGTGATGTTTCACCGGGAACTTCGCGATGCGCCACACACTGACGGCGATTCTGTTTGCTGCGCTGCTGGTTGCCGGCGCCGATGTGCGCCACAGCCAGAACGTTGAGTCGCGCGACATAACGCTCGTCCTGTGCGGCGTGTGCCGCGGCTATGCACGGCCGATGTCAGCGACCGCGCTGCGCCTTGAGGCAGTTGAGGGTATCACCAGCGCGAGGGCGGCTGCAGCCGGCGGCGACTGCCTGCGCTTTGAGATCCGCACGACGCTGGACGGGCTGGGGCTGGCGCGGGCGCTTGGCGGCGAGCTGCTGGATGACCGCCACGGCATCGTGCGCGTGGCGCCCGTCGGCAGCGAGCGCGGCATTCGCGCTGAGGCGCGGGAGGCAATCGCGCGCATCGCCCATGCGATCTGCGCGCACCCGCGCCAGGACGGCCCTGGCAACGGCACGTTTTTGTTCAACGAGGACGACGATATTGCGGCAAAGCTGCGCAAGCTCGGCCTTGAGCCCCACTCGTTCGACGGACCGGCGTACAACCACGCGGAATACAATATCAGTGAAATCTGGGGCGGCTCGAACACAAGCTATCGCATCTGGGCTGGGGTCATGTGGCAGGGCCTGCCCGTGTACGGCAGCTACGATTGGGGATGGGATGGCATGCAGGCGCCATCGGAGAATCGCGCTGTCCCAGCAGACGAGTGGTTCGTCGGCGCGCAACTTGTTCGCGCATACAACGGCGACACGCTGCACTGGACCGACGCGGAGGGTGCCCGGCTGTCGCACGGCCTGGGCGAGCGCGCCCGCACCGACGGCAAAGGCAAGCTGGCGGTGCACGACGGCAAGGAATGGATGGAAAAGGTCCTCGCGGCGTTGGCCAGATACCGCGCGAACCACCCCAGGGCTGGCATCGGCCAGATGCCGCGCGGGCGCGGGTGGAGCGTTCTCGGACAGCTCGGCGACGCCCATGACCTGCATCGCTGGGGCGACGAGTATGTGTACGACATGCAATGCATTTCACTGGAGTGGCAGGAGGAAGCCGGCCAGCTTGTCTGCCAGTTGCGCGCGTTTCATGCCGGGCACGCGATGTACCTGCATGCCTCAATGAACGTGGACAAAGCCGTCGCGACACCCGATGACGTGTCATCCCATGTGCAATGGGTGGTGGATGCTGAGGCCGGCCCGGAAGTGTTCGCACGCCGGCGCGAAGAGGCGCGGCTGAGACTGAAAGAGCTTCGCGGCGCGCTCGTCAAGGCGGCTGCACGCCACGCGCCCGCGGAGTTGTGCGGGCGGCTTGATGACGCGGCGCTGCGTGAGCGCATCGGGCTGGCGTGGCAGGATGGCGAGTACACGGCTGCCGACGTGGGGATTCAGCGGCAACTGCTGGGCGACGGGGCGGTCACCATCGGCGCGCCGGTCACCGGCGGTGAGCGCTGGGTGCTGTTCAACCTGCAATCGGGCCAGGTGATCAGGAGCTTTCAATGAAGCGGATGATGCTGTTGCTGTTGCTGGCGGGTTGCGGCGGGGGCGAGCCGGATAACCGCCGCCAGGTCGATCTGCCGGCGGGCAATCCGCGCGACCCGATCCCGATGCAGAACGTGGACCAGGCGGTGCAAACCGAGGCGCAGGCGGCGTTCGCGACGCTGCATCGGCAGATCCGGCTGGCGGCGGCCAAAGCCGGCAACCCGGCTGGATTGTACGCGTCACTGAACGGAACGCTGGATGCCGAGCGCCTTCGGCTGATCGGCATCACCGAGGGCAGCCTGGCCGGCGCGTACTATCGTGCCTCAGACTACACCATCGCCATCAACGGCAAGTCGCTCAGCATTACCGCCGCCAAGCCGGGCACGCGCGGCCACACCTCCATAGAGTATCGACTGCCCTGAATCGCTGGTTCGTGGGTCCGTGGTCAGGCGTCGAGTTGCTCGGGGTGACGCAACTCTCCGCTGCAGGCGGCGGAGGCGGCGGTCCAGACGTTGGCGGTCCAACCATCGATTCCCACCCGGGGACCGGCGTACAAGGTGGAGCTGGAGTCAGCGAACAGCTCAGTGCCCGGCGGGTGCAACTCGGCGCCGAGATCGGCAAGGTGGCTTGCCGTGCCATCCGCCAGTGCAGCCGCGAAAGCCGCCGGAGATTCAGGGATCACTACGCAACGCACGCCGGGTTCGAGCCTGTGCGACTTGATCACCTTCGCCGCGTCGCGCAGGCCGTGCAGCCCGGCATGGAGGACCACGCTGGTTACCGGCAAGCCCGCGCATTCCCCGACAGGTCGCCACGCCCGGCCCGGGGGCATGACGCCGGCGTGCGCGGCCGACAGGTCAAAGCTCACGCGGCTTGTATAGGCGGCGCCAACCTGCGGCTCAACGGCTGTGTACGGGCGCTTGATCTGCCGATTCAGCTCAAGTACAGCCGCGCGGTCCGCCAGGCAGAGCGCGCTGAACAATCCACCATGCGCGGCCTGCGAAGCCAATGCAACGCGATCATGCAGGGCCAGGCCTTCGCCTGCGATCTCAAGTGCCGCGCCGGCTGTGCGGGCACGAGTCAGCTCGCGCCCTAGCGCGTGCAGAACATCCCAGCCTTGCACGAAGGTTGGAAGTTTGCCGTGCAGCTCGACCCGGATGCTTGCCGGCACAGTCAGGCGAAAGGGTTTTCCGTGCATCAGGTCAATCAGGTCCCGCTGCGTGCCCCGCAAACCGAGTGCCCCGATGCCTCCCAGCGCGGTGATCTGTGCCATGCCTGAGACCGCGCATTCACCGGGCACGACCGCGGCGCTTTCAAGCAAGTACGGAATCTCGCAACCCGCCCCCGGCAGAATGCGAGTAATGCCGGCGCTGCGGGCGGCTTCAAGCAGTTGCGCGCGGCGCTGCGCGGTGGCGGCGTCAGGGGCCGGCAGGTTGTCATCGCTGAATAGCAGGATGCGCGACGGGTCAGCCACGCGCTTTCCGCCCGCAAGCCGAAACGCCTTGAGCGCCGCCAATCCGTCACGTGGCCCCATTACCAGCAGTTGTGGCTGCACCGCAACACGGTCACCGGGCGCAATGTTGCGGGCGTCAGTGATCGCTTGCAGCAGTCGGACAACGGCAGTTTGCGGCGTATGTGGCATGCTGGCGAGTTTATGTTGGTTCAACACAGAGACACAGAGTCACGGAGCAAGGCAACTTCAGTCAGGATTTACAGGATCGACAGGACAACGGCACTCTCTGTCCTGATCATCCTGCCAATCCTGACGCTTCTTGTAGTTCTCCGTGACTCAGTGTCTCTGTGGTGAAAAAGGCCTACCCCGCGAAGGTGGCGGGTGGCTGTTCGCCCATGATGCTGTACAGCGGCTCGCGCCAGGCTTTGTGCATCACGCTTACGGGCGTGTCGATCAGAATGTCGCCATCGAGGCCTTCTACTGTCAGGCGGCGCTCGCGCACTACTTCGCCCAGCTCAAACAGCGGCAGGCCCGCGAACAGTTCAAACACGCGCGGCTCGTGCTGCGGTGCAACTTCGAGAATCAGGCGGCTGTTGCTTTCTGAAAACAGTAGCTCAATGTCTCCGCACAGCTCGGCTGCCATTTCCTGGCGCAGGCGCGCGCCGGCGCCAAGCCTTCCGCCGATGCACATCTCGGCCAGCGCGACCGCCAGCCCGCCCTCCGCGCAATCGTGCGCCGAAGCGATCAGGCCTTCGCGCTGCGCCGCATTGATCGCGCGGAAGCACTTGATCGCCAGGTCAGCGTCCACGCGCGGCGGCTCATCGCCCGGGATGCCGGTGATCAGCTCAAAGTGTGAACCCGCAAACTCGCGCCGCGTGTAGCCGCACAGCAGCAGCTTGTTGCCGGTCTTCTTGAGGTCGCTCGTGGTCAAGCCGTCGATGCTGACCGCCTTGCCGATTGCGCTGATCAGCAGCGTGTGCGGGATGGAAATGCTCACGCCCGCCTCGGTTTGAAATTCGTTGTTCAGGCTGTCCTTGCCGCTGATGAACGGTGTGCCGTACGCGCGCGCTGCGTGCAACGCGCCGTAGCAGGCGCGCACCAGCGCCCCCATGCGGTCGGGCTTGTTGCAGTTGCCCCAGGAAAAATTGTCCAGGATCGCGCAATGGTCAATGTCGCCGCCTGTCGCGACATAGTTGCGAAGCGCCTCGTCGATATTGCTCTGGGCCATCCAGTACGGATCGACGTCGCCATAGCGAGTGTTCATGCCGTTGCTGACCACAAACGCGTCACTGCCACCCGGTTTGGGCACGATGGCGGCCCCGTCGCTGGGGCCGTCGCGGCCGGGGCCGGTGAACGGCTTGACCGCGCTGCCGCCCTGCACCTCGTGGTCATACTGGCGCACGATCCATTCCTTGCTGCAGACGTTGGGGCTGGCAAGGATGTCCAGCAGCACTTCGTTGGGGATAGGCTCAATGATGGTTGCCGCGGGGTGGCGCTTGGGTGTTTCCCACAGCGCGTCGCGCTCAACGCGCGGCATGCCGTCGTGCAGGAACTCCATTGCCAGGTCACACACGCGCTCGCCCATCCAGTCCAGCTTCAGGCGGCCGTCGCCGGTGAATACGCCGATGTCGGTGGCCTCAACATCTTCGCTGTTGAACAGGTCCAGCGCAGCTTCCACCTTGTGGGGCGGCACGGCGATCACCATCCGCTCCTGCGCTTCGCTTAGCCAGACTTCGAGGTAGCTCAAGCCCTCGTACTTCAGCGGCACCTTCGACAGCTCAACTTCGGCGCCCAGCTTCTCGCCCATTTCGCCCACAGCCGACGAAAGTCCGCCCGCGCCGCAGTCGGTCACTGCGTGGTACAAGCCTGCGTCGCGCGCGCGCAACAGCGATTCCTGCACCATGTGTTCCTGAATCGCGTTGCCGATCTGCACCGCACCGCTGGACACCACTTCGCTCTCGCTGGTCAGCTCGGCGCTGCTGAAGGTCGCGCCGCCGATGCCGTCACGGCCGGTGCGTCCGCCTACCACGATGATGTGGTCGCCTTCTTTGGCGGCCTTCATGATCTTGTTGCGCGGCAGAATCCCCACGCATCCGGCGTACACCAGAGGGTTGCCCGTGTAGCGCGTATCGAAATGCACGCTGCCGTTGGCCGTCGGTATGCCCATGCGGTTGCCGTAGTCGCGAACGCCACTGACTACGCCGCGCATGATCTTGCGCGGGTGCATCGCGCCGGCCGGCACGCTGTCCTGCGGCATGTCCGGAATGCCAAAGCAGAACACGTCGGTGTTCATCACCGGCCGCGCCCCGAGACCGGTGCCCAGAATGTCGCGAATCACGCCGCCGATGCCCGTGCCCGCACCACCGTAAGGCTCAATGGCGCTGGGGTGGTTGTGGGTCTCGACCTTGAAGCACAGCGCGTCCTGCTGGTCGAAGTCGATCACGCCGGCGTTGTCCTCAAACACGCTCAGGCACCACGGCTTGTCCAGCTCTTCGGTGGCGGTCTTGATGGTTGCTTTGAGCAGGTTTTCGACGCGGCCGTGCAGCGGCATGTCGCCGAGCTCAAACAGGCTATCGACGTTGACGCGGTCGTCCCCGTCGGGGTCGTGCTCGCGGTAGCGGACGGGGCCGGCAAGTGTCTTGTGCTTGCAGTGCTCCGACCAGGTTTGTGCGATGGTCTGCAGTTCGACATCAGTAGGCTCGCGCCCTGCCTCTTCGAACCAGGCCTTGATCGCCTTCATTTCCTGTACGTTCAGGGCAAGCCGGTGCTCGCGCTCCAGGGCGCGCAGTTCCTCGTCGCCCATGCCGCGCAGCGGCACCGCCACACGCTGAAACACGTACGGTTTGCCCCGAGGCAGCTCATCCAACGCCAGCGATCCATGGTGGCATTCGTCCACAACGACGTTGCCCAGCGCGGCTGCTGCCCTCTCCAGGTCCTGCGCGCCCGGTTTGGTGGCGAACAGGTACTGGTCAACAATCTTGACCGCGCGGGGCTTGGCGCCGAAGTCGCGCAGGGCGCGAAGCAGAGAGTGCTCAGCGGGGTCCATCACTCCGGTGCGGCGCATGACGTGAAACAGCCGCGACGAATGCGGCTCCATTTCGTTGCCTTCAAAGACCTCGGCGGTCTCAAGCACCGGGTCGCGCAGCAGGTGGTCGGCAACGCGGCCCGCCATCGCCAGCGGGATGTCGCCCTCAATCAGGAACAGGCGGTGCAGGGTGATGCCATCGGCCTGCACGCCGGCTTCAAGCAGCTTGCGCGATGCGCGCAGCGACTCAGGGCTCTGCGGGCCAAGTCTGGGGATAAGGCGTATCTTGTAGAGCATCAGCAGTCCCGGCGTATGTTGCGCAGAAGATACAGGCAAGCCGTACAAGGGGAAGCGCGTAGCGCCCGAAGTGAGCAGGCAAGAGATTCACGTCATCGCCGATGAAAGGATGGCGCCTGTGAGCGACCGCTTACGCCTGAGCGGATTTGGCCGTCGCGGCTGTGCGCTGGGCGCGTGCGCGGCGGCGATAAGGTTCAAACTCGGGGCGATTGTGCAGCGTCTTCAGATCCGGGTCGCGCAGCATGTAGTCGAAGTCGTCAAAACCCCAGCCCACAGCCAGCTGCAACTCCGTCAGGGCGTCATCATCGCGGCCAAGCTGGCTCAACGCGCAGGCGCGGTTGTAGCGATAGCGCGAGGCCTCGGGCGCGAGCCCCGTCAATTCATCCAGCACATCCAGCGCCTCGGCGTGGCGGCCAAGCAGGCTCAGGCTCGTTGCCAGAGGGTCCAGAATTCCGGGCCGGCTGGGATACAGCCTGCGCCCGAGGGCATAGACGTCGGCCTCAAACTGCAAGCCGATGCGCTCAAAGTTGTCTGTTGGCTGGTGCATACGCAGTTGTGAGTACCACGCCGAATTGAACGTTGCAAGTTCATACGGACAAAGAGCTTGCGGTCAAAGGCCCAAATCCATGCAATGTGCAAATCTGCAAGTGTGTTGGGTGTGCGGGGGCGTACGCAGGACTGCATCAATCCCCGTCGATGGCCCCACCACACCGAACACCGAACATCTTCCCCTTGCCCCCCAGCGATTCCGTGTGTAGCTAACGGGAGAGGCCCAACATGACGATTCGAGACAAAGCTCGCGCCGAAATTGACACTCCGCTCGGCCGCAAGACCATCTATCGCCTGGATACCCTGCCGGGTGTCGGCAACCTTCCTTACAGCATCAAGATCCTGCTTGAAGCGGTGCTGCGCAACGTGGACGGGAACGCCATTACCGAAGAGCAGGTCAACGCTCTGGCTGCCTACAACGCAAAGAATGTTGCCGACACCGAAATCAATTTCATGCCCGGCCGCGTCGTGCTGCAGGATTTCACTGGCGTTCCGGCTGTCGTTGACCTGGCTGCCATGCGCTCAGCCATGAAGCGCATGGGCGGCGACCCGAGCAAGGTCAACCCTCAGGTGCCGTGCGATCTGGTGATCGACCACAGCGTGCAGGTGGACGTGTACGCCAGCTCTGATGCACTGAAGGAGAATTCGCGCATCGAGTTTGAGCGCAACCGTGAACGCTATGAGTTCTTGAAGTGGGGACAGGGTTCCTTTGACAACTTCCGCGTCGTGCCGCCCGCGACGGGAATCGTCCACCAGGTGAACCTTGAGTACCTGGCGCAGGTCGTGTGGGAAAAGAACGGCGTG
>CAZZBH010000127.1:0-9647 GCA_964652605.1 uncultured Planctomycetaceae bacterium
CGTCTTCGTCCATGAAGAACAGCTCAAGCTGCTCGCCGAGTACGCGGTGGTCGCGTTTGCGGGCTTCCTCGAGGAACTTGAAGTAGTCCTCCAGCTCGGCCTTGCTGAAAAACGCGATGCCATAGACGCGCTGAAGCTGCTCGCGCTGCGCGTCTGCGCGCCAGTAGCTGCCGGCCACTTTTGTGAGCTTGACGTGCTTTAACCAGCTTGTGTCGGGCACGTGGGGGCCGCGGCAGAGGTCAATGAACTCGCCGTGCTTGTAAAAGCTGAGTTCTTCGCCGCGCTCTTTGATACCCGCAACAAGCTCCTGCTTGAACTTGTTGTGCCCGCCGTCGATGGCTTTGTAGCGGGCGTAGTGCTCGTTGGCTTCGTCGTATGGGCTGACGCAGCGCACGAAGGGGTGGCCTTGCTTGACGATTTTCTGCATCTCGGCTTCGATGCGCGGGAAGTCGTCGGCGCTGATGCGGCCCTCGGGCATGTAGATGTCGTAGTAGAAGCCTTCGTCCACCACCGGGCCGATGGTGAGCTGTGCCTTCGGGTAGATGCGCAGGATGGCATCCGCCATCAGGTGCGCAGCCGAATGGCGCAGAACTTCCAGGGCCTCTTTGTCTTTCTTGGTAAGGATCTGGACTTCGGCGCCGTCGGGCAGCGGCTTGGCGAGATCGACGATGGCGCCATTGACTTTCGCCGCCACGGCGACGCGGGCAAGGCCATCAGAGATTGCTTTGGCAAGGTCGGCGCTGGATGCGCCATCGGAAAGCTGCTTTGCGCTGCCGTCGGGCAGCTTCACGCTGATCATGATTGTCTCCTCTGCGCGCGACGGACACAAACCGTCGTGCAAACCGGCCCGGTGGATACGGCCCACCGTGGCCATCACATGAACGTAAAGGTAGCGCGGATTGTTTCAGTGACAAGGCTGGGGTTAGAGCCACGGGTGGCCACACACACGCATGGCATGGCCCATGCGGTCGCTTCAGGGCACGTGTGAACTCCGGGCCTGCTGTTTTGACTGCCGTGAACCACGAAGCGCCACGAAGAACTGCGCGGTGGGTCGAAACTCTTCGTGGTTGCAGGCCTTTGCGGTTGTCAGTCGTTGCTTTGCGGGTCGTAAACGGTTCCGATGAACAGGATTGAGTTGGTAATGCCGTCTTCGATTGCCAGCAGGAACGGACGGTCGCAGGTCATACTGAACTCGCGCGGGGCTGAGCCGCGCTTCATGATCACGGCGGTGGCGGCTGCGGCCTCGGTGCCTTCTTCGTTGACCTCGATGACGGCTTCGTGAATGACCTGCTGGATAAAGAGCTGCTTGTTGCGCTCGCCGGCCTCAAACCCGCTGAAGTCGGCAGTGGCCGGGTCAAACGCGCGGCGCATGCCCATTTCGGGCAGGTCGTCCTGCAACTCGTCACGGAACTTCATTTTAAAGCGCGGCAGGTTGATGGTGCCCCTGCCGGATTTTGCGGCACCTTGCCATGCCGCCATCTGGCCTGGCGTGAGCTTGCCGACCAGGGCGTCGAGGGTGTTTTCGCCGCGCGGCAGGATGATCCACATGCCGGCTTTCTTGTCTTTGCCGTAAGGCAGCCGGATGACCTGCGCGTCGTCAGTTTCGCCGTATTGCCAGGTGTCTTTGGCGGTCATCATCTTGACGGTTTTGGTTGTGCCGTCGGCGAGCTTGAAGTCGGCATCGCGGGTTTTCTCCTTGTCGAACTGCACGCTCCAGTCGCCCTTGAAGTAGATGGCGTTGACGAGCACGGTGACGGTGTCGGGCTCAAGCGTTTTCAGCAGCTCGGGGATCTTCTTTTCTGTGCGGTCACTGACCCAGGTGTTGATGACTTCTTTCGTTTGCGGGTCAGTGAAGCTGACCGAGCGAATCTCGGCGTCGAATTGCTTCTGCACGTCGTCGGCGAACTTGCGGTTGAGCTGGATCTTCACCGGGTCTGCCCAGATCGAGTTGGCGGCCTTCAGCTTGACCGACTGCATGCCATTGAGCGCGTCGAGCAGCGCGCGGTTGGCCTGGCCGCTGTCCATGCCGGCGATGTGCATGGTCTTTTCCATCTCGGCGCGGGTTTCGCCGCGCGCGCCCTGCATCGTCATCTGCAAAGCCATGCCGATGCTCGAGGGCGAGAGAAATGTGTTCTTGCCGTCCTTGTGAAGCCGCTTCAACAGCTCCAGGCCGAACTGGTTGTTGGCTTGGGCAAGGCGGGCGGCGGTTGGCTCAGCGTCAGATGCTTGAGCGCGGGGGGCGGGTGCGACGAAAACAAGAACAGCCGCGGCCACAGCCGCGCACAGGAAGACGTTGCGCATGGTAAGTCTCCGTGATTGCACCGGGGATTGGACGGTGCCTGCGTAGGCGCGGTTCCGGAAATCTGCGAACGACTGCGGATGCGGCCATCGCCTGGACGGCGATGGCACTCCATCGGCCGGAGGCCGATGCCGCGTGCGAAGACTGCTGCTAGCGCCTGCGCCCTTTTGCGGACCTTTTCGGTGACTTTCTTGCCGCCTTTTTAGCCGGGCGTTTTGTTGCTTTGCGGGCTTTCCGGGTGGCCTTCTTTGCCGGCGATTTTCTGGCCGGCTTCTTGCCTACCTTCTTCTTTCCCGCGCGCTTGGCCGGCTTGCGTTTGGCTGTCTTCTTGCCGGCAGGCTTTTGCGCCGATTTTCTGGCGACCTTCTTCGGCGCCTTCTTTGAAGCCTTCTTCTTTACAGCCTTCCTGGCGCCGGTCTTTGTTGCGCTTTTGGTAGTCTTCTTCTTTGCACCCTTCTTCACGGACTTCTTCACGGCCTTCTTTGCCGTCTTCTTGGCGGGCTTCTTTTTCGCGACCTTCTTGGGCTTGCTTGCGGCTTTGCGGGCGGCGCGCCTTGCTGCTTTCTTTGCCGGCTGTTTCGCGGGTTTCTTGGCTGGTTTCTTGGCTGGTTTCTTGGCGGGTTCGTTGTCGGGCTGCGTGGCCGACGGTGTTTCCGGCGCGGGCTTTGGCGGTTCAAGAAAAGGGCGCTCGGCCTCTAGCGTGATCGGGCGCGACTCCGGCTGATCGTCGATTTCTTCCATGATGGGCGCTTCCCACCCGGCGGCGTGTTCAGCCTCTTCGCTGGTGCTGCTCCAGTCATCGACTTCTTCTTCTGCGCTGGGGCGTTCCCACTCGACGGCGGGTGCGGGCTCGTCGGCGCTGATAATGCGGGTGTTGCCGCGGCTCTCGAAGTACTGGCGCATGGGTGAAAAGTAATGCTCCTGCCACCCGCGCTCATAGTTGCCGCCCTGGCCGGGCGGGATGTCCCAGTGCCGCAGCAATACCTGCGTGCCGTCGCCGTCGGCTTGCAGTGTCAGCTCAACGCGTGAATCCGGCGCGTCGTCTGGAAACTCGGTGCTGCGCCAGCTTTGCAAAATGCGCCGGCCGGGCTCAAGCTCAAGGTTGGTGCCGCGGATGTATCCGTCCCACGAGTCAAATGCCGCGCCGACCACGGGCTCACAGTGCGCGCGCCCGCCCGTCATTTCGCTGTGCTGTTCGCCGTCAAGCCACGCGGTGTAAACCTGCAGCGGCGAGGCGGGAACGTAAGTGGTCAGGGTGAATGAGTCGGACATGACTTCCTCCGAGAGCGAATTCAAGGGTACCAAAATGCGGGTAGCGCCCCGGCGCGTCAAGCCCTACACTGTGCAATGAACAATTCGCACATGGGCCCCAGGAGTACGCCATGAAGGCCCCGACAATCGCCGTCATCTGCCTTGCCTGCTCTTTGGTTGCCGCTGGCGTTGCGGCAATGCTTATGCATGCGCTTGACAAGCCGTCTGAAAGGCCGTTCATCGCGCACCACAGCGCGGACGACCCGGAGCTTACGCTGGAAATCGATGCGCTGCGTGAAGAGGTTGCGTCGATTCGCGAAGAGCTGCGCGACCTGCGTGACATGCCTGCACCTGAGCCGGTGATCATCTATCAGGAC
Source organism: uncultured Planctomycetaceae bacterium (assembly GCA_964652605.1). Classification (GTDB taxonomy): domain Bacteria; phylum Planctomycetota; class UBA8742; order UBA2392; family UBA2392; genus JADJRK01. Next base: position 3,928 of record CAZZBH010000127.1, read on the forward strand.
TCGCCGGACCCCGACGAAGACAGCATCCCTGAGCCCGAGATCGTCGCGTCGGCAACGGGCGATGATCTGTATGAGCGCGTTGAGCGCCTGGAGTCGTCCAGTGAGGCAGCACGCAAGTTGCGCCTGCAGGCAAGCCTTGAGCTTTCCAGCAGCAACGGCCGCGTGCGGCGCAACGCCGCCGACCTGCTGTGCAAACTGGCGCGCGACGGCGACAGCGAGGCGCTGAGTATCCTGGTGCAGGCCATGCAGGACGACAACCACTCAGTGCGCATTACGGTGGCTGAATCTGTCGGCGCGCAGAAACTTGTGCAGATGATCCCCGCCTTGCGCGCAGCCGCTGCTGATCCGCACTCGACTGTGCGGCACCGGGTCGCGCGCGCGCTGGGCCGTATGCCGCCAGAGGAGGCGGGACCGATCCTGCTGACCATGCTGAACGAACAGAACAGCGGCGTCATCCGCGCCGCCATCGACAGCCTGGGCACTATCGACTACCAGGGCGCGCGCGGTGAACTTTCAGGACTTGTGCAGCATAACGACGTCAACATCGCTATGCGTGCGGCGCTGGCGATGCGAAGGCTTGGCGATGAAAGCGCAGCCGCCGGATTGGCGGTACGGCTTGGTTCCACGCTGTACAGCGGGAGTGTCAACGAGCGGCGCACGACCGTGCGCAACCTGCGGACACTGAACACCGAGACGGCACGGCCTTACTTTGAGCAGGCGCTGCGCGACACCGACTCGCGCGTGCGGCGCTATGCGCAGCATGGCATCAATTCGCTGAATCGCGCCCGGCAATAGTCCACTTCAACAGGCGGGGCAAATTGCCCCGCCTGTTGCGCATCTCGTAGTTAGTCGGACTTCTTGGGGTCTTCCTTCTTTTCTTTCTTCTCGTCCTGCTTTTCTTCCTTCTTCTCTTCCTTCTTCTCTTCCTTCACTTCTTCGAACGAGGTGATCGAGAACTTGCCGCCCTCGAACGCCTTGTCGAGTGTTTCCTTCGTGAGCGACTTTTCGGCCTTCATCACGATGGTCACGCTCTTGGAGCCAAAATCGACATCTGCTTTTTCCACGCCTTCCAGGCTGGACACGGTCTTTTTGACCGCGGCTACTCAGCCCATGCCTCACGTCATGCCGGCGACGACGGCTTTGTAGGTGGTCGGCTTTACTGCCTCAACTTCCTTCTTTTCTGCTTCTTTCTGCTGGCCGTCCTGTGCCATCAGCGGGGCTGACATGCCCGCGCCAAGCATCAGGAACAGCGCCAATCCCAAAAGTGTGCGCATAGCGTTCTCCTGAAAGAGTGAAGGGTCCCCTGACCCCGAGTCTGTTTCAACACTTAGCCCGGAATTGCTATTCCGCTGATGCTGCATCGTAAACCCTTGCCGCATGCGGGATTGCGTGACTACGCCCGCGGCGCAGGCTTCTGCGGCCGTGCGTACAGATAACTGGGGTGCATCATCCCCGTTGCGGGGTAGAACTCTTCATGCGTGTACCGAAAGCGCAGACGCCGCAGCATGTGCCGAGACGCCATGTTCGCCGGGTGATGGCCCGCGAAAATCGCCTGCACGTCAAGCCGGATAAAACCGTATCCCATCACCGCCTCAGCCGCTTCGGTCGCGTAGCCCTTGCGCCGGAATTGCGGCTTGAGATGCACGCCAAGCTCTGGTGTGCGCAGCTCCTGCATGTAGGGGCGCAGACCGGCGCAACCAATGTGCTTGCCGCTTTCCAGCAGGAAGATCGGCCAATACTGGATGCCGTGCGCCTCCTGCGATGCGATTTCGCGGGCCAGGCGCGCAGCCACCTGCTCGCGCGTCAACGGCCCGCCGATCAGACGAGTGACCTCTGCGTCGCCCCACAGGCTCCAGGCAAGCTCGATGTCGTCAGGCGTCCAGGTGCGCCATCCCAGGCGGTCGCTTTGCAGGAAGTAATCCATTGCCTTGAGCAAAGTGCCTGAAGCACGCAGGGTCAAGCAGCCAATCCCACGACTTTCGGCCAATGCACAGCTACGGTGTGTGAGTTGTGCAATCCGGCGTGATTTTGGTGGCACATGGGGTAAGCCGTTGCATATACATGCTCCGGGAGGGCGTATGTTCAGCAAAGACCTGTTGAGTTTTCTCGACGATCTCAAGGCCAACAACAACCGCGACTGGTTCAACGCCAACAAGGCGCGCTTTCAGCAGGCCCTGCTTGAGCCCGCGCTTGACTTCGTGCGGTTGATGGCGCCACGCCTGAAAAAGATCAGCCGTCATCTTGAGGCCGACGACCGCAAATCCGGCGGGTCGCTGATGCGCATCTACCGCGATGTGCGCTTTTCGAAAGACAAGGCGCCGTACAATGACTACGTGGCTTTTCGCTTCTTGCACGAAAAACCGGGCGGGCTTGGCTACTACGTCGGCATTGACACCACCGAAGTGATGCTGGGCGCGGGCGTGTGGCGGCCCGAGAAGGGCCCGCTGGAAAGAATCCGCAAGGCCATCGCTGCCGACTGCAAGGCTTGGCAATCGGCCATGAAAGCCAAAGGCTGGGAGCCAGGCGGAGAGGCACTGTCGCGCCCGCCGCAGGGGTTTGACAGGCAGCACCCGTGCATCGAAGAAATCAAGCGCAAGGATTTCGTGCTGTTCCGCAAACTGAAGCGCGACGCCTGCACGCGCAAAGATTTCGCCGACACCGTGGCCAAAGAATTCACAGCCGCCAAGCCCCTCATGCGCTTCATCGCAGCGGCGCTGAAGCTGCCGCTCTAGCCGCGCCGGACTGCGTAGTAACCATGTGTGAACATAGATTCACATGGACAACTGCAAAAAGCGGCTATCCACGAAGGGCCACGAAGAACCACGAAGGTGTTCAACCTGCCGGGCACTTCTTCGTGGCCCTTCGTGGATCACCGCAGTCGAAACAGCAGGCCAATCGTCCTGGCACCCATGCCGCCAATGGCAACGACGCTTGCGGCTTGTGCAAACATTGCACATACAACCAATGCCACACTCGTCACGTCTTGCTCGCCACGCCCTACACGGCGCGGCGGCCCGCTATGGCACACCATGCGCTACAGCAATCGCGGGGCGACACGCCCCACAGCCTTGGAGGAGGCTGCCCCTGCACAACTTTTCGCCATCCTCGTGGGTGGCGCTTTTCGGGGTCGGGCTAGTCGCCCAGCCGGCCCGGCCCCGATCGATTTGCCCCGCCGCGGCTGCAAATGCCCGGCGGGACCGCCCGGCTGCGACCCCACGCGCAGCCGGGCACCTTGTTTCCACGCCCGCCGCAGATTGACGTGCAGCACGATTTTGAGCCACGGATAAACACAGATAAACACGGATGGCCTTGCCTTTGCGGCTGCCTCACTTGGTCAACTCCATGCCCACGAGCTTCAGCTTGAGTTCCGCATCACAGGCCGACCCGGAAGGGTCGGCTTCCCGCAGCCGTTCCACGCCAGAGGGCCAGGCCTTCCTGCTCCCTTCCCGGCCTGTGACTCACCGGATGATCGTGTTCATCCGTGGCTTCAAAGTCTTCTGAAGCTGCACGGCATGCAGGGAATCCCCGGTGGCCTGCGTACGAAAATGGCATAATGGCGCGCCGGAGACGGTATGCGCCGGTCTGTGATTGCGGCTGTGGCTTTGCTGGTGATCCTGGCGGTGGCGACGTGGTTTGGTTTGGGCATGCCGGGCACCAGCGCAGGCCACGAAGCCGGCGCGCCGCGCGAACCATCCACCGGCAACCCACCGGACAGCAAGGCAACCACCGAGCCCGCCAGCGCCAAGCCGGGTGAAGCAGCAGCGCCACCAGCCGGCAACGTGACCGTCACAATCAACGTCACAGTCACCAACTCACTCAAGCTGCCACAACTCACCTGGCAGTGCAGCAAGGCCACCCTGTCACGCGCCGGACACGACGGCGTGGCGGAGTTCGCTGCCGGAGATGGCAGCAGCGTTTCAGGCCGATTCAGCTTGGCGGACCACCCTTGGCTGGATCAAAGCGGGAGTGGCGCCTGGTCTGGGGCGGTGGAAGTTGCCCTGAGCTGGTTTGGGAAGGGCAGCAGTATGCACATTCCCCTGGACGGAATTGAACCGATGCGCGTTCCCGGCAGTCTTGCCTTCGCGGTGCGCCTCGACACTTCCGATCTGCTCAAGAACGGAATCCATATTCGCGGAAAATTGATGCAGGGTGACAACCCGGTAGAGAACTGCGCGCTGATCGTCGGGCCGCCGGAAGGCTTGCTTCCGTCCTTTTGGTTCACAACCGACGCCACTGGAGAGTTCTCAAGTGTCGTTCGCCCCGGCATCAAGTCTCTGGATGATGTTGCGCGCGAGGCGACAGCAGCGCCCTGGCAGATCGACTTGAAAAACGCTGTCGACGAGGCACCGGGTCTTGGGTTTTCAAACTTCAGCACATTCGGCCGCCCTTTTGACGCATACTTCAGCGTGCATGCAACACCGGTGGTTGCTGGCCCGCAGATCGACTTTGGTGACGTGCAGTTGACAGGTGGCATGCTCCGGGTCAGTTGGCCGGCGCGGACCAAGTCCGAGGCAGCTCTGGATATCATCCTTCGAAGCGGTACAGCCGTCCGAGCCTTGCGCTTCCAGGCATCAGGCAACTTTCCGGTCTCCATTCCGCTGCCGTGCGGACGCTACGAGTACCTCGCCGCGACGGAGCGGCACGACACTAATAAGCTTGTTCCATGGATGACAGGCACGATCGTCATCGACGAAGGCGGCCTTCACGAACTGATCTACCGCGACCTCGAGCCCGATTTCGTCCGGATACGTGTTGTATCCCCAGCTGGTGAACTGAAGCGCGCAACCCTCTGGATATCTGGCACCGCAGTGGGATACCCGGAGAGGTGGCGATTCACCAACGCGGAGCTGCCGTTCCTGCTGTGCACCACAGGGCGCGAGCGTGTGTGGGTGAATGCCGAAGCCGGCCGTGTCACATACACGTCGGACCCATTTGTGCCGCCGCTTGAAGAGCTGGTCCTGAGCAAGGTTTTAGAGAACGTCGAGCCACCGCCACCCGAGTTTCCGCCTGCCGAGGCCGGTCCTTCGTTGATCGTTCGAGCGAAGGTTCCGGATGCCATTCAGGATGACCTTGAGGGCTACGTCAGATTCGTTCATGAATCAGGCGTCGAGGTGCACGAGGAATTCAACCTGGACGACGAATACCTGGAAGGCGAGGCGGACCTTCCGCAGCCTGGGAGCTGGACAGTCACCGTGCACGGCGGCTTGAACTGGGGGTACGGGCCTACGCTCACGGGTCCGGTCACGGTCAACATGGAGCCTGGCGGGTATGCGCAGGAAGTGGAGCTTCCGCCGCTGGCGCCGCCGCCGTGGGACTTGCCGCATTCTCTAGAACTCGATCTTCGCTGCGAGGGGCGCCCGTTTTACCTGGCGGCTCCGTGCCGCATGGCCGACGGCCGGATCACTGCTGAAATCGAAACTTCGGGTGAAGACTACCCCGTCGCGATTCTCGACGGCGAAACCGAAGTTCCGTTCAAGATTGTCAAGGAAGTTGACGAGGACGGTGAACGCGTTGCCAAACTGCTGATCGACTTTCCCGCCCGTGTCCGCGTCCGCGTGAACAACGCGCCCGCGGAAGGGTTCATTGTCCAGGCAGAAGGCGCCAGGTCCTCGTGCTGGGCAGCGCATGACGAAGCCGGCACAGAGGCAGTGTTCTGGCTTCCGGCTGGCCCTGCGCGTGTGTTCTGCAGCGCGGGCGTGTACGAGCAGGTTCGAGAGATC
>CAZZBH010000128.1:0-9633 GCA_964652605.1 uncultured Planctomycetaceae bacterium
GAGGATGACGGCTTTGCACCCGCTTGCCATGAGTTGGTCAAGGGTAGTGTTGTGTGACAGGATTTCGCTGTACACGCCCAGTTCGCGGGTTCGTCGCGCGATGAGTTGGGTGTACTGCGACCCCAGGTCAAGGATGACGACGTGTTCGTGTGCCGCCATAACGCCTCCAAATGCATGCGGCGGAGACGTCAGAGCCGTCCCCGCCGGGGCAAAAGAGGAATATAGGCACAGAAGACCGCGACGCAAGGGAGCAGCGTGCAAAGTCTGGTTGAACGCCAACGGGGCGCGCGTATCCTGTGGTCTGACCTGCCGGGGCGCATCGACGCCTGATTCCTTTGCCAAAACCTCGATTGACCGCCGAAGAAAAGGCGATTGCGGTCCGCGTTGCGCGGGCCATGGCCGACGGGCCATTTGTTTGTGACTGCGAGTTTCTTGCTGTCATGGGCTACGAGCGGCCGCGGTTCCGGGAACTTGTAGCCGAGCTGGAGTCGGCCTCCAGCCTGGAGCGAAGGCACGAAAGTGTCATCGGCTTTGCGCTGCTGAACGCAACCATGTTCCCTCACCGAAAAGAGCGACTGCTGGAGGAAATGGCCGGGGCCGATATGGAGTCTATTCATCGGGTCGCCGAGTGGTGGCGCAGAACCGGGCGGCCCATCAACTTGCAGCGAACGAACCTCAGCGGCGGTCCCGCAATCTGGGAGGGTCGTTGTTTTCGCCAAATCCGCTATGAATCTGCCGGCGGCCATGGGTGCATGACACAGGTCTGGAAGGACGGCCACTGGTGCGACGCGGCAGACTGGTTTTCCGTGTTTGAGTTGCCGGAGTTAGAGACGCTACCAGCCGCTACCGATGCCGAACTGCGGGCCCTCGGCGTCAGCCATTGGCATGTCCCACAGAAGTACAACCCGTTCATGCGAGGCCAGAATAGGCGAAAGCGCCGGAAATGGCGGGCGCGGATCGAGTGATCAGGCGCCGGAGCGGTCCGCCGCGAAGTTGGGCGCAAGGCAACTGCATGCCTCACGCGAAGCCGACGAAATTCGTGCGGCGCATGTCGCCAAGCACGGCATGAACATCCTACAACCGCCCAGCCATGGTGTTTTCTGTGGTGATCCAGGCGAAGCAGTGATCGACGCTTCGACGATGGGTCAGAAAGGAGGTATAGAGCCTGTTACCTTAGGCGGTGTAGACATGCATCTGATTCCCAGGCCAAATTTGGGCTATGCTGGAGGGTCTGTGGTCAGGGAGAAACCCTTCACAACGTCACGATTGTTACGCAATCAGGAACCGGCAAGATTGGTACAGGATTCCCGGGGGACGGATTACCAAAGCCGAAGAGGCCATGAAAAACTATGCCACGATAGGAGCCTGCCCCGTTTGTAGCCAAGGGAGGCTCATAGTTGCCCGCGACAACGCAACCAGCTTTGCGAGGAATGTGAGTCCGAGTGGGAAAAGCCGGACCAAGCGCCATCGATTGAAGCGGCTACGCAAGGTGTTCACGGGCAGTCGACCTTACTCGACCGACGGGACTTGTCTGGCCACCCTTGGGAGGATCTTCTCAAGTGATTGACCTCACCGGCAGATCGATTCGTCGAAGCGCACCGGCAGGGTTTGCCGCTAGCCCCCGCGCGTTCGTTTCTACCCAGTGACCGGACCATCCCTCAGCTATGGCGGCGGATTCTTCAACTCCGTTCCTGGTATCAATTCGTAGAGTTCGATTGTCTCGATCCTGTCTGGCCACTCATCGTCATAGGTGTATCCTTCAATGGTAGTCACGTACCCGTTGTCCACGTAGACAAGATAGCCAGTCTCGATCTTGGTAGCGTTGAGCCTGGCGCCGACTTTCCCCCAGCGCATCGAGACCCCATCGTCGAATAGCTTGAGCTCCTGTGATCGTTCTAGATCAGTAAAGAAGCCAACTCCGGTGAGCTTGCGGTCGACGACGACCACCGCGTCGGCGTCAACCGCGGTTCTGGCCGGCGTCAGCTCATTGTCGGCAAGCATGCTGTCGATTACGGACTTCTCGAGATCGGTCAGTGTCATGTGTAGAACTCAATAAACCTCAGGCCACTTCTCTTGGCCCCATCGGGCGTGGTTGTTCCGGTCCAGCCGTGTTGGGTCGTTGTTCAGGGGGTCTCCCGGCCGCATTGTCGGCTATGCTAGCCGTTCAAGTCGCTGGGCGGCAAGGGTTTCCCACCGCGATGGCAGCATAGAAGCTATCCGTCCGATCCTCCCGCCGAGCGTTGGCGCTTCCGGCTGTTATGGGCGGCGTGGTGTGCTTCGGCAGGCCATGGTGGGCTCTGCGGCTTTGTGTCTTCGTGTGAGACCAACAGCTTGCACCCGCCACCGTGATCTTGGGACTCTCCTTGGCGACGTGTGAGGGCAGGAAGGTAAGCAGGCGGGCGCAGACAGCAAGGGCAAGAAGTACAGAGAGTAGGTGTCACCCAGCCGCCCAGCACAAAGGAGCCGGACCCCTTCGTGACCCCTTTACCATGCCGCCAGCCACCACGACGCTCAAGCCGCGCGCGGCGTTAGGCAGCCGTAGCTGCATCTCGCTGCCGTCGGCGTGGTAGCGTATCACGCTGGTGGGGTCGCCGATCACATCGACGCTGGCGCGCTCTTCGACGCTCCATTCCTCGCCGTTCTGCACGGGCAGCAACTCGATCACCGTGGTCTTCTGGCGGCTGTCGGGGATCACGGTGTGGCTTCAGGGGTCAAAAGGCCCGTAGGGCGTGCCCGGACCGGGCGGGGGCCAGCCGGCACCGCCGCCGCGGGGCTCGACGCCGTTGGCCCAGGCGCGGTGGAAGGAGCGGACGTAGGTGAGTTGCTCGTAAAGCTTGATGCCCGGGCCGCCGATGCTGCCCAGCGTGCCGAACTTCACCGTGGGGTTGAGCGCCAGACCCCAGTCAGTCGATGCGCCCGTGGCCTTCACGCCGTCAAATCCTACACAATGATCTGCTTGTTCCCGTTGGAGAGCCAGAAGGACTCATACTGGTCGCTATCGTCGAACACCGTGATGCTCGCACCCGACCTGAACGTGATGAGTAATCCACCTTCGTCAGTCGGCTCCCCGCGCGAAACAGTACCGTGCAATAGAGCAAGAAACGCACTCCCTCCGCTTGCGTCGTCATACCGGATTGGGGGAACTCCACGTTTGTACGCGACGGCAAAGCTTGACAGTATTGTGATTCGAACATCCTGGTCGAAATTCAAGATGACCTCATTGCATCCAACGCACACTTGCTGCAGTTCCACACCGCGTAGGAACGACAGATCTGCATCCTTCGAGAGCCTGTACACGTATCGTCTCCTTACCTATTTTGACGGAAGCGGGACATGAGTCTGCGCTCTTGCCTCCGCTCGCGTGACGTTGCTGGGCGGCTTTCCTGTTGCAGGGTTTACGGGTTGCCCCGACGCATTCGTCTGTACCCAATAGCCGTTCGGATACTGTTGCGTCGGTGGCATCTGCCTCACAGTATGTCCTGCAGGTAACTGGCTGGGTACAGGCTGCGCCGGGTTCGTAGGCGTGATGAAGTTCGGTGACGGTTTTGGAGGACCTGCGGCATCGCACTTTACCACTCTTGCCCGTCTTGACGCAATGGACTTTGCGATGTCATCAACGACTTGCGGCAGGGCAAACATTGACCCTGCAATGGTGAAGTTCGAGGCAACTTCCTCCAGTGCGTTCAGGACGGCGTCGTCGATCACCGCCGAGCCATTCAGGATATTGACAATCTTGCCAAGGTGGGCCGTCAGGAGGCCTACGGATCCGGCAAACAGCGCCCCAGCGGCAACCTTGGTCAGGAATGTCGGCTCAGGCATCGCCGCCAGCTTGGTTGCGGCGACGATGCCAACAATGTCGAAACCCACCCACACTAACAATTCAACAATCTGGCCCGTGGCGTCCCATACCTCGCTTGATCCTCCTGGCCCGCTTGATTCGCCGGTGCCGCTGCATCCAACGTCTCCCCTGGCCTTCTTTTGCGCCTGCACCCAGTCGTAGTATGTCCTGTAGCCACTGCCCACTGGTCCGCCTTGCCGGTCGAATTCGCTGTGGCTGTAGGGGTCTTTCTCTATCTCCGCGGCTCTGTCTCGAGTTATCGGACGGCCTCCGCCGTCCGTCATTCCGAACATGGCCCCGCCGCCACCGCCGCCGCCTCCGAAGCCTCCTCCGGTGTGGCTGTTGGCGAGCTGGTTGATGTGCGGCATGCGGCCGTTGCCGTTGTTGTAGTCGATGCGCAGGCCCAGTTGCGGGTCGGTGCTGACTACCGCGTCGTTGGCCTGGCTCGGGTTGTCGCTGCTGCACGCGCAGAAGCCTTCGGCGCTTTGCAGTTCGCCCTCGCCGCCTTCTTCGTTGTCTGTCGAAACCGGCTCGCCCTCGAAGCTGGGCTCCGGCTCCGACGTTTGCGGGTTCGGCTCGTGCGTGGGCAGCGGGTAGCTGTCGCCGAAGTAGATCGGGTTGCATTCGTGCTCGTAGATGGGCGCGGGATCTACGTCTTCTTCATCCCAGTTGCTGCTGGTGCGGCCGTCGGGGTGGCCTGTGCTGGTGCTGCTGACGCGCTTGTGGAAGCCGACCACGCCCGCCGCGTCGTGCGAGACGTAGTACGCCACGCCGTGCACCGGCTCCTCAAACGCGGCCACCAGCTCGCCTTCGTCGTTCGCCAGCGAGTCCATCTCGCCCGCCACCACCACGCTCAAGCCGCGCGCGGCGTTGGGCAGGCGCGTCTGCATCTCGCCGCCGTTGTCGTGGTAGCGCATGACGCTGGTGGGGTCGCCGATCACATCGACGCTGGCGCGCCTGCCCGCCATAGCCTGGCGACGGCGGGCTCTTCGACGCTTCACTCTTCCTGCGGTGAGCCTGTCGAATCCTCGCCGTTCTGCACCGGCAGCATCTCGATCACCGTGGTCTTCTGGCGGCTGTCGGGGATCACGGTCTGGCAGCAGGGATCAAACGGCCCGTAGGGCGTGCCCGGACCGGGCGGGGGCCAGCCCGCGCCGCCGCCGCGGGGTTCGACGCCGCCGCCCCATGCACGGTGGAAGGAGCGGATGTAGGTGAGTTGCTCGTACAGCTTGATGCCCGGCCCGCTTCCGCTGCCCAGCGTGCCGAACTTCACCGTGGGGTTGGTCGCCAGGCCCCAGTCGGTCGATGCGCCCGTGGCCTTCACGCCGTCAATGTACGTGCCGCCGTTGCCCAGCACGTCCGCGCCGCACAAGCCGATGTTGCGCCAGCCGGCTGTGCTGTTGCCGGGCGCGGTGTACTGGGTACCGGCGTACTGGCTTTGGGTGACGTCCCAGAGCTTGTAGTAGCCGCCGAAGATGTGCAGCTCCCACAGTTGCCCGGCTGCGACCATGCCGAGGTACTCGTCAGTTTCGCCTTCGGGGACGTGGATCAGGAAGTCCCAGTAGTGGGCCTCCTCGTCAGGGTCGGGCTGGCGGTGGATGCGGCTTTCCCACTCGGCGCGCTGGTCGATCTGGCCGATGCCGGGGCTTGCGGTGCTGGTGAGTCCGCCATCGATCAGCTCCATGCCGGTGGAGTCGTTGTCGGCGTCCATGCGCGCGTCAAGCTCGAAGCGCGTGTCAAAGTAAAGTTGCCGCGCCATCTTCCACCAGGTCCACTCCAGCACGCGGCGACCGAAAGGGTTGGCAAAGCCAACGAACCTGCGTGGCAGTCCGGTGGACTGCCACGCAGGAATCGCGGTACTCGGCCACGCGCCCCATGTTCTCGCCGTCGCTCTTGCGCCAGACCTTGCGCAGCTCGTTGCGGTAGTTGTACCGGAACTCGCGCGTGCCGTCGGCCAGCAGGTTGCGGTTGTTGTCCCAGGTGTAGCCCACCTGGCCAATCTGGGTGTAGTTGCCGCGCGAGCCTTCGCCGTCAGTAAACCACCGGCGTTCAGCGTGGCGAAGCCCACACCTGCTTGAATTCCAGCCCTTTCAAGCCGCTCGCCTTCCACCGGTCAACGAAGCGATGACTGAGAAACGTCGGGCTCGCCCTCAGGTTCGGGATCTTGAAGATGTCGATGGTCCGGACCACATCCGCTTGGAAGACATGTCGCTGGATCAACATGATCCTCCCGCCGCTGAAGCGGAGGACAGACGATGCTGCTTCATCAAGTGCATCAAGTACTCGGGTCGGATTGTAGATCACCAGATCTGCTTCCGAGCACGCCAGCGGGAGTAGCTCACCATACTCGCGCAACACCTTGCCCATCGATGCGACCGCGTTGTGCCTGAACATTAAAGCATGCGCCCCGAGCCACGGCGAATCCGACTCGGCGAGTTGCTGTCCCTCGTCCTCGTGAATGAGCCGCACAGGAATTGGCTTCCAACCCGACTTTCGAGGCGTTCCGTTTACCTCTACGGTGATCCTTTCGAAGTCATCCTGGCTAACCGGGTGGCATAGTTCGTAGCCGTCCAGCCCCACCGGCGTGTAGATTCCCGTTTTCGCTGTCATTGCAGCCCGCTCCGAATCGCATCCAACGCCTGTAAGGCTTCCTCTCTCGTCGTTGCCTGCCTCAGCGCACTGTTCACAGTTTCGTAGTACTTGTTCGTATGGATCCGGTCGTGGACGGCCTTGGAAAGAAACGCACCATTCGACGCGTCGTTGATCCCGATGCGGAACTTGTCGAGTACGGCCCGCGCTTCTGCAGCCTTCTTCGCTTTGCCTGCAACGATGTGATGCGCCGCCGATCCCGGCGGCCGCACGTTTTCAGCCGCTTCAAGCGCGCGCCCGAGTGCTTTCGACGAGGGTAGTGCTCTGGCGGCTTTTGCCGCCGTTCCCGAAACGAGATCGGCCCCTTCCTTAAAGACTCTGGCTGTTCCTTGCGCGCCGGTTTTAGCTGCGCTGCCGCTGCCGCTGGTCGCGATCAGTATCGCGGCTGTCACGATCACGGCGCCAAGCACCGCGCCTCTCATCGACCAAGTGGCCGCATTGCCTTCCAGATCCTTGTTCAGCAATGTTACAGCCATGAAGTTCGCCACGGAATGGTCTATCAGCGCAAGCGCCTTCAGCGCCGCCTCCACGCTCTCGCCGGCTTCCTTCACGGTGTTATAGGCTTGCTTGACGCCCTCCAGAAGCACTTTTTTGAACTCATCAAAGTTCGTAACAAGCAGTTGCGCCATCTTGGCGATCGCGGCAGCGTCCTGGACGATGTTGCCCAGTGCATCCCACATCCCCTCGTACACACCCGTTGGGTACCCTCCTTGGCTCGGCTAGCCGGAATCAACGTAGTTGCGCGTGGCGGCCAATCACTCGTCTCCATCCCCATCGGGCTGGAGGCTGTCCAACATCGCTGAAAAGCTGTCGGCGACCCAGTAAAGGTCGTCCAGCTCCCGGGCCTCCGAGTTGTTCAGCGCGTCGAAGAAGAAAACGTGACCATAACGCCAACCGCGGACGCAAAGGCAAAATTGATCACCAAATGAATTGCGCCCAATAGGTATGACTTCAGCCGGAAGCCGAAGGCGCATCATACGATAATTCCAATCCAGATTACATGACTCAATGTCACCGTTGATCTCGTACAGCAAACGTAGCTCGGCAGTTTCATCGTCCTCGGGAAAATCAGGTACAGAAACCATCGACGGAATCGGGTGACCGCCATTGTACGTCAACATGAATGTCCGATAGTCCTCCGGAAGTGGTGCATCAATCAAATGTTCATATGCAATAATATCGGCCTCCAATATAGGCGGGCCACATTCTTCCAGCAATCTATACATTACTATTCCCCCGCAAAGCCGCCATCATGGCCGACCTCCTTATGAATCCACTTTTCTACAAGTTGCATCGTTGTGCCGTCCTGATGATGGTGCCAGACATACCCAACCGGCGTGGTTTTGGAAAAGAAAAGGGGCCATAATCCGTTGGCTTGGTTGTTGGCCGGCTTTGTTGGGTTCTTTTGTTGAGGTCTCCGGGCCGCGCTGTGGGCCATGTTAGTCGCTCATGTCGCCGGGCGGCAAGGGTTTACCCACAAGGATCGCGGCGGTGTGGCGTTCCGGCTTTCCCGCTCTTGGGTGTGGGTGCTGGCCCTGTTGCTGGCCTTGTGCGGCTTTGGCAGGTGTGGCCGGGTGTTGCTTGGCTGCTTCGCGACCCTATGCCCCCGCGCGTTTTACTGTGATCTTGGGGCTGGTTTTGGCTGGGGTTCGGATCAGTTCAAGCCGCAGTGTTTCGTTGGTGCCCAGGCGCAGCTCCATTGGCCCTTTGCTTAATCCGCTGATCTGGTCGCGGCCGTCTATCTTGATGCCTTCAAGCCAGGTGCCGTGCTTGCTGAGGTCCTGGATATAGATGTGGCTTGCATCCTGAAAGGTCAGTTTCACGTGTTGCCCGCTTACTGTCAGGAAGTGCTTGTCCTTGTCGCCGGTGCCGTGGAACGGCTTGTCGCTAGTGGTTTGCTGTGTTGTAGCGATGCGCAGGCCCGCGCTGCGTGAGCGGCCGATGATCAGCTCTCCGCCGGGCTCAAGCGTCTGCTCGCTGCCTTTGCAGTAGCCCGCTATGCCGGTGACTCTAATAATCAGTGTTTCGGCCATTCTGCTACGCAATTCGTTCGTGGTTCGTATAAACGTTCTGCACGTCGTTGTAGTCGTCGAGCGCTTCCACCAGCTTTTCAATGCTTTCGGCGGTTTCAGCATCCACTTCAACGTGCACCTGGGGCACGTACTCAAGCTCGGCGCTGACCCATTGGATGCCCTTTGCGCCCAGGGCCTTCTTCACGGGCTCAAGCTCGGTGGCGGGTGTGGTGATGGTGAACATGTCCTCGCCCGCTTGCAGGTCTTCTGCGCCGGCGTCGGCGACGAGCAGCAGGAGCTCTTCTTCGCCGGGGGTTTCGTCTGTGCGCTCGATGATGATCACACCCTTGCGGTCAAAGCTGTGCATCACACTGCCGGTGGCGCCCAGGTTGCCGCCGTGCTTGTCAAAGATGTGCTTGATATCCGGCGCGGTGCGTTTGCGGTTGTCGGTCAGTGTCTCAACCACCAGGGCAACGCCGCCGGGGCCGTAGCCTTCGTACACAAGCTCCTCGGGTGCGGCTTCGTTCAGCTCGCCGGTGCCGCGCTTGATGGCGCGCTCGATGTTCGAAGCCGGCATATTCTCTTTGCGCGCTTCGTTGATGGCGTCTTGAAGCCTGTTGTTGGTGCGCGGGTCACCGCCGCCCATGCGCGCGGCCACGATGATGTGGTGCGCCAGCTTGCTCCAGACCTTGCCGCGCTTCTTGTCCACCGCGGCTTTGCGGTGCTTGATGTTTGCCCATTTGCTGTGGCCGGCCATGCGTCATCCCTTCCCGCGGAAGTATAGCAAACGGGGGGCCGCGTTGACGTCAGGGGGTGGGCTGCATGGCCTTCTTGAGGTTGTTCAGGATCATGATGGCATAGCCGGTGCCATAGGGCTTGTGATAGCCGTACAGCGGGTAATCCCAGAAGCTGCCGTCGTCGTACTGGCCTGCAACCACGAGGTCAGCCAGTTTTTCCGCATAGTCGGCGCGGTGTTCGGGCTCAAGGCCGAGTACGTTGCGCGAGGCGTAGTAGTGCCCGAAGTAGTAGTAGTAAGGCGCCGTAGCGTACCAGGCTTCATGCGGGAACTGCCTTCCCCGGCCGATCTCGATGAAAATGTGATCCTTGAAGAAGTAGTCGAGCTGCTGGCGCAGT
>CAZZBH010000129.1:0-9437 GCA_964652605.1 uncultured Planctomycetaceae bacterium
CGCCTTCACCTGGTCGCCGAAGATGTGCTCGAAAAATTCCTGCAGGTTGTCGAACTCGACGTTGAGCTGCGGGTCGTCGCACAGTCGGCTTACCTGCTGCGCGGCTTTGCGGATTTCGCCGGCGCGTGTGGCGTCCATGTCCTGCAATGCCTTTTTCAGATTGTCGAGCAATTCGCGGAACACCGTGACGGTGCGGCGGTTCAGCACGCCGCGCAGGTTTTCGTAGCGTTCCAGCGCGTCGTTCAGCTCGCGCAGCACTTTCAGGTGGTGCTGGCCGGTCAGCGCGCCCAGCTTCATCTTGGCCACCTGGTTCATGGCTTCCACAAGCTCAAGCAGGTTGGTGGCCATTTCGCTGGTGCCCGCGCTGACATCGGCGAGGTAGGGCGTGCCTTCGCCTGTCATCAGCCAAGCCGGGTTGACGCCCAGGCCATTGATCACGGCAGTACAAAACTCGGCGGGGATCTTGGTGCTCTTGAGGTAGCGATTGACGGTGCTGACGAGCGTGCTGGTCTTGCGCGCCAGGTCGCTCTGTGAGCGCGTCTTGACAAGCTGCCGCAGCCGCTCGCGGATCTGCTCGTCGTTCACGCGGGTCGTCACTTCGGTTGGCATGCAGCCCCCATCGCCGATACGCAATACTTGAATCTGCGATATTGTTGCATACCGGAACGCAACTTGCCATTGCGGATTCGGGATGGCAGGCAACTTGGGTGTCGTGTTCGTCGCGCCGGTTTCGTAGAAGACCTGTGTGCTTTCAAACCTTACAGGAGATGACATGAAGACGACGCTGATGCTCGGCGTCCTCGCCCTGGCTTTCCTGGTGGCCCCGATGCATGCCCAGGGAGAGGGCGCGGAGGCAACCAAGGGCATCCAGTGGACTGAGGACTACGCGGGCGCGCTCCAGACAGCCACGGCTGAAAAGAAGCGCCTGTTCATTGAGTTCACCGCCACGTGGTGAGGCCCCTGCAAACGGCTGGACCGTGAAGTCTGGCCGGATGAGGAACTCGCCAAGGTAGTCGCCGCACACTTTGTCCCCGTCATGATTTATGACCACAAGGACAAAGAGACGCTTCAGAAGTACAGCGTTCGCGCCTTTCCCACCTTTGTTATCACGGACGCCGAAGGAACAGAGCTGATGCGCCAGGTCGGCGCGCCTTTCAGCACGCCAAAAGAAGCCATCGACTGGTTCACCGGCGTCGGTGATGGCCTGGAAAACCTGCCCAAGTACAAAGAAGCCTACGACAAGGATCCCAACAACGTCGACGCCGCCATCAAGCTGGCGGACACGTACAACGCCCTGGGCAAGGGCGCCGAAGCGCTTGAGTTGTACGAAGGTCTCGTCGAAAAGATCGGAAAGAAGGACAAGCGCAAAGCCGACATCCAGTTGAAACTGGCTGACGCACTGATGGGCACCATCTCGCGCGAGAACCAGGCCGAGGTTGGTGCGCGCATCAAGTCGATCTATGACGAGGTGCTGCCGGGGCTGATCAAGGCAAAGGATGAGCGCGCCGTTGAGCCGGCGTTCATCACTGCCCGGATCAAGGCGGTACTGGACAAGGACTACAAGTCGGCTCGGGGCGACCTGGTGAAGCTGCAGAAGACCTTCCCCAAGCACGACCGCCTCAAGGAAATGAAGTTCTACGCGGCGATGTATGCGATGCAGGACGGTGACAACGACACCGCCAAGGCTGAGTTTGAGGCCATGATCAAAGAAGGCCCCGAAGACGACCGCTGGGTAAAGAATGCCGCCAGCGGCCTCGAGCGCCTGAAGAAAGCGCAAGACGCCGACAAATAGCTCTCTCGGCAACCAGGGCACGGCGCGCGGATGCGCGCCGTGCCTGCTTTCGGGCTCCGCGGCATCAGGCCCCGTTTTTTTTTGGAGTCACCCGGCGCACGGCTTGCCCGTAATAGTCCCTGTTGCATTTAACCGGTTCAATGCATGATCGATCTTCCGCCGTGCGCTTGACCGTGCTCGGTGCGAGGGGCGCGAAGACTGTGAGGCTGCAATGCCTCGCAACCTTCGCGATCTTCGCGCCGGAGTGTCTCGACGGGTCGTACCGTGCATCGGGCACTTTGCTGGTTTCTTATCGAACAAGGAGCAAGCCATGAAGATCGTACGTTGGGCCGCGGCGTTGGCCGTGGCAGCAATGATTGTCGCCTCGCCGGCGTTTCTGCCGACGGCCGACGTCGTGCGCGCAGAATCAGAAGATGACGTCGCGAAGGACCCCGTGATCGCCTCCTGGGAGGCCTATCAGTCCGCCCAGGCAGACAACACCGCAAAACGCCGCGAAGCTTCCGCCGAGCTGCGCAAGGTAACGGCAAACGCTGACGCGACGGCCGCCGAGAAGTCGGCCGCACAGCAGAAGTACCGCGAGACACTGGCCAGCCTCAACAAGGAGCTTGAGGCACCCCGGGACGCGTTTTACAAGCAGCTTGCTGCCGCCAACCTCGACAAGTACGCCGACAAGACAGAGATGCTCGAGACCGGGCTGATCGGCATGGGCCACGCCGCACGCCAGAGCGCACCGGCCGACGCTGTTCGGCACTATGAGGCCTTCTTGAAGCATTGCGGCAATTCTGATTCGGCTGACACGGTGCGCGCCAACTTCCTGCCGATGGCACTAGCCGGCACCGGCAACATCGAAGGTGCAGTCAAGCGCTGCAACGAGCTGCTTGAATCAGTCGGTGAGCAGTACAAGCCGACACTGCTGATGCGCATCGGCGACTACTCCGCCGCCACCGGCGACCTGAAGGCAGCCACCAAGGCATACGAAAAGGGTCTCGCCCTGTGCGACGGCGAGTTTGACCGCCGCGACCCCCGCAACGGCGCAAAACGCTACCTGGGCATCCGCGCCAGCCTGACGGGCAAAGACGCGCCGAACGTTGACAGCGAGACATGGCTTGGCGGCGAAGCGCAAAGCCTGGCTGAGATGAAGGGCAAGGTGGTGATCATCGACTTCTGGGCCACCTGGTGCGGCCCCTGCCGCGTGGCCATGCCCGGGCTGGATCACATCTATAAGGAGAACAAGGACAAGGGCGTGGTCGTGATCGGGTTGACGCGCTTCTATGCCAACGGGTTTCTGCCGAACAACAGCAGCAACCTGAGCGTCGGCGAAAGCGTCCGCGGCATTACCGAAGAGAACTACGTGGCGCACCTTGAAGAGTTCAAGAAACGCAGCGAGTTGAGCTACCCGTTCGTCGTGGGACAGCAAGCCGACTTTGCGGCGTACGGTGTCACCGGCATCCCGACCATGGCCATCGTGAACAAGGAAGGCAAGGTCGCGATGATTGTCGTCGGTGCGGGCAATGACGCGCTGATTGAGGCCTGTGTCAAGAACCTGATCAAGTAGCACCCGTGCAACGGGCGGCGTGCCACGGCGCGCCGCCCGTTTTCATTTTCCGGGTTGGACTTGAATGATCGTTCAAGCCGGGTACCATGCCTGCCATGAACGCAGCCACCGCACCCGAAACCCGACTGCGGCTGCTCGAGGCAGCCCGCAAACTGTTCTGGGAGCAAGGCTACGAAGCCACCGGCGTCGCGCAGATCCTCAAGGACTCGGGCGTCAATGCCGGCAGCATGTATCACCACTTCCGCAACAAAGAAGAGCTTTTGATCGGCGTGCTTGAGCAGTACACCGAGCTGCTGTGGCCCTACGTCATGCAGCGCGCCGCCGACGCCACCGATGACCCCATTGAGCGCGTCTTCACCGTGCTGGACGGCTACCGCATGCAATTGACCGAGTTCGATTTCCGGCTGGGATGCCCCATCGGCAACCTGGCGCTTGAGGTCAGCAACGACATGCCCCGCGTTCGCACGTTGCTTGAGGCCAACTTTGAAGGTTGGAAGGGCGCAGTCCTGCAGTTTCTTGAGCCCGCCCGCAGACAATTCAGGCGAGGCACCGACCTCAAGGCCCTGGCCGACTACACCCTGACGGTAATGGAAGGCGCGATTCTGCTCGCGCGATCGCGGCGCAGCATTGAACCCTTTGACGCGGCCATCCGCATGCTGCGCCAACACTATGAGGCCCTGCTTATCGACTGATGGTTGCAGACAAGGGCCGGCTGTCGGCCCATCAACCCGCATTCAAGCCCAGCACCCTGAACGGAGACCCAATGCCACTTTCCAGCAAGCTTGCTTTCGCCGCTCTGGCGCTCGCCTTGATTAGCCTCGCATCGCCACCTGCGCCGCAGGCACAGGACACAGGGCCGGCGCCGGAAGAACAAGCGCCCAACCCCCTGGAAGCTGCAGCAAGGGCGGTCGGGGGCATCTGGGTGGACGAAAGCGAAGTCAAAGAGCCTGACGGTAAATACGTGAAAACACAGACGGTCTGGGATGTAAACCAGAAGGCCCTGCTTTCCAGCGTGTGGCAGGTTGACGGCGAAGAGCAGACACTGCTGATGGAGGGCGGCATCTACTGGCACCCCGGCCGCAAAGAGAGGTGCCTGTGGTCTGTGTCGGCCGATGGTTCGGTGATGCAGGGCGTGGTTGTGCCAGACGGCGACAATCAAACGACCACCTGGACGCTGTTCGGCGATGGCTTCAAGTTTGAAGGCGAAAGCCGCGCCACCTACGTGGACAACGACACCATTACCACGGAAGAGTTCATGAAGTCCGCCCGGGGCCTGCGGCAGGTCAACGCCCGCCGCATGGTGCGCCAGAAGGAAGACTGGAAGCCCGCGACCGACAAAGACTCCGACGGCCAGGAAGACGCCGAGCCCGCCAAACCCTCCTCGCTGGAGCAATCCGCAAAGCAGGTGGGCGGCATCTGGGTCACCGACAAGGGCGTGGCTGATCCATCGTCCGGCTACAACTACTTCCGCGCCGAGTGGGGCGTGGGCAAGAAGGTGCTGCGCTCAACCACCTGGGCAGTCCGGGACGGCAAGACGATCCAGCTTTATGGCGGCGCGCAGTACTGGCACCCCGGCCGCAACGAACTGACCTACCACGAGATTGGACGCAACGGCGAGGTGTACATTGGCACGGTCGTAGAACACGATGGCACCCAGCTCCACCGCTTTACTTCGTACACCGCCGACGCCGAAACCAGGTACGAGCAGCACGTGCGCTTTGACGACAAGGACACGATCAGCTCCAGGGTCCTGATGTTCAAGGACGGCGAAGGGAAGGAAGTGATGACCTTCAAGTTCATCCGCAAGCCTGACGGATGGCCCCAAGAGACCGACGCGAAGGCCGACAAGAAGGCCGACAAAGAGGCAGACCAGAAAGACTAGCCGAATCTTCGTATCCCGAGGGCGGTTTGGCTCGTCAGCTCCTCACGCACCCTCCGGAAGTTGTGGCCGGATTTCTGAGGGATCTGCCGCGCAACCGGCCGTACTATGTTGCATACGCAACCAAGTCACTGGGGGGGAATCATGTCAGATCAACCGCAACCGGCCTTTGGCCCGGGTAGCTTCGTGTGGCACGAGCTGTGTACCCGCGACTCTCAGAAATCGCAGGACTTTTACGGCAAGGTACTTGGCTGGAATTTCCAGCCCTGGGGGCCGCCCGGCGCCTACTGGATGATCCAGGCCGGCGAGCAAGGCGTCGGCGGATTGATGGACATCAACAAGCCGGAATTCGGCCAGATGCCATCCTGCTGGGCCCACTACATCGACACCGACAACGTTGATGAGGCAGCCAAACGAGTGCCCGGTCTTGGCGGCAAGGTGACCCAGCCGCCCACCGACATCCCGGAAGTCGGACGTTTCAGCGCGCTGCAGGATCCGGCCGGCGCAATGGTCAACATCATGACTCTCAACGAGCACCGCACCGAAGCGCCGAAAGGCGAGCCCGGCACATTTCTGTGGGTCGAGCTGATGAGCCGCGACTTCAAGAAGGCCGCAGCGTTTTACACCGAGTTGATCGGCTGGAAGACCCAGGAAATGCCGATGCCCGACGGCACCTACTCCTTGTTCGCCAACAAGCACGGCAACGCGGGCGGGGGCATGCCGATGCCGCCACACGTGCCTGCCGAGGTGCCCAGTTACTGGGTCGGCTACATCCACGTGCCCGAGCTCGACACGACGGTCGAGAAGGTCAAGCAGAACGGCGGCGAGGTATGGTTCCCGCCCATGCACGTGCCGGGCGTAGGACGCTTCACGCAGATCAGTGACCCGACAGGCGCAATGGTCGCACTGATGACGCCCGACATGCCCAGCTAGCTTCCGCCCGTACCCCACGACGGGCGCACCCCGGGACGGAGCGGCGGCAAACGCAACTCCGTCCCGGATCTGGCTCGGCCAAGCCACTTGGTGGCCGAGTCAGGCGCGGACCGATTGGCCGCCAAGGTCAGGTCGTGCCTGGCGTATTGGCGGCACGCAGCAGTATCAGTAATCAGGACCGATTCGGCGTCGTAGAGATTGCTCGCTTCGGCACGAAGTAGCTCAACGCAATCCCTGCCAGCATCGCCGCCATGAATCCCAGCGTGAACACGCTCGGGCTCGCGAGGTTCGTTACGGCCGGGCCGGGGCACACGCCGGCAAGGCCCCACCCGATGCCGAAGATGATCGCGCCGAGTATCAGCCGCGCATCCAGGTGGTGCGCAGCCCGGCTTGGCAGCATCGAACCCCACAGGCTGCGGCGGCCGCTGATCAGCCGCCAGGCGACGAAGTAGATGCCGACGGCTGGGCCCATCACGAACAGCAGCGCCGGGTTCCACTGACCGAAGAAGTCCAGAAAGCCAAGCACCACCGTTGGCAGGGTCATGCCCGACACACCCAGTCCCAGTGCGAACACCACACCGCACAGCAACGCGACCGCGATCTTCATATCAGGCCCCCACCGCGCGCATGACCGCGACCGTCAGCGCGCCCACCGCGATGAACACGCAGGTGCCGACAAACCCGCGCCCCGATGCCCGGCCTATCCCGCATACTCCGTGACCGCTGGTGCACCCGCCGCCCAGGCGCGTGCCGAACCCGACCAGCACGCCCGCCGCCAGCACCCAAGGCAGCGCGCGCGGCGCGGCTTCGGGCAATGAGCCCGGCACAAGCCGCGAAATCAGCACACCGCCGCCGATCAGCCCGATCACGAACGCGGCCTTCCAGCCGAACTCGCCCTTCTCGCCGCGCAGCACGCCATCGACGATGCCGCTAATGCCGGCGGTTTTACCGGTCAGCGTCAACAGGCCGGCTGAAGCCAGCCCGATCAGCGTCCCGCCCAGCAGCGGCGGCCAGATATCAGACCAATCCATGCGCGTTCTCCTGCCTCGTTGCATCGTAACGTTCGAGGCGCCCAGCCTCATCCGTGCGGGCTTTGCGTCCGAATATTGGCAACAGCCGTGCCTGTTCATGCGTATAAGACGCAGGCACGACAAGACCCAGCCGGGGGCTCGCCATGAAGCCATGGATGTGGGGAGTGGGAGTTCTCTTCAGTTTCGGCGCAGGCATTGCGCTGGGCATGCTGCTGATCCCGGACGACTCCAAGCGTCCACGCTCCATCCTGCCAGACGACGAGTCTGCACTGCAATTGCCAGACCCCCCGGCGATCGCCGACAGCAAACCCGACACAACCGTTCCGCAGGAAGCCACCGTGGCCCGCCCCGCCGATAAGCCGGCGCCGGCCCCTGTGTTCAACGACCCGCCACCCGGGGCTGATCCCTTGCTGGCGGCTTTGCGCGCGATCGGGCTCGCGCCCACTGAAAGCGGCAGCGGCGTGATTGCCGGCCAGGTCAAGACGTATGAAGGCGAGCCGGTGGCAGGCGTTGCCATCCAATTGCTGCCGCCCAATCCTTCCCAGCCGTTTTCACTGTGGCGCGCGCCGAGCGCGTCCGAGGAGCCGTGGGAAAAGGTCACCGCCGACACGCGCGAGTTCGTGCGCTGGCGCATGTCGCAGCGCCCGCCGCAATTGCGCGCGCTCACTGACGGCAACGGCAATTTCCGCATTGGTGGGCTGGCTGACCTGCGCTACCGCGTGGTGGCGGCACTGGACGGGTACGAGTTTGACTACCGCAGCGGCCAGAGCCATAAGCCGGACGCAACGCTTGAGATTCTTGCGCGCCCCGTCATGGAGGTCAAGTTGCGCATCAACCTGCCGCCCGGCGTTGAGCTGGACGATTGCCGCGTCGCGCACCGCGACCTGGGCTCCGGCAACTGGGACCGCGACCTTCCGACACCCGAGGGCGGGGTCTGGACCGCGCAACTGCAACCCGGCATTCATGCCTTCACCGCGCGCATCAATGACCCTCGCACGCCCGGGCCGCCATCCATCCTGCACCTGAAGCCCGGGATGGGCCCGCAGGAGATCACGCTGGAGCTGGGCGAAATCTCGAGCATATCGGGCTTTGTTTCCACGGGTGACGGCGGGGCAACCAGCGGGTTGTACGTCGTCTGCGTGCCGCTGGATTCAGGCGCCGACGCCGAAACCACGCTTGAAAACGCCCGGCGGCAGGGCACCAACCGGCGCAGCGTGAACCACGAGGGCCGCTACACGTTTCCGGTCATGAAGCCCGGCGACTATGCCATCGCGGCTTTTTTCGGCGACACTTACTTTCAGCCGCAGAAGCTTCAGCACGGCGGCGGCACCTCCACTGTCAATTTCACCGTGGAAGGCCCCGATGCATCTGAATGCATCGTGTGCACGATTTCGGTGCACGACGGCAGCCCGCTGGTCACGCCGCGCTTTTCGTTTCGCTCTGCCGACGGCATGCGCAACACCTCGACGTCGGCCTGGAAGGCCGGCGAAAATCAGTACCGCGTATTGCTGCCCCGTAATCAACTTCCCACACCGCAGGACCTGGTGGTGACCGACGGGCGCAACGGCAGCGGATCAGTGACCCTGCATTCACTGACTCCGCAAAGCGTGTCAGTTTCGCTGGAGCCGCACGCCACGCTGGCGCTGCGCATAGCCGGCACAACACACCAGAACATCTATGCGATGCTGTCCGACGTACATGGCAAGGTTGTGTACCGCCGGCACCTGAACAACTGGGTGGGCGACATACTATCGATCGGCAGCGTGCCGCCGGGAGTCATGAAGCTCGAACTTTCGATCGGCTCGGGCAGAAGCGCACTGCCGCTTGTCAGTCAGCAGATTACCGTTGCCCCCGAGGGCAGCATCATCGATGTCGCGCTGCCGGAGTTGTACGAAGTAACGTTCAACATGCCCGAAGGCGAAAGAACACAGATCATCATCGAGGGCGAGCAGGACGGCAAAGCATTCACGCGCCAGGCCTATTACAACAACCGCCCCACCAAGGTCAGCTCACTGCCTGCCGGCCGCTACACAGCCAAATGGCGCCCCAGAGGCGCCAGGGAACAGAAGACCCAATACTTCAGCTTGCCGGGCGCCGACACCGTCGAACTGACCAACTAGCCGGCAGCTCGGCGCAACCACGACAAGCGGCACGCTCGCGCGTGCTGACGGGAAAGAGGATGCATGGCGCGTCAGGCCGGGCAGCAATGCCCGGCCCTTCTCAGGCGGCAGCGCGCAAGCAGGCACC
>CAZZBH010000130.1:0-9307 GCA_964652605.1 uncultured Planctomycetaceae bacterium
CGCGGTCGGCAATCTCCTTGCTCCAGTACTTCCGGCACGTCTTCTTCATGCCGAAGGGGAACCCGTGCAGCGAGATGTCGAACACGTGCCCGCCCGGCCGCCGGAACCAGGTCGCCATGCCGCCGTAGTTGTAGTGCTGCTCCAGCAGGCAGACGCGGTAGCCCTGCGTAGCCATCACGTTAGCGCCGGTCATGCCGGCTAGGCCGCTGCCGATGACGATGACGTCGTATTCAGCCTGCGCCTTGTCGATCGGGTTCTGCTTGCGTTCGGACCGCCCGCCGGAGGAGCCACGCAGAACGCGCTTGCCCTCGGCTTTCAGGTTGAATCCCTGGTGTTGTTGCTGTGTCGTCATGTTGCCTCTTTATGGACTGCAAACTCCTTTGACGCGAAGACGCGAAGGTTGCGCGAAGACGCGGAGAACTGCCTCAACTTCATTTCCCGCCTCCACCTTCGTGGTGTTTCTGCCAGTCTCGCACCATGGCAACTGCATTGTTCAGGGTGTCATGGTGTGGAGACCCGATCTCGATGTCGTACCCGATCATCGACGCAAAGTACGTACAATCACCGAACAACGAGGAGCCGGCGTCGAGCGTGATATCGTGGAGCCTGTCGGCCTCCTGCAGGAGGCCAATCTGTTCCTCTTGGCTGCTCGCGGATAGAAACCGTTTGGCCCAGTTTGCCTGAAGCATGTTCGTGGCTTCAATTGGACTCATGCTGCGCCCGCATATGTCAGCAAATGCTTGCTCGATCTGACGACCGTCGTCTGCTCGGTTCGGCTGGACCAATCCAGCCACGCTTATCATCGCTTCGGTATCAGACTTCCGCCCTAGATGTGCCAGCACGATGGAAGGCACCCATTCCGGTAGCAGCAGCTCCAGTACCCAGAATGCGTAGGCCAACTCGGCACCTTCTCCATTTCGGAATGCTTCCAATGGGATCTGGGTCGACATCATCTCATCCAAGTCTACCGCCACGTCGATCTCCGCGTCCTTCGCGTCAAGTCGTTTCCACAGCCGCGTTATCGCGTTGCAGCACCCAGCGGTTGGCCATGCTTATTCCGCTCAAGGCTGCGCCGATGATGCCCAGGAACCCCTGGTCGGTGCCCATGATGTAGAGGCCTTCGATGCCGGTTGCGCCGGTGCGCAGCTTGCGCGGGCTTCCGTACACCGCTCCGTTTTCGTGGCCGGTGTAGTGTCGGATCGTGCGCGGCGTGAACATGTCCACCAGCTTCACGTGCGGGCGGAAGTCGGCGATGTGCCCGCCATCGATGGCGGCTTGGGTGCTGGCTGCATACCAGTGCTGCTTGGCGGCGTGGTAGTCGCGTAGCGCAGGCTTCCAGCCTGCACCGGACGCGGACGTCCCGTCCGAGTCAGCCGGGGGCGAGACGCCCACCGCCGGTGCAGGCGAGACGCCTGCGCTACGGTCTTTCCCTGCCCAGCGATCGTAGTTGGGGATGTTGGTGATGCGCACGAGGTGGTCGTGCGGTTCCTTCGGCAGGTTGAAGTTGCCGGGCATACAAATGACGCCGCTTGAGGTGTCTACGTCGTCTGCCGGTTGCTCGTAGGCGAATGGGATTTTGTTGCTGAAGAATGTGATGGTTTCTTCGATGCCCAGGTCTTTGGCTGGTTTGTCGAGAACGCTGATTGTTTCTGTAAACGAGAGCTTACCCGTCGCTTGCGCTCCGGGCTCCTGTCCCGTCATTCGCTGCGTCTCTACCGACCCGGCGCTGCTCAGGATTGTGTCGGCGGTTAGTTGCTCGCCGTTGTCTAGTTGCACCCCTACCGCGCGGTCGCCTTCGCGCAGGATGCTTGAGACACCGGTGCTCATGCGCAGCTCGCCTCCGGCTTTGCGGTAGCGGTCTATCAGCAGCTTGAGGATGTGCCGCACGCCGGCTTGGGGCCTTGCGAATCCTTGCTGAAAGATGCTCTTGAACATGACGACGAACTGGTCCCAGTCCATGTCGTGCTCGCGCGCGCTGCCGTAGTACATCAGCGGGCAGAAGATCATGTCCTCCAGCACGGGGTCGGTGATGTGCCGCCGCACGTGCTCGCGGGCATTCTCCTGCAATGCGTCCAGCTTGAGGTCGTCGTAGGCGTTAATCTCCGCTGTCAGCGCGTCGAACGCGTCGATCTGCGACGGAAACCCGCGCGCGATTTCTGACCGCAGCAACTCAAAGTCATTGCTGAACTTCAGCTTCACGCCCGGAAAGCTGACCGCCGAGTGTCCCTGTTCGTGCAAATCCAGTTCATCCCAGCGGATGCGAAGCTGCTTCAGCAGGCGCGATAGCGGCAGCCCCTTTGCACCGCGCGGGGCGTAGTTCGTCATCGCGTGCAACCCGACGTCGAACTGGTGCCCCTTGAACTGGTAGAACGAGTTCAACCCGCCCCAGACGTAGTGGCGCTCCAGGATCACCACGCGCTTGTCAAACATGGCAAGGCGAATGCCCGCGGCTAACCCGGACATCCCAGCGCCAATGATGATCGCGTCGTAGTGCATATCAGCCTTCAGTCCGCAGACTGCAGCTTGCAGCAGGCAGTAACTGCCGACTGTTTGCTGCAGACTGCTAGCTGACCAGTTCCTTGCCCGCCATCTTGTCTCGCAGGTACTCGACGCAGGAATCCAGCGTGGCGAGGTTCTGGTAGTCCGTGTCGGGCACGTGCACGCCGTAGCGCTTGCGCAGTTCCATCACGATGTCGAGGAAGTCCATCGAATCGAGATCCATCTGGTCGCGAAGGCGCACCGCGGGATCGATGCTGCTGGTGTCCTCGTCCGGCGCGATGTCCGCGATGATCCCGATGATGGCTTGCCTGATCTTGTCGTCTGTCATTGCATTCCCTTCTGAACAAACTGCGGTTATGGGTTCCGGGTTTTGGGTTTCGGGCAGGCCCGGGGCACTGCCCCAAAACCCGTAACCCAAAACCCGAAACCGCCTCTACTCGTACTTCCTCACAATCACGGCACTGTTGATGCCGAGCATTCCAAAGCTCATGTTCATAATTGTCTCGACTTTGCCGACGTTGCGCGGCTGGTTGATCACCAGACCTCGCACGTTGCACTGCGGGTCGAGTTCATCGACGTTGATGGTCGGGTGCACTACGCCGTCTTCAAAACTGGGCAGGTTGCCAGCCAGCTCCAGCGAGCCCGCGGCGCCCATCGCGTGGCCTATGAAACTCTTGGTGTTGTTGACGTTGACGCCGTCAAAATCGCCGAACACGGCGTTGACCGCCGCGGCTTCCATCTCGTCGCCCTGGTGCGTGCCGGTGGCGTGGGTGTTTACGATGTCGATGTCGCCCGGCTGCATGCCCGCGCGTTTCAGCGCGCCGCGCATGCACTCGGCTTGGCGTTCGCTGTTGGGAAGCACGTAGTCGGTGCTGTCACTGTTGACCGCCCACCCGACGACCTCGGCATAGATCTTCGCGCCGCGTTTTTGGGCGTCTTCAAGCCGCTCCAGCGTGAACAGGCATCCGCCTTCAGCGACGACGATTCCGTTGCGCTTCTTGTCGAATGGGCGGCTTGCCTTGGCTGGGTCTTCGTTGTGCGCGAGCGCGCCCTGCTGCTTGAACCCGGCGAAGATGCCGAAGGTGTGAATGCTCTCGCTTACGCCGCCGCCAAAAGCGAGATCGCACTCGCCCAGTTGCAGCATCTGCACGCCGTGCACGAGGCCGAGATTGCCGGCTGCGCACGCGGCGCCGATGCAGTAAGCAGGGCCGGTTACGCCCAGGTTGAGCGTGACTTCGCCGGCGGGATTGTTGGCGACTGTGCGCGGGTTGTGGTGGTGCGTCCAGAAACTCAGGTCGTAGTTCTGCTTGCTGACCTCGTAGATTTCGCTTTCAGTTTCGACGTTGCCGTGCTCGGTGGTGCCGATGTAAACGCCGACGCGCGACTTGTCGATCGTTGACGCGTCAAGGCCGGCATCGCGCAGCGCCTCGTTCGCGCAATACACTGCGATGCTGCCGGCGCGGGTGCCGCGGCGCACGTCCTTGCGCTTCTGGTAGCGCAGCGCGTCGTAGTTGCACACGCCAGCCAGCGTTTTGCCGAAGTAGCGAATCTCGTACGGCTGAACGCCGGACTTGCCGGTGAGCAACGCCTGCCTGTACTCCGCCAGGCTGTTGCCGTTAGGCGCGGTCAGCCCGACGCCGGTAATCACCACCCGAGAGAGGCTAGACATGGGCGTCCTCCTTCACGCGGTCGGAGTCTTTGCGGCGCGAATTGCGAAACTTGCTCAACTCACCCGGGACTTTCATTCCGATCGCCGTCATGCGACGCACCACGCGCGCCAGGCGCGAGTTCTGGTCAGCCGGCACAGCGCTGCCGGTCGCTACGAAAAACTGGATGGTGGCCTCTGCAATCTCGCTCGTGGTCACGATGCTTTGCAGTGTGCGCACGCGCGGGTCTTTCTCGCCGTAGCTGTCGGTCACGTGGCGCAGCGCGCTGCGCGCGTTTTCCTTGAAGTTCTGTACAGCCAGAGCTTCGCGGCGGCGCAGCACGGTGGTCACGATGTGCATGGTGTCGCTGACGGCGCTGTGCATCTGGCAGCGATGTTCGCTGGAGAACTCGCTTGTGCTGGCGCCCCATTCGCGCAATTCGCTGAGGCATTCGCTGACGCTGCCGGCGCTCATGTCCAGCTCAGCCGTGATTTCGGCGGCGCTCATCGGGCGGCCAGACAGGGCGAGCAACCCCCACACGCGCCCAAGCCGCGACTTGAACCCGATCGCGTTGAAGAACGTCTCAAACGTCGCCAGGTGATCCCGCAAGACTTCGTCCATGGTTCTGCTCCGTGCGCCAAACAGGAACCGCCTGCGTAAGCTGGCGGCTATTGCAAGGCAGCCACGCGCTTACGCACGTGGTTCTTGTCAGTGTCTTCTCCGAAGTACTCATCCATTGCCTTCTCACCGGTCCACTTGGGCTGGTACCCAAGGTCGCGGCGGGCGGCTTCTATGTTGAACCAGTGCGGCGTCGCCAGGTTCTCGGCGACAAAGCGTGTCATTGGCGGCTCTGACTTCGTGGGCAGCAGGCGCCACAGAAACTCCATCACCGCGCCGGCTTTGTAGGCCGTGGCGTGCGACACGCTTGATTCGATCAGCGGGATGCCGGCGCGTTTCAACACGCCGTTGATCCAGCGCCACAGCGCGACCGTTTCGCTATGAATGAAGTAGGCTTTGCCCGCCGCGGCTTCGATGTTGTCCAGCGCCAGGATGTGTGCGTCGGCTGCATCGTCGATGTGGGTGATATCGACCTTGTTCGAGCCGTCGCCGACCTGCTTCAACTTGCCGGCGCGGGCGCGATCCAGCACGCGCGGCAGCAGGTGCGGGTCGCCGTGGCCCCAGATCAGGTGCGGCCGGAGCGCCACTGTGCGCATGCCTTCCACGCCGTTGGCTTTCAGAACAGCCTGCTCCGCCAGTGCCTTGGTTTCTGCGTAATGGGTGAGGAACTTGCCCGGGTACGGCAACGACTCGTCGCCGGCCTCGATGCCGCCGCGCTCAAACACGACACTTGGCGTGCTCGTGTAGACGAGCCGCTTGACGCCGTACATGTGGCAGGTGCGAATGACGTTCCAAGTGCCCTCGGTGTTGATGCTGAAGTACTGTCTGCGCGGCCCCCACACGCCCGCCTTGGCTGCGACGTGGATGACCGCCTGCTGCCCGGTCATGGCTGTCGCGAGACCGACATGGTCGGACAGGTCAACATCCATCTTGGTCAAACCCGGGTGCTCAAACCGGCTGCTGGTGGCCTTGCGCGAACAGACGGTGACCTCGTCGCCCCGATCAAGGAGGCGCTGCACAATCCGCGAGCCCAGAAAGCCCGCTCCGCCTGTCACCAGCACTTTCATTCTTGCTCCGAACTGCGGTCTCTCGCAGAGGCGCAGAGACGCAGAGAACTACTCTTCCAAGCCGTTCACGATTCGCGTGATGCCCTTCTTCATCAGGACTTCGTTGAAGTTCAGCAGCAGGCCGAGCTTCAATTGCGTCAAACGCAGGTAAGTCAGGAGTTGCTTGGCATGTACGTCCTGAAGCTTTGCGACAGACTTCAGCTCCAGAATGATCGCTGATAGCCGATTCAACTGCTCGGTATTCACGACACACCCCTCTCTGCAGTTCTCTGCGTCTCCGCGTCTCTGCGAGAAACATGTCTTTGCAGTTGCCCCGAAGCCCACAGTCGCAATGCGTCGCGGTCGATCTTGGCGTTGTGGCGCACGTCAACCGGAAAGCCTTTGTGGAACAGCACGGCCTGCACTTGACGTGTCAACTCGTGCTCCTGCGCCATCGCCAGCAGTTCGCTTTCGATGCGCGACAGCAGGTCGCGCTCGGGGATGTGCCCGCCGTGCAGCTCGATCACGATCACCGGTCGCTGCGTGCCCTTGTCCCCCACGCCCACAAGCGCGCTGCGGTCAACAGCATTGTGGTTGTTGAACACGCCCTCGGCTTGCTCCGGATACAGCGGGCCCTGCGCCGTCCAAACCGTGTGCGCGACGCGGCCGCAGTACCACAGCCGGCCCTGCTTATCGAACCAGCCGGTATCCCCCATGCGGTGCCACATGCCCGCGCCGTCGCGAATCTTGGCGCGATCGTTCGCTTCAGGGCGGTTGAAGTACTGCTGTGTCGTGACCGGGCTGTTGACGATGATCTCGCCGACTTCCCCGGCCGGCAGCTCGATCGCATCCGCGATGTCGCTGATCGGCCCGTCGGTGATGCGCACCACCTTGGCTTTCACGCGCTCAAGCGGCTTGCCGACGCACACGCCCTTGCCGCTTTGCGTTTCGTATCGGGTTTCGCCAAGCACCTCGCTGGCTGCGATGGTGCTGAACGGCAGGCTTTCGGTCGCGCCGTACGGCGTGTGGATGTCGCCGCCCGGTGCGATACGGTCGTGAAGCTGCGCAAGCGTCTGGTACGGCACAGCCGCGCCCGCCACCAGGATTCGCTTCAGCGTTGGCAGCCGCAGGTCGTTGTCGATCAGGTGCGGGCCGACCTTGCGCCACACAGCCGGCGACGCGAACGACATAGTAGCCTTGCGATCGCTGACGGCTTTGACCAGCGTCGCGGGATCGATGCTGCCGGGGCGCGAGAAATCCATGTCAGGCAGCACGACGGTGACGACCATGGCAATGCTGAACAGGGCGAACAAGGCAAAACAGGCGACATCCACTTCGCCCGGTTCAATGCCGTAGGCGTCGCGAATCATCTCGGTCTGCGCGACAAAGATGCCGTGGGTGTAGATCACGCCCTTGGGCACGCCGGTCGCGCCGCTGGTGAACAGAATCGCGGCTGTGTCATTCTCGTACGTCAGCGCGGGTTGGCTGCCTTTCACCGTGCGGCGCCTCATTCCGCGGTAGGTCTCACCGCCCCAGAACCAGCGACGGCCTACAGTCACGCGTTTGGTGACTGTCCGAAATGCCTTGCGGTAGCGCAGGCTAAGCGCATGCGCTAGCGGGATGCCGACCAGCGCCTCAGCCTGAGCCTCCTCAATACACTTGAGCAGGTTGGCCTTGCCCATGCCGGGATCGACGACAACCGGCACCGCGCCGACGCGAAACAGCGCGAACACAAGTTCAACGAACTCGATACCCGGCTTGACCGCGAGGATCGTGCGCGTACCGCTGGAGATCCCCATCTGCAGCAGCCAGAAACACAGGTTTTCGACGTTCTGGCCCAGCTCGCAAAACGTGACGCTGCGGCCGCTGTGCTGCTCGATGACCGCAGTGGCGTCGGCGCGTGTGTTGCGCAACTCGTCGATGAAAGCCGACACGTTCGCGCGTGGTGGCTCAGCGTGGATGCTTTGCTGCCTTGGTTGTGCTTCGCCTACCGTCATGCTGTCAGCACCCTGGGCAGAAACTCTTCGATGGCTTCGATGATCTCGGTGCGGGCGTCTTCCACGACAAAGTGCCCGGCCTGGGGATAGAGTTGCGTCTGTGCGTTGGGAAATCGGCGCTGCCACTCGGCAAGAAACGCCTCAGTAAACACAAAGTCCTTGCCGCCCCAGCACAGCAGCATGGGGTGATCCGCAAACCGTGGCAAAGCAGCTTCTACCGACTTGAGCGTTTCCCAGGACTCGTGCGTGGCATCCATCGGGATGTCCTGCACGAAGCGCAGGTTCGCCACACGGTCTTCCCACGATGAATACGGCGCCAGGTAGCCCGCCTTTGCTTCCGCGGTCAGCGGTTTGCGCGCGCAGCGGGCCAGCGCGCCGCGCACGAACGCGTTGAACCCGCGAATCGCAAGCGCGCCGAAACCCGGGATGCGGCACAGCCCGATGCTCAGCGGCATCCGCCCGCTCGGGAAAGCCGCCGTGTTACACACCACAAACCCCCGAACGCGCTCCGGCATGCGCGCAGCCATGCCCATGCCGATCGCGCCGCCCCAGTCGTGTACACACAGCACAATGTCGCGCAGGTCAAGCGCAGCCACCAGCTCGCACAGGTTGTCGATGTGCTGCGCCAGCGTGTACGGGTAGTGCTGCGGCTTGTCGCTCATGCCGCACCCGATGTGGTCAGGCGCAACGCAGCGGTGTGTTTGTGAAAAGTGCGCGATCAGGTGGCGCCAGTAAAAGCTCCAGGTCGGATTGCCGTGGAGGAACAGTAGTGCAGGCGTCCCGCCTGCCGCTGCTGCGGACGGGACGTCCGCGCTCCGCTCGTCCACGTAATGCATCCGCACGTCGCCGACCTGCAGCCAGTGATCCTCAAACGAGTACTCGCGCTGCCACACACCAGCGACCAGGCGCGACTGCGGGCTGCCGAGTGCCGACTGCCGGCTGGTCACCATTGCACCCCCAGGTTGGTGCAGACCAAGCCGCTGCCAATGCCCAGCAGCGCCACCGTGTCGCCCTCTTTCACGACACCCTGCTCAAGGCCGAGGTTTAATGAGATCGGCAAGCTTACCGAGCCCATGTTTCCGAGAAACTCAACCGTGGGGAAGTCGCGTGCGGCATCCAGCTCAAGCTTCTCGAACAGTAATTTGCGGTGCATCACGCCGACCTGGTGCGTGAACACGCGTGTTACGCTGTCGTTCGACCAGCCCAGCTCGTTGCGCGTCTGCGACCACACCTCCTGCGCAAGCTTTACCCCTGCGTGCATCAATGCCTCGCTGTCGGTTTGCATCAGCGGCCCAAGCTCCGAGCCGACAACGCCGCTGGTCAGGCCGCCCTGGCACAGGTGATTGGCTGTGCTGTCTGTCAGTGAAACGCCGCCCAGCAGACGATGATCTCCTTCGCGCGTGAGCACCATGGCTGCGGCGCCGCTGCCGATGGTCAGGCTGGCAAAGCTGAGTTTGCTGGTCTTGCGGTTAATCTCAGGATCTTCATTGAGGCGCTTGAT
>CAZZBH010000131.1:0-9255 GCA_964652605.1 uncultured Planctomycetaceae bacterium
TGCGCGAAGTGCTGCCGATGACCGACCGCAGCTACATCATCGTGGACGGCCAGGTGATCAAGGAGGGCCCACCCCGCCAGATCGCAGCCGACCCGGTCGTGCGCAAAGAGTACCTCGGTGAGCGCTTTCGGCTGGACACGGAGATCATCCGGCGCAAAGAGATGGATGCGCGCATGGCCGATGCCCCGGGGATCGGGAATCGAGAATCGGGAATCGAATAGAAGCCGACCGCCATCAAAGCCCCAGCCGATCCATCTCGACAGCGAGCCCCACTTCTTGCGCCTCGTTCAGCCCCACCATGGGCGGGCGGGTTCCGTACTCGCCGAAGTCTTTGCGGCGCAACTCTGACTTCACAGCCGCGCCGAGGCCGTACTTCTCCAGTGTCGCGCGCACCTTGTTCAGGTCAGCCTGCCGGGTCGGGTCGCTTTCGATGCTCTTCACCAGTTTCGGCACCAGGCTGGCGCAGGCGCTGAGACTGCCGTGGCCGCCGGAATGCAGGCATTTCGCCACCAGCCTGTCGTGGCCCACCAGGTAGCTGCCGTCGGCAAAGCGCGGCAGCAGGCGGGCCATCTCGGCTTCATCGCCGCTGCTGTCCTTTACGCCGATCAGGCGCTCGTGCGGCCCGATGCGCTCAAGCAGCTCGTTCGAAATCGGGATGCCTGTCACCTGCGGGATGTGGTACAGCAGCACCGGCACCTTGCAAATGTCCAGCGCCTGGCGGAAGAACGCCGCCAGCCCATCAACCGGCGCATTGCGCCAGTACCAGGGCGGGGGCAGCAGCGCGGCCGAGTACCCCAGCCTCTCGGCGATCAGCGACATCTGCTGTACATCCTCCATCGCGCAACCGCCGATGTTGATCAGCAGCCTCAGGCGCGAAGTTGCGCCGCGCAGCGCATAGCCGATCCCTGCCCTCTCGGGCAATGAAAACGAAGGAAACTCGCCGTTGGTGCCCAGGATCAGCGCGCCGTCCAGGCCCTCATCGGCAAGCCAGTTCAGGTGGCGCAGCATGGCGTCATGGTCAATCTCGCCGTTGAATCGGACAGCGGTCGGGACGGGTGCAAAGGCGCCGCGCGGCAGGTACATTGGTGGCCCGGGTCAAGAGTCAAAGGTCGAAGGTCGAAATTTCGGGCGGGCTCGTCAAGATAAGCGCGTCAGTTCTTTGTTACCGGGGCTTCGACAGGCAGCCGAGGGGATCAATGTCAACGACGCGCCGAATGCAGAAAAACCTCACCGTGATGTTCACCGACATCTCGGGGTTTACGCGCCACACCGAAACGATTACTCGCGACGAGTTGATGTCGCGGCTTGACCGGCACAACCAGCTGCTGATGCCGATCATCGCCCACTTTGAGGGCAAGATCGTCAAGACCATTGGTGACGCCTTTCTGATCACGTTTGAGTCGCCGACCAACGCGGTGCAGTGCGGCTTGTTCATGCAGCACACCCTGCGGCATCACAATCAGGACAAGCCTGAGTCTGAGCAGATTCACATCAAGGTCAGCATCAACTCGGGCGAAGTGACGGTGACGGATAACGATGTGTTCGGCGACCCGGTCAACGTTGCGGCGAAGATCGAGAAAGCCACCAACCCCGACGAAATCTACTTTACCGAGGCCGTGTTTCTGGCCATGAACAAAGCCGAGGTGCCGACCTCGTTCGTGAAGACATTTCGTCCCAAAGGCGCGGAAAGCCAGGAAATCAAGCTGTACCGGGTCGCCATGGACGAGGGCGATGAGCGCTACCAGCGCGTTGTCAACGCCACGCACATCGACGCCGACAAAGTGAAAACACGCGTCATGGAGCTCAGCAGCGCCGCTGAAAAAGAGTTCAGCCGCTACCAGGACACACTGGATGCGCTTGTGCAGACGCAGGGTGCCAGCTCGCGCAACACAGTGTTCGCGGTGATCGGCGCGGCGGTGATTCTGGCCGTCGCCATCGTGGTCGGGATTGCCATGTTCGGCGGCGGCGAAACACCCGAGCAGCAGCTGACCCGCGACGTGCGCGCCTACCTGACTGCGGGCAAGCCGCAGGACGCACGCGACGTGATCCAGTCGCACATGCAGAAGCACGGAGACGGCGATGCCGTCAAGTCGCTGCTGGCCGAGGTGGACACCTTTGAGCTGAACGACGCGGCAATGCGGGCCGAGCAACTGCTGGATGCCGGCGAGGCGCAGAAAGCCCGCACGGCAATCATGGAAGCGCTCAAGGGCAAGTCTCCGGGCGATGCGCATCGCCGCGTGCTTGCGCGCGCACAGGCCTTTGTGGACGCGCAGCAGGCACTCCAGGCCGGAGAAACCGCAAGAGTGCTGGAACTGACCGAGACGGCAGCAGGCACCGCGGGATACAGCGAGCCGCTGAAACAACTGCGCGAGCAGGCCAACGCCATTGACCAGGTGCGCGCGATCGTCGCCGACGAGGCCCGGCTCAAAGACCAGAGCGCCGGCGTGATTGAGCGACTGACACAATCGTTCGGCAACAGCAGCACGATCGCCGTGGTGCAGGAACTGCTGGTAGAGGCGCTGAAGTCGCGCATGCACTGGGAGGCGCGCACCAAACCCTGGGAAGACACCAAGAAAACGCTTGAAGCCTACAAGCAGCGGCTGATCGGTATCGGCAATTGGCGAGTCGTTGAGCGCGAGATGTACCTGGGAGGGTACTGGAGCTATGTCGGCCGCAACGAGCACGGTGACCGCTGGTGGGACTGGAACTGGAACCCCAAGTGGCAGGAGATGTACAAGTTCCTCGATTCCGAAGCCGAAGGCGACCCGGACTTTGCTTTTCGCCTGGGTGACAACATCTTCGACATCAACCGCGCCAAGAACCTGATAGTCACCGCAGAGCAGTTCTACATCGGCCGCGCGATCGAGCAGAAGCCGGCGCTGCTGGAGCAGAACAAGGCGCGCGTGCTTGAGATGATCCGCGTCTGGCTTCTGTATCGCAACGACAACAGCAACCCGGCGCGCGAGCTTGTGCGCCGCCACCTGTACGACGAGCTCAAGCCGGAACTGCTTGAGGGCCTGCACGCCGTCAGCGGTCGCGGCGAATCCACCACGCCGGATTTTGACCGGCGCCAGAACAGCTTTGCCCTGCTTGCCGACCGAGGTGACCTGGCGGTGATCGAGGACCCGTTTGAGTACTTCCGGGACAACTTCAAGATCTTCATGGATAACAACTGGGGCCCCCAGGACGGCAAGCATCTTCCCCAGCCGCTTACCCGCGAGCAGGCGCAGGCACTGTTTCGCCTACCCATGAGCCAGGAAAACTACGGCGAGTTCAAGGCGCTGATTGAGCGGACGCTGCAGGACATCGACAACCGCGAAGGCCCCTGGAGCTCATATCGCCACTCGCGTGAAACCGCGCAAACCCTGCTGGACGACCTCAAAGCCGCCCAGCCGGAGCACGCGCTGAACACCGGCGGGTAGCATGTTCAAGGCGATTCTGTGGGATATGGATGGCACGCTGGTGGACACCGAGCGTGTGGTCTGGCGCGTGATGCAGGAGTCGTTTCGCAAGGTCGCCGGCATTGAGCTGCCCGAGGCGGTCTTCCTGTCGCTGCTGGGACAAAGCGAGCACGACTTCTATCGCGCCATGGCACAACAGCACACTCTGGACGAAGCACGCGTGGCGGCAATTCATGAGCACTTTGAATCCGCCTACATCCCCATGCTGGCCGGCGTTCCGGCACTGCCCGGCGCGACTGAGAAGGTCCGCGAGTTCGCAGGCTACGCACCACAGGCGCTGGTCACCGGCAGCTCAAGCGCGCAAGCCGCGGCTGTGCTGGATGCGCTGGGCCTGCGGGGCGAGTTTCAACATGTAGTCGCGTGCGACATGTACGAATGCGGCAAGCCGGACCCGACACCCTACCTGATGGCGGCAAGGCTGCTGGGTGTCGATGCGGCAGACTGCCTGGCGATTGAAGACAGTCCCAGCGGTGTAACGGCGGCCAAAGCCGCGGGCATCAAGGTGGTAGGCATCCACGAGGGCAACCAGGGCAAGTACAACATCGCGCACGCGGACCTTGAGCTGGCAACACTGCGCGAGCTGGATTGGCAGCAAGTGCAGCGGCTGTTCGGGCGAGACTAGGCGTAGCGTTGAGATGGAGGGCTCGGACCAGGAGTCGTTGAAGGTCGAAGGCCAAGCAGTTTTCGACCCTGCATTGTTTGACTTTCAGCGCCGTCCGCGCACAGCAAGCGAGCTTTCCCGCGCTACCCGCCGAACAACAGAAACCACGTCCCGAACAGAAGGCACCCCAGCCCCAGAATCACCTGCAACCCGACCTGCAACACCAGCACCCACAGCGCCGGGCGCACAGCCGATCCGCGCCAGTTACGCACCGTGCGCGCCGCGCCAACAAACGCGATCACACCCATGCCCAACACCGCGCCCACAAGTACACCGTGCATGATGCCAGCATGCTAACCGCCCGCGCATTGACCACCCGCGGATAATCCGCGAATTGGCTTGAACGCGAATGCGACTAAGGCGTTAATTAGAAACCCGGATGGCAGTTCTGATTCCCCACGAGGTGAAGATGAACCGCAGCAGACTTCTGTTGTTCGCCGTCGGCGGCTTGGCGCTGGGAGTGCTGGTGGGATGGGCGCTCGCACCCAAAGCCGCGCCGCGCAGCCAGTCGGACCCAGTACAAGACACCAGTGCCGACACGCCCCAGCAACCCGCCGAACCAGAAGTGCCAGCCGAATCACAGCCGGTTGATCAGGAAGGACCAACGGAAGCAACTCCCCCGGACGCGCCGGACGTTGCAGCTCTGCTGGCGTCGTTGAAGGCCGACGCTTACCTCACCGACGGCGAGATCACCGGAGGCGTGTGGTTGCAGAGCGGCGAGCCGCTGCCGGGCGTGCAGATTCGCGCCACGCCGTATGTCGCCGCGGACAACCTGCCGCCGGACGCCAGCCTTGTTGAAGAAGTGAAGGCCTACGCCCAACGCACGCTAAGCGAGCAAGCCGGAGCAGCAACCGCCCAGACCAACGCGCAAGGAGAGTACAGGCTAAGCGGCCTCGACAGCCGCCATGTTTACCGGCTTGAAGCCACGCTGAAGGGCTACCACATCAAACAAGTAGGCCGCACAGGCCTGCCGATCGACTACCACGGCCCGGGCAGCGAAGTCAAGTTCACAGCGCTCGAGGTGGCTTGGATTTCTGCCGACGTCAGACTTCCCGACGGCCGCCCGGCGGAGTCGGCGAGGATTCTCCTGTCGGAGGACAATCAGCGTGCCCAGGCGTCTGCGACGTGGAACTGGACACCGGCGGATCCCTCGTTTGCCTGCCGCCCCGGGGCGTGGACCTTGAGGGCACGGGCCGGCGAGTACCGTGAGTTCACGGGAGACCCTGTTTCGATCCGACTGGTGGCGGGACAGGAGCACCCGACACTCGTCATGCACCTGAAGCCGAGCCCGACGATCGCAGGGACCGTGAGCGTGCCGCACGGCCAGGACGCTCAGACCCGGGTGGGGGTGGCCCTGTTCAAGCAGGAGGGTGGCGAGTACCAGCGCCTGAGCTTGCCACGTGGCGCGGCGAATGACCCAAACTATTTCGTCGGCCCGCTTTGGCAGCAGAAAGCTGTGTTTCGGTTTCTGGACCTGGAGGCGGGCAACTATCGACTGGACTTCCTTGTTGACGGCGAGCAGGTTGCGGAGCGCTTCGTTGAGCTGACAGACGGCCTTGAACTCGTCCACGTTGAAGCGCCTGTGCCCGATGCGAGTGCATACCTGGTCGTACACGTAACGGGCCCCAACGGACCTGTTCAGGAGCGCGTCTGGTTTTCAGTGGAGGTGCGGCGCAACAACGGCCGCGGTAGCAGCGGGGTGCGACCGCAGATTCATGGCCCCGGTCAGTATTGGATTCCTCGGAGTGAAATCCGCCGCGAGACCGGTGCCACCTACACACTTGAAGTTCGTTCGACCGACCTTGGAACATTAAGCCGGAACTTCGATCCGGATTCGGAGGACGTATTAAAGTTCGAGTTCGCGGCGCCCGCATTCGTCAATCTGACCGTCGTCGGGTACGACGATCACCCGTCGCGGGAATCACTGCGCGCGTTGGCACGGCCCGTCGATGACACTTCGGATCCTACTGATTCGCTCTTCCACCGAATGCGTCATGACGATACCCCCCAGGTGCCCAGGAGACTGGGTCCCCTCGGTCCGGGAGAGTACATCGTGGAGCTGCTGCTTGGCACTCGTCGCCTTCCGTACCCAATGCAACTTGACTCAAGGACTCTGCACCTTGTCAGCGGCGACAACGACGTCGAGCTTACGGCGCATCGGCTGCAATCGCTGACTGTCACAATTCCCAAAGACTACCGAAGCACCCAACTTCGGATACTCAACCTGGGCGATCCCCGTGTGCACGAGCACCAGCGCACGATGGGCGTCGCAGAGTACACTTTCGAAAACCTCAAACCCGGACGATACGAACTGTTGGAGCGCGGCTCCGGCTCGATGCGGGTAGAGATTCCGGCAGGCACGTCACCGACAGTCGTGTTTCAGCCGCAGCCTTTCAATGGCGTGCGGCTGGTGCCCTTCTTTGGAGGTCTGGATCAGCCCCAGTCACCCCTTCGTCCGGGGGATGTCATTGAGCAGATCGATGGAGTCACGATCACACGAATTGAACAGTTCCACGAGGCATTGGTCGAAATGGGTGACAAGACAACCTCCAGTTGGGTTGTGTCGCGCGGCGGCGTTCGTCTGACCGTCGCGCTCAACTCGTCTGATTACAAGGAATGCAGGCTCAGGCCGGTGGCGACTCGAACCCAATAGGACGACAACGCGAGCACAAGCGATGCGAAAGTTGATTCCGGTTGTATTCACTCTGATTGGCCTGTTGGCGGGGTTGCCCGTCGGCTACCTGGCGTTTGCGGACTGGGGGCCTCCCGCCGCCGATGCGCCGACAATTCGACAGGATTACTCCGTCGCACCGGCTGCTACCGCACCTGCCGCCGCCCCCGAACCTGCCCCGAGACCGGTTGAGAAGCTGCGCAAGCAGCCGGTGGAGATGGCGGAGATATCCGGGCGTGTGACGCTGGAAGACGGCACGGCACTGGCGGGTGTGGAGGTGCGGGCAACCCCTCGAATCACAGCGCAAAGTGAAGATGCTTCGCCCGCTGCCTCGGTGGAGGACTTCGCCCGGAGGCGCGCCAGCCAGCGC
Source organism: uncultured Planctomycetaceae bacterium (assembly GCA_964652605.1). GTDB lineage: Bacteria > Planctomycetota > UBA8742 > UBA2392 > UBA2392 > JADJRK01. The sequence continues at coordinate 7,164 of CAZZBH010000131.1, forward strand.
GAGCTGCGCCGCTCGGCGCTAAGCGGCCCCGACGGGTTGTACCGCGTTGAGCGCCTTGACCCGGCACTGCTGTACATCCTGGAGCCGGAGCTGGCGGGATACAGCTTTCGGCCGGACCGCATGGGCCGCATGACCACATTCGTACCCGGCCGAACAGTGAACTTTGTTGCAGAGCCGTCAGTACACGTGCTCTGCGATGTGACGCTCCCGGACGGACAAGCCCCGCCGTTGGCGCGGATCACCCTTTCGCCGGCGGGGGGCCGTGCCACCACATGGTTGTGGTCGCCGCAGTTCAACTCGCGTGACCTGCCGCCGGGTCTCTACTCCGTGTCAGCGACGGCGGGTCATCACAACGAGTACCTGGCGTCAGACGTCCAACTTCAGCTTGAGCCGGGTGCACAGCAACGGCGGCTTGAACTAAGGCTTGAGGCGAGATCCGCGATCATCGGGCGCGTCATTGGTGCCGATGGCATACAGCCCATCCTTGAGGTTCAACTGGAAGGCGCGCTGGACCCCCGCAACGCCTTGCGCCGGCTTACGGGAAGGATGAACGATCGGTTTGAGTTTCTGGATCTCGCGCCGGGTGAGCACACGCTGGTGGTCCGGCACGTGGGTGTCGAGATCGCCCGCAAGACCGTCACCTTGACGGGCGGGATAGTCGAGACTGTGCTGGACATGAGCGAGATCGATCCGGCGAACTACATCGTGCTGCGGATCAGCGGCCCCGACGGTCCCATCCGCGCAGAAGTCCATCTGACGTTGAATGTCGTGTATCCGGGAGGCACTACATCGGCGCGAGTCGGGTCGATCCGCCGCGTCAACGGCGAGTTGTGGCTGGCGCGCACCGATCCGATGATCCCCCAGGAGAACGGGCACTACAGAATCGGTGTCCGCGTGGATGGGATGGGGACGAAGGAGATCGACTACGAGCACGACCACATCAACGCTGTTGACGTGGTTTTCGAACAACCGGGCTTCCTCACAGTGGAGGTGGATGGCGGTGCCACCTCGCGCGCACCGACGTCATTCACAGTTGGAGTGGTCGCTGCGATTGTGCCTGCAGGCGTGCAGAGACAAGACACCGCGCCCAGGATCTCGGGCGGCGCGAATCCCGGCGTGCACCGGTTCGGGCCGCTGATGCCCGGCGAGTACGTCGTGTCGCTGTACACGTTCGGCAGCGAGAGTCGGCCTGGCGCGGCGGTACTGTCCCGTGTTGTGCGGATCGGCTCGGGCGAGCATCACGAAACACTGGCAGCCCCGCCGCTGTACAACGTCACGGTCGAAGTACCAGCCGAGTATCGCGACAGCCCACCCCGGATCGTGCCCGTTGGCGACAGGGAAGCGCGACAAGATTCGGCGGCCGGCTCAGCCGAGGTACAGTTCCGGGACCTGGTCGCTGGCGAATACCGGCTCAGGTCTGTGAAGTACGGCGAAATGAGAATCTCGGTGCCCGAAGTGGCGGGCCGGAGCGTCCGTTACGACCCCAAGCCATACGACTCGTTGCGGCTTTACCCGTACGGTCGCGCATCGGTGGACCTTGGTCTGCGGGCGGGGGACTGCGTGGTGGAAATCGACGGCAAGCCCATGACGGATCGCTCGGAGAGACACAGGCATCTGAACGAAGCAATCCGCAAGGAAAGCACAACATGGGTGATCTTGCGCGAAGGCAAGCGAATCCCCGTCACCTTTGACGGGCGTGACTGGGCCAATGCCGGGCTGTCCGGTTTGTCCGCAAGCGCAGGCGAGTAAGCCGAGGTGGTTGGCCCAAGCGGCGTGGTAGCCTCGGACGCGAATATTCAGGACCAGGGTGGCGATACGGGTTGGGTAAACATCCCGTAGTGGCTTCGATGGTGGCGGGCGCTTCGGCGTCCGCCACCGCAAGGAGTACTCGGCATGAACATTCGATTGCTGATACTAATACTAGCGATACTGACCTCTCTGGGAGCGGCTGCCGCTTTCGGACAGGCGGTCAGCGGCACATATACGTGCGCGAACGGCAATCCGGGTGGGGCTTTTGATTACGCTGACATCGGCGATTTCTTTGATGACGTCGAGAACTTCGGAGTGAGCGGGCATGTAGTGCTCGAATTGT
>CAZZBH010000132.1:0-9014 GCA_964652605.1 uncultured Planctomycetaceae bacterium
AGTCGAGTGCCTGAAGGCGATTGCCGTGTTCCGCCTGACCACCCCAACCAGCGACCTGTTTGTCGCCGGCGGCCGCGTGCAGCACCTGCGGCAGCTACAGCCGTTCATCTTCATGGCCGGCGCCAATGGCATGATGGTAGGCAACTATCTCACCACCCCCGGCCGCACCAAGGAAGATGACCTGGAACTGGTACGCGACCTGGGTTTGGAAAGTTAGCACCGCGTTGCCAAACTAGGCGCCAAATGGTAAGTTTACTACGACATGGTAACCTTTTCAGGAGGCCCAACCATGGGCGCGTCAACCAGAAATGCACCTGCTGCCACGCCTTCGCAGCTGAAGACCAAGATCGAAGTTGAGGTAACCCTCGGCTCCAACGGCCGCATTGTCATCCCGACGGAAGTTCGCCAGGCCCTCGAGTTGAAAGAGGGCGACTCATTGCTGCTCGCGGCAACCGACGAGCAGATCTCGCTGACAACCCGCAAAATGGCGCTGCGGGCCCTGCGGCGGCTGGCGAACGGGTTGAAGAAGCCGGGCGAATCCGTGGTGGAAGAGTTCATCAAGGAAAAGCGGGCTGAGGCCGCGCGTGAGTAACTACGTCCTGGATTCGTCGGCGTTTCTCGCAGCCGTGTTCGATGAACCCGGCGCAGAGCGTGTTCAGGAATTGCTGGATGACGCGATCATGAGCGCCGTCAACCTGGCAGAAGTCGCATCCAAACTGATTGACCGTGCGATGCCCGAAGACGATGTCCATCGATTGCTGGCGGCTGCGCGCTTCACAAAGGCGCCGTTTGACGAAGCAGCGGCGCTCGTGACCGGTTCGCTGCGCACTGCCACTCGAAAAAGCGGCTTGTCGCTTGGCGACCGTGCGTGCCTGGCGTTGGCCTTGCTGACCGACGCAACTGTTCTAACCGCGGACCGCAACTGGAGGCGCGTCAACGTCGGGGTCACCATTGAAATCATTCGATAGTCCCGGCCGCGCTCCGAGGCCAAGGAAGCGGACTAGACCTGTTCAACCACCCAGCGAAAGCCCTGGGGCGTGTCTTCAAGCGACACGCCGCGGCGTTTCAGGTCGTCGCGTAGCGCGTCTGCGACCGTGAAATCCTTGGCTTTGCGCGCGGCTTGCCGGATCGCCACAAACAATTCAATCATCTCGGCGTCCATGCTCTTTACCGGCGCAAGGTCGTCGAACGCGGGCAGCAAGCCGGCTTCAATCTTCTCCCAAAGCGGCTCGCGGTCCGCAGCTTGGGACCAGTGCCGCAAGTGATTGGCCTTGGTGCTGAGGGTCTGATCATCCAGCCAGGCCTGCACGGCTTCGCGCGTGATTAAGCCGCTGCGCTCGCTCGTGTCCAGCACATCCAGCACATCGTTGAAGCTCTCGAGCAGGCGCATGGCCTCGCGGGCTTCGGCTGGGCCAAGTTCCATCTGGTTCAGCTCGCCGACGAATCGAAACACCGCCGCGAGAGCATTGGGCATGTTCAGATTGTCATTGAGTGCATCATCGAACGCAGCCTCCGCGGCATTCACAAGGTCTAGCACGCGGTCGCTGGCGCGGCTGTCCACGTCCGGATTGGTGCCGTCCCCCACCAGCTCGCGCAGGCGGTCGTAGCGGGTCTGCATGCGCTCAATGCTGGCGCGTGCCTGTGCCAACAGGTCGAAGGTGAAGTTCATCTGCTGGGTGTACTGGTTGCTGATCAACGCATAGCGCAGCACGCTCGCCGGCACGCGGCCACCGGGGAATCCCGCCGCCTCAAGCTGATTCGCCAGCTCTTCACGGTGCTGTCCCCGCGGATCAAGCAGGTCCTTGACCGTAAAGAAAGTCCCGTCGCGCTTGCTCATCTTGCGATCATTGACCAGCAGAAAGCGCCCGTGCACCCAGTAGCGCGCAAACGTGTTGCGTGCCGCGCCCTCATCGGGTGCGCCGTGCGGGCCGGGCACGTGAGTCCCGTACGCGCCGTAGCTCTGCGCGATCTCGCATTCATGATGCGGAAAGATGTTGTCCTCGCCGCCCGTGTGGATGTCGATCAGCGGGCCAAGGTGCGCGCGCGACATAGCCGAGCACTCAATGTGCCAGCCCGGAAATCCCGGCATGATGGCCTTTTCGACACCGTCGGGCACAAGCTGTCGAAATCGCTTCCAGTCTTCCGGCGGCCAGCCCTTCGGCGAGTGCGGGTCCCACTGCATCAGGTGCTTGGCGTCCACCTTCCACAGTGCAAAGTCGCGGGGGTCGCGCTTCTCTTCACGCACGCCGACTCGCGCACCGGCTTCAAGCTCTCCGCGATTGCCCGACAGGTTGCCGTACCCGGCGAACTTCGACACTTCGAAGTACACCTCGCCAGAGTCAACCACGTAGGCATACCCCGCTTTGATCAGCCGTTGGATGGCCGCCAGCATCTCGGCGATGTGGCCCGTGGCGCGAGGGTGCAGCGACGCGTCCGCCGCCTCGCCCCCGGTGTAAATCTTCAGGCGCAGTGCCCGCGCGTCTTCGGCAAACGCCCTCTCGAAGTACTGTGCAACCTGAAAGGGGTCCTTGCCCAGCTTACGGGCGGCTTCAGCCAGCTTGTCCTCGCCGCCGGCGTCAGCGATGTGGTCCTCGGTCATGTGGCCCACGTCGGTGATGTTCATGACGTGGCGCACCTCGTACCCGTTGCGCTCAAGCACGCGCCGCAGCACGTCCGCCATCAGGAAGCTGCGAAAGTTCCCTATATGGGCGTAGCTGTAAACGGTCGGGCCGCAGGTGTACATGGTGACCCGCCTGCCGGCGGGGTCGAGCGGCTGAAAGACCTCAACTGACTTGGTGTAGGTGTTCTTGAGCTTCAGTACGGACATTGCAGCACTCCCAAAGGGGACGACCAACATCAACGGTCTGGCTTCAACGACAAGCCCGACACGTCCCCCCGGCGATCCCGATCTGATCTGCGTGCATCCGTGCCCTCATCATGCGTGCCTGAGCAGCACAACCGCCTGGGTCGCGATCGCCTCTTTGCGGCCGACCGCGTCCAGGCCTTCATTGGTCTTGGCCTTTACGTTGACGCGGCGAGTTTCAATCTCAAGCAGCCCGGCGACCCGCGCCTCCATCTGGCTTTTGTACTTCCTTAAACGCGGGGCCTGCGCGATGATGTTGCAGTCAATGTTTTCAATTTCCCAGCCGCGTCGCCTGACTTGTTCGTAGGTCGCCTTCAGCAATGTGCCTGAGTCGGCATCCTTGTGCTGTGGGTCGGTGTCGGGGTACATCTCGCCGATGTCGCCCATGCCCGCAGCGCCGAGCAGCGCATCGGTGATGGCGTGAAGCAGGCCGTCGCCGTCTGAGTGTCCCGCGAGCCCCTTGTCGTAGGGAATGGTCAAGCCGCCAAGCACCAGTTTTCGGCCGGCCACAAGTTGATGAATATCGTATCCGATCCCGACGCGCATCCACATTCTCCGCGGTCGAATGATGCCAGCACAAAGCGCAAAGGGAAGCGGTTGGCGCGACGCCCCGTGCCGGGGTACAGTTAGGGTGGTGATAAGGACCGGCTATGACTGAGCTTACGACCTTCGGCGAAGGCACGAGCGACTACGAGAAGTACATTCGCACCAAGCAGCTCTATGAACTCCAGAAAAAGCCCGCCGAATGGGTCAACGAGGAGGAGCTTCTGTTCCAGGTCGTGCACCAGGCCATGGAACTGTGGCTCAAAGTCTGCATCCAGCACCTCGAACAGACCATCAACTGGGTCAACGAAGACAAGTTGCATGAAGCCACGCGCTTTCTGGGCCGCACCAGCGAGATCCTGACCTGGCTTGGTGACGGTCTGAAGTTTCCGCGCAGCATGGCCCCGTGGGATTACCACAAGATCAGGATGGGATTGGGCAAAGGCAGCGGTCAGGAAAGCCCGACGTATCAGCGGCTTCACAAGGTAACACCGCGCGTTCTGGAGGCATTTGAAGCGTTGCTCAAGCGGCGTGGCGTGACACTGGACCAGATTCACCAGGACCGCACGGCGCACACCGAACTGTACGACCTGACCTGGGCAATGACGCAGTACGATCAGGAGCTGCTGCACTGGAAGTACCGCCACTACAACGTCGTCCGCCGCATCATTGGCGACGCCGTGATGAGCCTGAAAGGAATACCAGCCAAGTCACTTGAGAAGACAACCCACGAACCGGCGTTCCCGGACTTGTGGAAAGTCATCAACCGAACGACAGACGCTTACAACGCGATCTACCGCCCTGAGGGCGGGGCTTATCAATAGGGGGTCCCCCATGACCAAGAAGCTCGGTTTGATCGTAATGCTGCTGGGCCTGGCGCTGATGGTTGCCACGACGCTGGACGTCTTCAACATGAGCACAGTCGGTGAACCTGCACCCGGCGTGGGTGGCATCGGTGACACCGGCACCTGGACGCCAATGCGCATAGCATTCCTGGCGGCCGGCGCCGTGCTGGGCATCTGGGGAGCGTACGGCTTGGCGCGCAAGCAGAAAGCCTGAGGCAAAGGACAGAAGGCGCATGCAGGATGATCCGCTGCTCAAGTGGCGCGAGGAGTTTCCTATCCTCTCGCGCAAAACGTACCTGATTAATAACTCGCTGGGTGCGATGCCGCGTGCGGTGTACGACGGCCTTCGCCACTTCGCGGACATGTGGAACGAAGACGGCGTTGTCGCGTGGCACTACGACGATGGCACCGGATGGCTTGACGACTGCGAGAAAACCGCCGACCTGATCGGCAGCGTGCTGGGCGCGCCCAAGGGCAGCATGATGTTGCACCTGAACGTCGCGACACTGACTGCGCAGGTGCTTTCGAGCATCGACTTTTCCGGCACGCGCAACCGCATCGTCTATGACGACATGCAGTTCACCAGCCCGCATTACGTCTGCCAGGAGTGGGCGCGTTTTGGCGCCGTGCCGCAGATGGTCAAGTCCGACGACGGCATCGGCGTCGATGTACAGAAGCTCGTGGACGCAATCGATGAACGCACCGCGATCGTGCCGATCAGCCACGTGTATTTCCGCAGCGGATACCTTCAAGATGTCGCGCCGGTAATCGAAAAGGCCCACAAGGTCGGCGCAAAGGTCCTGCTGGACGTGTACCAGAGCGCGGGCACCGTGCCGCTGGATTTCACGACCCTGAATGTGGACTTCGCCGTCGGCGGCAGCGTCAAGTGGGTCTGCGGCGGGCCCAACGTCTGCTACCTCTACATCCGGCCGGACCTGCTGCCTTCCTACAAGCCGGCGCTGACCGGCTGGATCAGCCATGCCCGGCCCTTCAAGTTTGAGATGGGCTTTGAGCCGCACCGGTCGGCCTGGCGCGCGGCAACGGGCACACCGCCGGTGGTGGCGCTGTACAGCGCGCGGCCGGGATACGAGATCATCCGCCAGGTCGGAGTGGACAAGATTCGCGAGAAAAGCCGGCGAATGACAGTGTGTCTTGTGGACAAGGCCCTTGAGTACGGCTTCAAGGTGAACACGCCACACGATGCAGACCGGCGCGGCGGAACGGTATGCATTGATTTTGATGGCGCCGAGAAAGCCCATCACGAGCTGATCCGCCGAGGCTTCGTAATCGACTATCGCCCGGGTGGCGGCATCCGGGTTAGCCCCCACTTCTACAACACACAAGAAGAGTGCAGCGCAATTCTCGATCAGATGAAGGAACTGATCTGAACGCGAAGCGTAAGCAAGCGCCATGCCCACGCAGAGTTAAACTCTGACCGCCAGTGCCGAGCGAACCATGAAGTCAACCTACGCCACGGAACAATTCGTCAAGCTTTTCGGCACTCTGCCGGCCAGCCGCGTTGAGCCTGCTCCCAGGCAGGCGCCGGAGTCATCCACCATGATCCCGCGGATGGCCGCACGCGACGGGCAGGTCATTTACCACGTCGTGCCACGCCGCAAAGACAACCGCTGGAGCGTCAAGAAGGCCGGTGGCACCAAGCCGTCGGCAGTCTGCGACACCAAGGAGCAAGCCGTTGAGGCGGCTCGCGGCTTTGCGCAAAGCCAGCCATGGTCGCAGGTCGTCGTGCACAACAAGGACGGCAAGGTAGCCCAGCAGTTGAACTACGGAACGCCACCAGAGGCGCCGGAACGCGAGGCAAAACCGGTTGGCGACTGGGACCGCGAGCCACCCGACGAAACCCAGGAAGAACAGGTACAGGATTACTAGCCGGCCTGCGAAACCTGGCATGACCCGACGCTAGCGCAGCTTTTCCATTTCGCGATGCATGCTCGGGAACACGTCCTGCATCAGGCTTTTGCGGCAGGCGTTTCGCGCTTCGTCCTTGTTGTCGCGGCGCATGGCGTCCTGCGATTCGCTGTCGCGCGCAAACGGCACGGATTCACCATTGCGGTACAACTGCCAGGCCAGCCGTCCGCTGTACTCGGCGTACAGCTCGGCGCCCATGAACGTAGGATTGCGTTCGAGTTTCAGGCTTAGGTCAATCCGAATGCGGATTTCGTGGTTGCCCTTGCCGCCCAGCTTGTAGCCTAGCTTGTCCAGTTCTTCCTTGAACCACTCCAGCGCGGCCGCGTCCTCGGTTACAAAGTCCAGCATTACCACAAATGGGCTGCGGGTTGGTGGCGGCAGTTCTTCGGCTGGTTCGGGCCTGGGTGGCTCCGCCTCTCCGGGCAGCCCCGGTACTTCCAGGCCCGCCACGGGGGGCAGCGCCGAAAGCCGTTGCCGCGCTTCCTTGTGACCAGGATCGAGTTTGAGGGCATGCGCCAGCGCGTGGGACTCCTGCTCGTCCATCGCAAAGTCGTGGCAGAAGTCCGCGAGCTTGAGCACGGACTCAATCATGTTGAAATCGGTTGCGCTCTTGCGCAGGTCGAAGTGCTTGTCGCCGCGAATAAAAGCCCAGCGGATGTACAGCTCAATCCCGTCGCCGATGTCCAGCTTGACGCCTTCGTCGTCGGCCAGCTTGAGCTTGCCCTCCAGCACGTCTGAGGTCTTCAGCTCAAGGCGAATTGACTCATTGGCGTGCGCGGCGCTGGCCAACAGCAGCAGCGTCAGTGTCAGCACCAGGCGTGTCATGCGCTCTCCTCCGTCACTTCTACCTGCAGCGCTTCCACCAGCCCCCGATATGCCCCGGCAGGATCTTCAGCCGCCAGCACCGCCGCGCTGACAGCCACCTGCCTTGCCCCGGCACCCGCAAGTTGCCTCACGTTGCCGGGAGTAATGCCCCCGATCGCAAACACGGGGATGCTGACATGGCCCGCGAGATCACGAATCAGGCCCGGGCCGGCTATGGATTGTACCTGTTTTGTCGCCGTCGCAAACATTGATCCTGCGCCAATATAATCGGCACCGTCGGCTTCGGCGCGTAATGCCTCTGTAACACTGTGCGTACTCACCCCCACCAGCGCTGCCGGGCCAACCACCCGGCGCGCGTCGGCCACCGGCAGGTCCTGTTGGCCCAGGTGCACTCCGTCGCCGGCCAAGGCGGCAAGATCGGCCCGATCATTGATAATAACGCAGGCACCGGGGGCTAGTTCAATGAACTCGGCGGCAAACCCCGCAAACTCGCGCGCCTCCGCCAGCTTTTCGCGCAACTGAAAAAGCATCGCGCCAGCCCCCAGCAGCTCCTGCAACACCTCCCGCCACGGTCGGGCACACGAGGCGCGGGTGAACACCACCATGACCGGACTGGCGCGCAGCAACGCGCGGCGCGGGGCGGCAAAAAACAACTGCTGCTCAGCCTCATAGGCTGCATAGCGCGCCCTGGCAGCGGCGGCCGCGGCTGTGCGGCTTTCAAGCTGGCTGAACTCTTCGACAACCCGCAAGGCCTCCTGCGCGCGCTTGATGCCGGCAAGAGCTACATCGGCTGGGCCGGCGCGGCTGACGTCGTCGGCCTGGGGGCGTGCGCCGACATCGCGGCGAATGTCGCGCGCAGCCAGCAGACGGCGCGAACCCAGCGCGTCGCTGCATTCCTGCAGCGCGCGCCGGGCGGCCTTGAGGCACTCGGCGCTGCGGGCGTCATCCAGCACCAGGCGCGCGTATTCTTCGCAAGTGCGAAGACCCTCGCGCGCGCGATTCAGGTTGGCGTCCAGAATTCGAAATGCAGTCATGCACAACAATCAACAATCATCAAAGCACAAAGGAAGGCCGCGCTGCGGATGGCGCAAGTCGCACCGGATTGCAAACTGTTCATTGCCAAATCGGCTACGAATCATATGCCGTATTCCATGGCTGAGGACCATCACACATTCCAGCACCCCCTCGTCGGCCGCTACGCCGCGCGCGAGATGCGGGCGTTGTTCAGCCAGCAAAAACGCATCGGGCTGTGGCGCCGCCTTTGGCTTGCGCTGGCCGAGAGTCAGCGCGAACTGGGCCTGGCGCAGATCACCGACAACGCGCTGCAGCAGATGCGCGAAAACTTGGACAGCATCGACTTCACCAAGGCAGCCGCCTACGAGGCACAGTTCCGGCACGACGTGATGGCGCACGTGCACGCGTTCGGCGATGCTGCACCGGCGGCCCGCGCTGTCATTCATTTGGGCGCGACAAGCTGCTACGTCACTGACAACGCCGACCTGATCATCATGCGCGAGGGCATTGACCTGCTGCTCAAGCGCCTGCGCTCCGCGATCGCAGCCTTTGCTGATTTTGCGGGCCGCGAAGCCGACACCGCCTGCCTGGGGGCGACTCATTTTCAGGTGGCGCAGCTCACCACCGTTGGCAAACGCGCTGCGCTGTGGCTCCAGGATCTTGTCGCCGATTATCACGAGCTGAAACGCCTTCGCGACGAGATGCCTATGCGCGGCGCCAAGGGCACCACCGGCACGCAAGCCAGTTTTCTGGAGCTGTTTGACGGCGACGAGAGCAAGGTCGTGGCGCTCGACGACGCGGTCTGCAAGCGCATGGGTTTTGGGCGCAGCTTTGCTGTCACCGGGCAGACCTACCCCCGCAAGTACGATTACAACGTGCTTTCAGCCGTTGCCGGCATCGGCATCAGCGCGCAGAAGCTGGCCACGGACATCCGCCTGCTGATGGGCCAGGGCGAGCTGGACGAGCCCTTTGAAGAGAAGCAGATCGGCAGCAGCGCC
>CAZZBH010000133.1:0-9006 GCA_964652605.1 uncultured Planctomycetaceae bacterium
TCGTGCCCTTCGCCCGCGGCCTTGAGCGCGTGCTCTGCCGCTTCCCATTCTTCGGGTGTGCGGTTGCCATAGCGCTTGCCGTCCACGCCTTGGGTGGTGTCCCAGGGCGCGTCCTTCTTGACGACGATGTACTCTTCCTTGAGCTTGGCAGAACGCTCAAGCAACCGGCTGTGGCAGTAGAAGATGTCGCCCGGGAACGCCTCACGACCCGGCGGGCGGCGCAGCAGCAGCGACATCTGGCGATATGCCACGGCCTGCTTGGAAAGGTCGTCGTAGATGCACAGCGTGTCGCGGATCTGCTGCGGCTTGTCGGTGGCGTACATGAAGTACTCGGCCAGTGCCGCGCCGGCATAGGGCGCGAGGTACTGCAGCGGCGCCGGGTCCTGCGCGTTGGCGCTGACGATGATGGTGTAATCCATGGCGTTCTGCGCTTCCAGCACGGCCACGACCTGCCGCACGGTGCTCGCCTTCTGGCCGATGGCGATATAGACGCAGATGACACCCTTGCCCTTCTGGTTGATGATGGTGTCCAGCGCGACGGCTGTCTTGCCGACTTCGCGGTCGCCGATGATCAGCTCACGCTGGCCGCGGCCGACGGGGATCATGCTGTCGATGGCCTTGATGCCGGTCTGCAGCGGCTGCTTGACGGGCTGGCGTGCCTCGATGCCGGGCGCCTTTAACTCAATGAGGCGCGTGCCGGCGGATTCGATGGGGCCCTTGCCGTCGATCGGCTGTCCCAGCGGGTTGACCACGCGGCCCAGGAAGCCGGCCCCGACGGGAATGCTGAGAATCTTGCCGGTGCGCTTGACCTGCTGGCCTTCCTTGATTTGCAGGAAGTCGCCCATGATCACGATGCCGACCGAGTCTTCTTCCAGGTTGAACGCAAGGCCGAATACCCCGTTCTCGAACTGGACCATCTCGTTGGCCTGGACGTTTTCGAGGCCATAGACGCGGCAGATTCCGTCGCCGACTTCGAGCACGGTGCCGACTTCCTCCATGCCGATTTCTTCGCCGAAGGATTCGATCTGCTTGCGGATTACGGATGTGATTTCGTCGGAGCGCAGTTCCATGTTTTGCCTTCTCTAGTTATCGCCCTGCTTCTGGTAGTCCTCGAATGCCGCCTTGTACTCGGGGTCGTTGTCCCACCCTTTGGGCACGCCGCCCATGCTCTTGTTCCAGTCCGTCCGAAGCTGCCGCAGTTCGCGGTAGCGCCACAGCGAGCTGGTGCTGTGGCCGTTCTTCTGGTGCTGATTGGCCAGCACCAACGCGCGCAGGATGTGCGTTCCTGCGGCGGCATAAGCTTCGGCTGTCTTTTCTGACCCGTATCGCTTCATGCCATCGAATGCGGCCTGTGCTTCCTTCTTGTACTCGACGGCAAGGCTGTCGCCCGTCGGCTTGGGCTGTGTGGGCTGCTGCACAGCCGGTTGCTGCTTCTGCGGCTGGATCTTCGGGGCCTGCTTTTGCGTGCCGGCGTTCGGCGGCGGCACCTGCGAATCACAGCCGCTTATGACCGCCAACAGCAGAATCCCGATTGCGTACCGCATGCTGAATTCCTTCCAACTAGGCATGAATCTTCTGGGCAAGGTGCTGCAGCCGTGTACGCAGCGTGTTGTCAATCAGTTTGTCGCCAAGCCTGATCTTTGCGCCACCCAGCAACTCGGGCTTGTGCTCGTAGTGCAGCACGACATCTTTGCCGCCCGATGCGACGCTGAGCTGCTTCTTGATGTCTTCCACCTCGGCATCGTGCAGCGCGCCGCCGGACTGCACCCAGGCGTGCACGCGGTTCTCCGCCAGATCACGGTAAACCTCAAACGAGCTGACAATGTTGTCCAACTGCGGCTCGCGACCCTTGGCGATCAGCACCTTCACAAAGTTCAGCACCTGCGGCGCAACCTTGCCGGCCAGCGCGGCATCCAGCGCCTTGATCTTGAAGGGGCGAGGCACGCGCGGGCTGGTGAAGAAGTCCCGGAATGTGCGGTCCTGCCAGGCACCCATCAATGCGTTCAGACCGACCTGCACTTCGCCCACGAACCCGCCGTCGCGCGCGCTTTCATACAGCGCCACTGCGTACACGCGTGCTACCGGATCGGACTGGTTAGTCGCCATTCGTCTGCCTTGCCTTTAGTTCCTCATCGTGCCGGCGGCTTCAACGGCCTCGCGGGCCAGCCGGCGATGATCGTCTTCTGTCAGCGCACGCTCAAGCACGCGCGAACTTGCCAGCAGCGCAAGCTCAGCGGCTGCCTCACGCAGCTCGGCCTCGGCTTTGCGCGCCATCTGGTTGATTTCTTTCTGTGCGCGGTCGCGTGTTTCGCGGGCCGCGGCTTCGGCGTCGGCGCTGATCTTGGCGGATGCCTCGCGCGCCGCGCGAATTGCGTCGTCGGTGATCTTCTTGGCGTCCTGGTGCGCATTGCGCATCATCTCTTCGTGCTTCTTCAGCAGCACCTCAGCCTCGGCGCGCACCTGGTCAGCCTTGTCCAGTGCGTCGCGGATGCGACCCTGCCGCGCATCAAGCTGCTTGAGCATCAACGGGATGACCTTCCAGCCCAGCACAAGCAGGATCAAGCCGAAGGCAATGTACTTCCAGAACAGCAGGCTGGCCGAAAAGTGCAGCACGCCGCCGCCGCCATTGGCTGGGTCCTGCGGGCTCTCCGCAGCCGGGGCGCCAAGCAGAACCGGCGCCAGAAGCGCGGCAACGGCAAAGATGAACAAGGCTTGTCTGGTCAACATACGCATCTTGCGTTCCTTGGGCTTGGGAAAGGGGCGGCATGACGCCGCCCCTTCCACAATGTCAGACTACTCGGCGGCCGATGCTTCGGCAGCCTTCTTGGCTTCTTCAATCTCGTACTGCACCTGTCCCGCGCCACCGGGGCCGGAGTACTTGCCCGCTTCGCGAGCCACGTCGCCGAGACCGCCGGCGAAGATCATCGCCAGCAGGCAGACCACGATGCCGAACAGCGCCGCGCCTTCCACAAACGCCGCGGTCACGATCGTCAAGCCGCGGATGTCGCCCGTGCTCTCGGGCTGCCGCGCGATCGCTTCCATCGCCTGCCCCGCGAGACGGCCGATGCCGATGCCCGCCCCAATTGCCGCCAGACCTGCACCGATGCCGGCTGCGCCGTATGCCCATCCAAATCCACCAATGTCCATGTTCTGCTCCTGTGTGCTTTCGAGTTTCCCTGTCCTCCGCCAGTAGGCGCCTTCCCGGCCGGCGCCCCCCGCGGGTAACAACCCGCGGGCACGCGGATCAATGTTCCGGAACCAGGTACAGCCCGAGGAAGATCGCCGAGAGATACGTGAAAATGTAAGCCTGAAGGATCGACACAAAGATCTCGAACGCGTACAGCGCCACGCCGACAAACAAAGTCGGGATGCCGGTCGCGACACGCAGATACTCCGAGCCTTCAGGAATCAGCAGGTTAATGAAGAGGAAGCTGAGCAACGAGCAATTGCCCGCGGTCATGTTCGCGAACAGACGAACGCCCAGCGCAAACGGCTTGATGAAGATGAACCCCACAAACTCGATCAGAAACAGGATCACCCACACGGCAAGATCCATGGGCTTCCATGAGAAGTGGTAAGGCACCAGATTCTTGAAGAACCCGAAGATGCCCGCACCGACGCCGCCTTCCTGCCGGATGCTCATGGCAATCGCGCCGATGCCGTACACGACCAGCGTAATCGCCGCCATGCCGAACGTGAACGTCAGCGCCGTAGTCGGCTGTGACGCACCGGGGATCAGCGACAGCAGGTTGATCGTGACCAGGAAGAAGAACATGCAGACAAAGAACGGCACGAACTTGTCGGCCAGCCAGTGCTCCGGCAACTCGTCTTTTTCGCCGTGATGGCCGTGATCACCGTGATGCGCATGCGGATTGTTGATGCTTGGCCGCACCACCTGGTCGCGGAGAAACATGACGATGGGTTCAATGAAGTTGCGAAGGCCGCGGGGC
This sequence comes from uncultured Planctomycetaceae bacterium, assembly GCA_964652605.1. Lineage (GTDB taxonomy): Bacteria > Planctomycetota > UBA8742 > UBA2392 > UBA2392 > JADJRK01. The sequence continues at coordinate 3,951 of CAZZBH010000133.1, forward strand.
ACACGCGTGTTGCGCGCATACGTGACATAGCTGAACATGCCGATGATCAGCGCTGTCGCAATCCAGATCATGAAGACGTGCTGGCTGATCATCAGGAATTCAAACGGCGTATCCCGCAATGGCGTGTTCCACGCCTTCACGAAGTCCGCGCCGTGAGCGCCCCATTCCGTCGTCCAGAGCGCCCACTTGTCGTACAGGTACTCAACGGGGTTGAAGTCGTCTTTGGATGCGGCGAGAAACACTGGCTGCTCCGGTCGTCTGTGGTTGTCTGTCTTTCGTCAAGCCATCTGTGCGCGCTTTTGAATCTCGCGCGACACTGTGAATACCTGCCACCCCAACATCAACAGCACACCTGCAAGAAATGCCAGCGCGAACGTGACGGGGCTCGCAGCACCGCTGAACGCCAGCCCGAAGAACCCGGCGGTCAAAATGACGATCCGCAGCAGAAACCCGCCCAGCACATGCCCCTGCGCCGCTGAACGCCTGCCTTCGCGCAACGCAAGCCGCGTCGTGAAACCGTTGAACAGCATCAGCAGCACGGCCGCGCCAAGGCCGATTCCGGCGCCGGTCATCAGACCACCGTCGAAGTCTGCCAGTGCCAGCAGCGCAAACAGCGCGCCCAGCACCAGTACCGCAAACGCCGCCATTGCGTAAGGCTGCCAGCTCACGTCAATCCTTGCGTTTCGCCTTGCTTTGCGTCGCGGCGCTGCTTGTCCGGCGCTTACCCTCACGTGCTTCCATGCGCGCCACCACCCTGACAAGCCAGATCATCCCGCCAACCGCGCCAAACAGTGCCCCGCCTGAAAGAAACCACGGGCTGGTGCCTATCCAGACATCCAGCAGGTACCCCAGGCCCATCGACAGCAGAATCAGGATCGCGAACTGAAGCCCAAGCCCGGTGTAGCGCACGTAGGCCTGCATGCCCTGATGTTTCCTGCTTTGCTGAAGCGCCTTGTCGGACCTGCCTGACAATTCGCTTTGGCGCAGGGTTTCTGCCTGCTGCTTCAACCTCTCGTACTGGTCTGGCGACGGCGGCTCAGGCCGCTTGCTGTCGCCGTTCTCAGTCAATTGAACCTCTTTCCCGCGATGGGGCCGGAAACATAGCAGCGGGGGTTGACAGGGTCAACCGACGGACACCGGTCCTATTCCGCCAGTTCGCTGGCGCTGTAGAGCTCCCAGAAGTGACCGTAACCATACATGCTGACATAGACCATGATCAGCATCAGCGTGCCCGCGATGTACCAGACGTAGCGCACAGCCGGCTGGTTGGTGTATCGCTCCAGAACGCCCGCGGGCCACCAGATTCCAAGCACGACCGCCAGGCCGGTAAGCAGGATCGTGAAGATTACCCGCACCCAGTGCACGTTGGCCAGAAACTCAAGGATGTCGGTCCACATCGTCGCCTCGCTGACATCTTAATGCGACGCCGGGCGTTAGAGCCACTAAAACACGAAAGCACGAAAGAAAGGGCCACGAAAACACAACGGTAGGTCGTGTGCCCTGCCATCCGCGAGAGTTCACCTATCCGACCAGCACCCGCCTGATGGCGTCCTTGGTGTTCATTGCGGGTACGTTGAAGTTGAGGATAAGCCCCGCCCGGCTGTTGCGAATGCGAAGATAGGAAATGACTTGGGCAAGGTGCACGTTGGCAATCTTCTCAACCGCCTTCAATTCAACCACCAGTTCGCCTGCAACCACCAGATCTATCCGCCCCTCACCGATCTCGCGACCCTTGTAGTTCAGTTTGACGAGTTGTTGTCGGCGGAAGGGTATGCCCCGCAGTTCCAACTCCACACATAGGGCATTCTCGTAGTGCACTTCGAGGTGGCCCGGCCCCAGCACCTTGTGAACCTCGATAGCCGCGCCGATCACATCATGGATCAGTTTCTCGATTCGCTCCGGTAGCGGTGGATGAGCCATTTTCGTGTCCTTTCTTTTGTGGTTTCGTGCTTTCGTGGCTAATCACGCTCACCAGCTCGGCACGCCTGTCCGGTGTCAGGCGTTGGCCCAGGTTGGCATACCGATCAGGCCAGCCCTTTTTGCGGGCCTTGAAGCGCCGGTGCATCCATAAGTACTGCTCCGGGTATTCGCGCACGACGCGCTCAACCGCGTCGCGGTAGTCGCGGATCACCTGCATCGGGTCAGCGTCGGAAGTGTACGTGTGCAGCTCAGGCTCCAAATTCCTGAACTTGAAACGGTCGCCGTCTCGAATACAGAAGTGGTAGTACAGGTTGCCGCCACCGCGCAGCAGGATGCGGGCAAAATCCGCCTGCCAGGTGCAGGGCACGCCGAAGAATGTCTCCACCGGCGCGAAGTCGCCGCCGTTCTGGTCAATCAGCGTGCCACACTTGCGCCGTTGCTTGATTACCCGCAGGTATCCGCGCGCCCCTTCATCTGAGTGCACGACATCGTTGCCCAGGGCAACCCGCGCCCGCGTCAGCCAGCGGTCAAGCAGCGGCGGCCGTACCGGCTTGGCGATCAGGATCGGGGTGATGTGATCCGGGTCTTCCCCGATGGCGAACGTCGCGATTTCAAAGTTGCCGATGTGGGCCGTCAGGTTGAAACCCGGCTGATCGCTTTTGAACCACGCAAAGAACGAATGCCCGTCGGGCAATCCGGTATAAACCGGGCTGGGCCTGCCCGTCTTGAAGTAGCGCGGTATCAGCAGGTAGTCCACAAACTGATAGACGGCATGCCGAAAACCAAGGCGGGCAATGCGTGTGCGCTCAGGCTCCGGCTTTTCCGGAAAGCACAGGTCCACGTTGCGCAGCGAGATTCCGCGCAGCCGCGGCATAACCCGCCAGGCCAACGCCGCGACCCGGCGTGCCCACCAGTACGCCCAGCGCGGGCCGAAGATTGTCAGACAGAAGGCTGTCCAGCGCATCGCCAGCTCAATCGGTATGCGCACAGCCGTTCGATCCAGCAGGTACTTCCGTTTTCGCTTACGCTTCGGCACGCGCCCTCCCGTGCCGGTCGCACCGGCCATGCCGCTTGCGCGCTTCAGCCGGATTGTTCACTTTGCGCGTTCTCCGGATTGCGTGCCCGACGCTGGCCGTGCGATGGCTGCGATGGCCACGCGCAATTCTTCAGCACCCTTGATCACGTTGAAGGCCACGCGCAACTCCAGAATCGGCAAGTCGAGATTGAGTTCGGTCGCCAATGCGCGCAGCTTCACGGCGTCCTTTTGCGTGCACACAGCCAGTGTCGCCCCGGCCTCGCGCGACGCGCGCAGGAATGGGTCAATCTGCTGGCGAAACAGTGTCGCGTCAAAAGCCTGGTGGTCATTCAGTTGCAATGCGCCGACTGGACTGACCTGTGCGCCAAGCGCTTCCAGCGTCCTTCGAAACCCCAGCGGATTGCCGATGCCGCAGAACGGCGCAACGACTGCCCCTTGCAGTGAAGCCGGCGCTTCCGGTTCATCTTTCCCGACGCGATGCAGGCTTGCCGGCTGGTGCGCGGCGTGCGCAATGCCGCCAAAAAAACCCTTGCACCGAACGGTGTCCTCCAGGTCTTGCAGGCGCTCGGGCATCGCCACATCTGCGCGCGAAAAAATGGCAAACCCGGCGCGCCGCGCGCTTCGTATCGGCTCGCGCAGCAATCCTCGCGGCAGCATGCGCCCATAGCCGAACGGGTTGAGCGAGTCAAACAGCAGGATGTCGAGATCGCGCTTCAGCCGCACATGGCTGAAGCCATCGTCCAGTACAATCACGTCAGCGCCCTGCGCGACTGCCCGCCGCGCACCGGCAACGCGGTCAGCGTTCTGGATGTGCGGCACGCCCGGGCACAACTCCTCAAGCACGCGCTGTTCGTCGTTGCCGCCCTGCTCGGACATGTATCCGCGCGACACGATGGTTGGGGAGCAACCCAGATCCTTCAGCACGCCAACAACCCAGGCGACCGCAGGCGTCTTGCCGGTGCCGCCCGTCGTCAGGTTGCCGACGCAGATCACCGGCACTTCCACGCTGTGCCGCCGCAGCACGCCAAACCGGTACAGTGCAAGCCGCGTTACTGCCGCCAGTCCAAAAAACCAGGATGCAAACCGCAACGCACCGCGCGCCACCGAAGGCCATGGCCCGCGACGTTCGCCGGAGATCAGGCGCATGTAGTCACGTTGATTCACGGCTTGGGTTTAGGCGCCTGAGGTTGAAGTGGGAAGTGGGAAGTTGCAAACGAGTCCCGCAGCTACTGCCGCAGCTTGCGGTAGATCGCCTCAATCAGATCACGCTCGCGCATCGTGACCTTGGTGCGCGGAACGTTCTGCTCGCCGGGGTGCTCAAGGCCTCGGGGCGGCGCAGCTTGCGCATCGCGCACTTCGCCGTCGGGGTTGTACACCCAGCGGGTGCGGTCTCTAGAGTAAGTCTCGCCTTCTTCGTCAGCCTGCGGGGCCACGGGGCGGGCATCACTGTCGATCTCCGGCGGCTCGACGGGCGGCGGTGGCTCCTGTGGCTGCCCCGGGCCGTCGCCCACCGGGCGCTCGTCGGGCGATGGCTGGCTGGTCTCTGGTTGCGGCTGCGCATCCGGTGGCGGGTCACCCGCGCCGCCTTCGCCGGGCCGTTCCTGCGGCTGGCCGGATGTCGGCCCCTCGTCGGCGCCGCCGCCGGTGCCATCACCCTCGCCACCACCGTCGCCCGGCGGAGTCACCTTGATACTGACTTCGCGCAGCGACTCGAGCCCCGCGCTGTCCACCAGCCTTACCGTGAACACGTACTCATCCGGAAGGTTGCAGGCACCGCTCAGTTCACCGCTTGAGAACTCCAGCGCCATCCCGGGCGGCAAATGGCCGGCACGCACTTGCCAGCCATACGGCGGCGTGCCCCCCTCGCCCTCAAACGTAAACGTGTACGGCTGGCGCACCGTCGCATCGGGCAGCGTATCGGCCTCCGGCGCGATAATATGCAGCGGCTCAATGTCTGGATCAGGCGCATCTTCGACAGTCTCGGGGCCATCCGTCGGCTTGTCGCCTGCAACACTCTGTGGCGGCGCCGGCAGCGGTACCCAGAACGCCAGCGGCATCAGCGCAAGCAGCAACGCGACAATCAGTGGCGCCCAGTGACTG
>CAZZBH010000134.1:0-8814 GCA_964652605.1 uncultured Planctomycetaceae bacterium
GCAGCACCGGCGCGCACGTCCTGTTTGTAGGCACCAAGCGACAGGCCAAAGATATCGTGCGCGAGCAGGCAAGGCGCGCAAGCCAGGCATTCATGTGCGAGCGCTGGCTTGGCGGCGCGCTGACCAACTTTGCCACCGTGCGCCGCCGGCTGACCCGCCTGGAAACGCTGGAAAAGCTGGAAACCACGGGCGCTTTTGCGCGCATGCCCAAGAAGATGCAGTCCGTGATTTCGCGCGAGCGGCGCAAGATCCTGGCCAACCTGGACGGCCTGCGCAACCTTGACCGCCTGCCCGCGGCAATCGTCATCGTCGATGCCAGCCAGGAGCGCATTGCCATTAAGGAAGCAAACAAGCTTGAGATCCCCGTTGTCGCCATTGTCGATACGAACAGCAACCCCGAGGGCATCGACATCGTGGTGCCCGGCAACGACGACAGCGTGCGCGGTCTGCAGATCGTGTTGAAGTCGCTGGCCGACGCCTGCATGGAAGGCCGCAAGCTCAAGGAAAGCGGCCAGGGCATGGAACTGAAGGCCGAAATCCGCGCGTTCGACGACGTGCCCACCCGCCAGCGCCAGGAGCGCCCGGCACGACGCCCGGGCCGCGAGCGCGCTGGCCGCGGACGCGCCCGAAGCGCCGAGCAGAAAGCACAGATCGACGCCACCGCCGAGGAAGTCGCCAAGCAGGCGCAGGAGCAGCAGTCCGAAAACGCACCGGCGCCAACCGTGCGGCGCAAGCCACCAGCACGCAAACCCGACGCCGCGCCCGCACAGCCGGCACCAGCGGCTGAGCAGGGCGAGAAGACCGACGCCTGAGCAGGCTGGGCAAGGCTGCGGGAAGGCTGCGGGAAGGCTGCGGAAACAATTGAGCGTTTGATGTCAGGGGCGCTCGCTTCGAGCGCCCCTGACACTGACAAAGGAATGAGGGAAGAGACATGGCCGAGATTACGGTTGCCCGGATCAAGGAACTGCGTGAGCGCACAGGTTGCGGCATGATGGACGCCAAGCGCGCCCTGGAAGAAGCCGGCGGCGACGTCGAGAAGGCAATCGACGATCTGCGCAAGAAGGGCGAAGTCAAAGCCGCCAAGCGCGCGGGCCGCGAAACCGCGGAAGGCCGCGTAGCCATCGCGTTTGCGGCTGACGGCGCATCCGCGGCGCTGGTGTCGCTGCAGACCGAAACCGACTTCACCGCCAACAACGATGAGTTCGGCAAGCTGGTGCAGGGTATCGCCGACGCCGCCGCCAAGGCCGACGGCGACGTGGCGGAGCTTGACCATCCCGCGGGCGGCAAGGTCGCTGACGCGATCCAGAACCTCGTGGCCAAGACCGGCGAGAACATGCAGCTTGGCGCAGCCAGCCGCCTGAAGCTTGCGGGCGACGGCTTTTACGGTCAGTACATCCACAGCGACGGCAAGCTGGGCGTGCTGGTTGCATTCAGTGGCAGCAAGGGCAGCAGCGACGCCGAGCGCACGCTGGCCAAGGACATCGCGATGCACATCGCCGCAACCAACCCGGTAGGGCTGACACGCGACGACGTGCCGGCTGACGCCATCGCGCGCGAAAAGGCAGTCGCCATGGAGCAAGCCAAGGCCAGCGGCAAGCCCGAGAACATCCAGGAGAAGATCGCCGAAGGCAAGCTGTCCGCATTCTTCAAAGAGCACACACTGCTCGCACAGCCGTTCGTGAAAGACCCGAACGTGTCTGTCGAGCAGCACGTGAAGAACACCGGCAAAGACCTGAAGGTAGTCGCCTTTGCCCGGGTCAAGGTCGGCGAGAACTAGCTAGCGTGCATCCTGCACATGCCACGGGCCCCAAGCCCGTGGCATGTTGCGTTAGCGGCAACGACAGTCCTCACCGGCCGTCTTCCAGCAAGTCGGCGATCTGGCGGGCGATGTTCAACACCGAAAACTTCATGCGGCCCTGCGTAGTCACGCTTTCAAAGGCCGCGTTGCCGCCGCGTCCTTCCAGCTTGCCATCGTAGATGGTTCTGCCGGCCGCATCCCGCACGACGACGTGCGCCCGGGCCATGCCGTCGCCGCCGAAGCCGGCAAAGCCGCCCTTGTCCATCGTATAGACCCGGCATTCCACTACGGCCCGGCCGTCGCCGGCCTTGTCATCCACAAAGCGCAGGTCTTTGTAGCACTCGGCAAGCAGCTCTTTCTTGTAATCGACTTGCCAGCCTGCCACCCAGAGCTCCCACTCGTCGGCAGGAATCTCCCAGGCCTGTGGCGGTCTGAAGTCAATCGCCAGGGGCGCGACCGCGTACGCGCCGGTGTCGCGCAATGCACCGGAGTTGACGGTGGTCTCTTCCACGATGTGGCGTGTGCTGCACGCACCGAGGGCAACTAACAGCAAAGGCAGGGCAGCTTTCAGCATGGCGTTTCTCCTCGCGCGATCATAGCGGGTAGCGCGCGCGTGGCCACGCTTGCTTGCGGGTGCGTTGGCTTGCGGTATCTTCCAGGCATGGCCCATCGCCTCCGGATCGGCGTTGTCAGCTACCTCAACGCCATGCCTTTATGGTTCTCGTTGCAACACGATGAGGACCTTGAGCTGATTCCTGACACGCCGGCAAGACTCACTGAGCGCATGGCCACCGGCGAGCTTGACCTCGGCCTGCTGCCCGTCGTCGAAGCCCTGCGTGAGCCCGACCTGTCCTTCTTTCCTGATCTGGGCATCGCCGCCGACGGCCTGGTGGACAGCGTCGGCTTGTTCACCACCGAGGACTTGCCACGCCTGCAGACCGTCGTGCTGAGCGCCGCAAGCCGCACCAGCAACGCACTGGCGCGCCTGGTACTGCGCGAGTCGCGCGCCACGCCCGTCATCACGCAGGCCGACGTCAAGCCGGAAGAGCTGATTCAACGCACCGAAGACGCGATCCTGATGATCGGCGACGCCTGCCTGCGCGCCCGCAACGAGCAGCATGACCGCGTGTTCGTCGATCTGGCCGCTGAGTGGAAGATCATGACCAACCTGCCGTTCGTGTTCGCTGTCTGGGCGGGGGCGAAGGAGGTGCTGACACCGGCTTTGCACAAGCGGCTGCAACGCGCGCTGGTTGAGGGGCGCGAGCTGGCCTTTGACCTGGTGCGGCACGCGGCGATGGATATCGGATGGCCGGAGGCTGAGCTAGGGCACTATCTGGGCGAGGTGATCCAGCACGAGCTTGGCGAAGACGCACTCAAAGGCCTGCTGGAGTTCGCCCACCGCGCGTCGGCGCAAAGCCTGCTGCCCAAGTCAGCCGTGGACAAGGTGCTGGACGTAATGCGGGGGCACGGGTGAGTCCAATGAAAAAGCGACGACGCGCAGCCAAAGAAATCGTTCGCATAGAAAGCGGCGGTGTCGCCTTCTCCAACGGCAAATTGGTCCGGATTCTACCGACTCACGAACTCAATTTCCGGCACGCCAGGATGCCTCGAAAATCGAATTGAGTAGCCGCGAAAGCGCCAAACCAAGCCAACGTTCGCGCTTTCGCGTTCTCGCGGCTACAACCCAACCACCAACCTGCTGCTTTTCGCGGCGGGTTGCGTGTTTATAGTTCGTGGCGGAGAGTGGGATGATCGCCAAAGCCACACCAGCTGAGTTCACACGCATCGCCGACAAGGTGCTGAACGAGCAGCGCATCACGCCCGAAGACGGCCTGTGGCTTCTTGAGCACGGCCCGGTGCATGAGCTGGCGCTGCTGGCCCACACCGTGCGCAACCGCAAGATGCAAGCCGCCGGCCGCGCCGACCTGGTCACCTACGTCATCAGCCGCAACGTCAACTACACCAACGTCTGCATCACCGACTGCGACTTCTGCAGTTTCTACCGCCGCCCGCTGGACAAAGAGGCCTACACGCTCGACACCGACGCGCTGCGGCAAAAGGCGCAAGAGACAATCGACTTAGGCGGCACGGAGATTCTGCTGCAAGGCGGCCACAACCCCAAGCTGCCGCTCAAGTACTACCAGGACATGCTCGGCCTGTTCAAAAACATGGGCCTGCACAACCACGCATTCAGCCCCAGCGAAATCCAGCACTTCGCGATGTTCTGGAAGATGACACTGCCCGAAGTCTTGAAGGAACTGAAAGCTGCCGGCCTCGACAGCATCCCCGGCGGCGGCGCGGAGATCCTGACCGACCGCGTGCGCGACATCATCTGCCCGAAGAAGGGCGGCGCCGACGCATGGCTGGAGCCAATGCGGCAGGCCCACAAGCTGGGAATCCGGTCGTCAGCGACCATGATGTTCGGGCACGTCGAAACACTGGCTGAGCGCATCGAGCACCTCGAGCGCCTGCGCGCCTTGCAGGACGAGACCGGCGGTTTCACAGCCTTCATCTGCTGGACGTTCCAGAGCGAGGGCAACCGCATGCACGACGTGCCGATGTCGGGCGCGCACGACTACCTGCGCACCCAGGCGGTCGCCCGCATTTACCTGGACAACTTCGAGAACTGCCAGGCGAGTTGGGTGACCCAGGGCGGGCAGGTGGGCCAGGTAAGCCTGCGCTACGGGTGCAACGACATGGGCAGCCTGATGATCGAGGAAAACGTCGTACGCCTCGCGGGCGCCGCCTTCCGCATGAACGAGTTCGAAATCCGCCGCCTCGTGCGAGAAGCCGGGTTCGAACCCCGCCGCCGCAACTTTTTCTACGGCCTCCGCGAAGAGCCCGCCGACCTCGACGAGTCGCTGCTGGCCGCCGTTTCGGGCGACAAGCGCCGTGTGGCCATCAACGCGTAGTCAGTGTCCGCGGGATAGTGCATCCGTTTGAAGCCTGTCCGCAAACCCGTCGCGCAAGGCGGGTTCTCGGTTTGCTCCGGCAGCGGCATCAATACGGCGCAACGCAGAGGCGCCGAGGCGCGGAGAACGGCCGCAGAGAACAACCATGGAAGTTCAGATTGCCCGATCAGTTGAAGCCTTGGCGAGCACGGGGGCCGCGCAACCCCCAAAGTGCGGTCGTCTCATGCGATGTTCCGCGTTCCGAGTTTCGAGTTGAGGTACCCTTGCCATCCAACTCAGAACTCAAAACCCGTAACTCACTTCACCTGAGTCTCAACGCCTTTCTCTGCGCCACCGCGCCTCGGCGGTTTGCCGTTTGGATGATCATTGCGTTTGCTGCCCGCAAACTGAGACACTACCTCGCGCAAAGCGGCAAACCGCGGAGACGCAGAGACGCAGAGCACTGCCGAAAGAGGGAATCACCGGGCAGTTGAAGATGGAAGGCGAAGTTGGAAATGACTTCAACGGTCAACTTCAACCTTCGACTGCCCGGACCACGCCGTTTCCTGCCGATCCTGTAAACCTGACGGCAGTTGCCTTTCTCCGCGTCTCTGCGACCCGGCGGTGTGCAGTTTTGACGTGGCAATCAGGTAGTCAGGTAAGTTGGGACGCTACCGTACGCAGCCGAGATATGGCTGGCTTGGCGGTCATTGGTACAGTGGCCCCTGAGGTGAAAGCATGTCCAGTATGCGCTTCGGCAAATCCGGCAAGAAGCCCAAGGATAAAGCCGCCAAAAAGGCCAAGGCCGCTGCCGCGCGTCAGGGGGCCACAGGCGTGCCGGTTCCGAAGGCCGCACAGGCAAAACCCACGCATTTCCAGCGCCGCAGCAACGGCTAGCGGCAAGCCCCGGTCGGTGCTGGAATATTTCGCCCCAAAATCGTGTACTGTTGCTGTCTGTAGGGGAACAGCGATGACCGTATCGACGCTTGAAATGAAGCCGCTTCAGCGCGGGCGTGACTGCAAAGCTTACCTGCTTTGGGACCCCTCCACGCGCGAAGCCGCCGTGATTGACCTGCGCTTTGACACCGTGCGCAGCTTCATGGATGAGCTGGCCAAGGACGAACTCACGCTCAAGTACGCCATCGACACGCACACGCACGCCGACCACCTGTCCGGCAGCGACCGGCTTCGCAACCTGACCGGGTGCAAAGTGGTGATGAGCGGCGCGACCAAGTCCAGGATCTCCGACGTCAAGGTCAAGGACGGCGAGACTCTCACCATCGGCGAACATCAACTGATGTTCATCCACACCCCCGGCCACACGCCCGACAGCATGTGCATCTTTGACGGGGCGCGCGTCTTCACCGGCGACACGCTGTTTATCGGCGGCGCGGCGCGCACCGACTTCATGGGCGGCAGCAGCGCGCAGCTTTTTGACAGCTTCCGCAAAATCGAAGCCCTGGGCGACGACATCGAAGTCTGGCCCGGCCACGACTACAACGGCAAAGAACACAGCACCATCGGCGAGCAGCGCCAAAGCAACCCCGCGTTTGCGGAGCCCACCAAAGAAGGGCTCGTCAAGCGCCTCGCCATGAAGGGCGACCTGCCGGCCAATATGGCTGAGACGCTGGCGTTCAACGTCGATGCCGGCTTGCCCGAAGACAAGATCATCCGAGCCGAAGACGTGGCCAAGCTCGGCACACCGGGCAAAGACTTCACGCTGCTGGATTGCCGCTACGCGCCCGAGTGGGCCGCCGGCCGCGCGCCCGACACCGTCGAAATCGAAATGCCCGAGATCGCCGAGCGCATGGACGAGATCAAGAAGCTCCCCCACCCCATCGTCAGCGTCTGCCGCAGCGGCGTGCGCGCCACCATCATCATGATGACCGCCCGCAAAGCCGGTGACGAAGACTGGCTGTTGCTCGAAGGCGGCATGCTCGCCTGGCAGAAGGCCGGCCTGCCGATGCTGAGCGACAAGGGCGAGCCCGAGGTGATCGTTTCGCCGGTCGCAGGCGGCTCCTGCGCGGCAGGCGGCGGCACCTGCGCGGCTGGGTGATAGAGCCGCGAAAGCGCAAAGACGCGAAAGTGCGCCATTCGCGCTTTCGCGTTTTCGCGGCTACCCACTGAGGTCGCGTGGCGCGAAGCGGTTGTCGGAGAACAGTCTTTGCAAATCAACCGCCAGCCATAAACTGCGCGCCCGAACGTCGCGAGGCTACGCGTGATCCAGATCGTTGTCGGCACAAACAACCGCCACAAGTTCAAGGAGATCAGCCAGATCCTCCAGGACGTGCAGGGTATTCAACTGGTCGCCCTGTCGTCCTACACCGGCGTTCCCGAAATTGCCGAAACTGCCGACACCTTTGCCGGCAACGCGCAGAAGAAGGCCTTTGAGCTCGCACGCTTTCTGGCGCTGGTCGGGCGCGTGGGTTATGCCAGCCGCAGCACAGCGCAGGACGACGAAGAAGACGACGAAACCGACTTCGAGGCGCTTTCGGCCCAGCGCTACCGCAGCATCAGCGGCCGCGTGCGCAAGGTAAGCCTTACGCCCGAAAGCATGCCCAAGGTCGAGCGCCCGGCAAACATCGAGCTGCTGGTGATCGCCGACGACAGCGGCCTGGAAGTCGAGGCCCTGGGCGGCGCGCCGGGCGTTTTAAGCGCGCGCTATGCCGGCACGCACGGCGATGACGTTGCCAACAACCGCCTGCTGCTGAAGAATCTCAAGGGCGTGCCTGCCGAAAAGCGCAAGGCGCGGTTTGTGTGTGAAATCGCGCTCTCAAGCCCCGAAGGCATTCTGGTATCTGTTCGCGGCACCGCCGAAGGGCTTATCATGGAACAGCCACGCGGAGATGGCGGATTTGGCTACGACCCGTTGTTCTACTACCCGCCGCTGGGCAAAACGTTCGGCGAGCTGGGCAACGAGGAAAAAAACAGGATCAGCCACCGGTCCAAGGCGCTGGCAGCATTCAAGACCGAGTTGGCAAAGATTCTCGCCAGATGATTTCGCCGCAGCAGCGGCAGCAAGGCCTTAGGTTTACGCGACGGAGAACGGAAATGCCCAAGAAGCTATGCAACAAGGTGTGGCGCAACGGTGAGTTCATCAACTGGGAGGACGCCACCGTTCACGTCAGCGCGCACGTGATTCACTACGCCAGTGCGGTGTTTGAAGGCATCCGGGCATACGACTGCGGCGGGCAAGCCGGCATTTTTCGCCTGAAAGACCACATCCGGCGCCTGGTGGACAGCGCGAAAATCTACCGCATGGAATTGCCGTGGGGCGTGGACGACATCTGCAACGCCTGCGTCGCGGCGGTCAAGATCAACGAGTTCAAGGCCTGCTACCTGCGACCCATCGTGTACCGCGACGCGGGGCCGATGGGCGTCAACCCGCTCAAGAACCCCGTCACGCTCGACATCCTGACCTGGGACTGGGGCAAGTACCTGGGCGACGAAGCCCTTGAACAGGGCGTGGACATGCAGATCTCATCCTGGAACCGCAACGCGCCCAACACCACGCCGGCACAGGCCAAAGCCGCAGCAAACTACGCAGGCGGCGCGCTGATCAAGATGGAAGCAATCGCCAACGGATACGTTGAAGGCCTTGCACTGGACGTCAACGGATTGCTCAGCGAAGGCAGCGGCGAGAACATTTTCGTTGTGCGCGACGGGCGCATCTTCACGCCCGCCACCGGCCAGAGCATCCTGCGCGGCATCACACGCGACACCATCATCAAGCTGTGCGGCGAAATGAGCATCCCCGTAATCGAAGGAGCCGTCACCCGCGAGGAGCTGTACATCGCCGACGAAGTGTTCGCCGTTGGCACAGCCGCCGAAGTCACGCCTATCCGCAGCCTGGACAGGATCAAAATCGGCAATGGCGCACGCGGCCCCATCACCGAGCGCATCCAGAAAACCTACCTGGACCTGGTCTGCGGCAAGGGCGAAGACAAGTGGGGTTTCATTACCCGCGTATAGGGCAGCAACACAACCATCAAAGGCAGTGGCGGCAGGCCAAACCACCTTCAAAGGCCGACCCGGAAGGGTCGGCACCTGCGCGACGTGCACGCCGGACAACGCCGGGCCTTCCGGCCCGGCCTTTGTTTGCTGTGGGGCAGGCTTTTCCCGCCG
>CAZZBH010000135.1:0-8793 GCA_964652605.1 uncultured Planctomycetaceae bacterium
GGCAAGCGGGGGGCGTTGGGATGTTTCTGGGCACGCGCTGGGAAGTCGCCTTGAGCAGCGCGGACTGGCGCCGCATCTGGGGTCTGGCGGTCGCGCCCGACCCCGCCATGGACGCGCTGGCCGCGCGCGTAGCCAGCGCACTGCCGTGCGGTCTGGCCAGCACAACCGACCGGGTGCACCACCAGTTGATGGCGGAATCCCTTTCATGCCTGGCAGCTTTTCGGGCGCAGGCGGTGTCCTACGAGATCGGATTCACCAAGCCGCATCCTTCATTCTACCGCGCTGCACTCGAAGCCCTTGGCACCGGCGCGCCGGACACGTTGTTCATTGACGACGTGCAGGAAAACGTTGATGGCGCCCGGCGCGCGGGAATGCAGGCCATTCTCTTCGAGGGCATCGACGCGCTCAAGGATGTGCTTGCCCGGCGCGGCATCCCGGTTGAAGGATAGCCCGCTACCAGTTCGGTACGCGGTTGGGGTCGTCATCCTCAGGCTGGTCGGGTCGCGGCTGATTGAGCTTCTCGGCCGCGCGGGCGAGGTTCTGGCGGATGATTCGCGCCTTCTGGGCCTGTTTCAGCCATTGATCGACCTTGAGGATTGCGCCCCGCACCGCCTCCAACAGTTGTTCGGGCGTGAATTCGGAGCCCAGTGTCTCGAGAATACCGATCTTGGCCTTCAGCTGATCCAGCGACTCATCGTCCGGCACGCCAAACAGCACCACCGGCACTTTGCGCGAAGCCGCAAGCTCTGCCAATTGGCGCGCCATGATCAACTGCCGCGGCTGGGCCTGGCCTTGCTGCACGACAAGCGCGTGTGGCTGGGCTTTGGGCAGCGCTGCCACCGCCTGTTGGGCGGAAGCAAAGGCCCGCACCAAAAGGCCGCCGTCGCTGAGGTCGCGCGTGAGCTGCTCAAGCAGGTCCTGCGCGGCGACCAGCACGATGGTGCGCTGTGTGGTGTCGGCTTTGCCGGTATCGGGCATGGCCCTGTTTTAGCTTTCATCGCGCCGGGGCAAAGGCGGCGCAAGACGGACGGCCCCGCGCTATAAGTCGTGCATGGAGCACCAGCCGGTCAGCCTGTCATCGGCATGGGACGACGCGCGACAATGGCGTGTGCCGCTGCTGGTGTTGTGCTGGGCGGCGGTGGCGTTGACGCTGGTGGAATACCTGTTTCTGGCCGGCAGCTTCACCCGGATGTTTCCTGACTTGACGCGTCAATATGCGCCGGGTGTGTTCTTCGGGTCGTGGTCGCGCGTGCCGCCGGGCACGGATGCGCCGTGGTGGGGTGTGCTGCTGCCGTGGGTGTGGTGGATCGGCGGGACGTTCGCGCTGTGGGTGATCGCGCCGCTGGCACTGGCGCGCCTGCTGGGTTTCCGCGCCCGCGCGCTGGGCCTGGGTGCCTCGGGGCTGGTCGGCAAGCTTTGGATTTACGGCGTGCTGCTTTTAATCGCGCTGGCCGGCGTGTACTGGGCAGGCACCCGCGAGGGGTTTACGTCAACGTACCCCTTCATCCGGCCCGGCTACTGCGAGCGCTGGTCGTGGGCCATTCTGCTGACGTGGTGGGTGCTGTACGCCGCGCAATTCTTCGCGGTCGAGTTTTTCTTTCGCGGGTATCTGCTGTTCACGCTGGAAGAAAAGCTGGGTCTGGGCGCGATCCCTGTGATGATCGTTCCGTACTGCATGATCCATTACCACAAGCCGCTGCCAGAGGCGCTGGGCGCGATCATCGCAGGGCTGGTGCTGGGTTGGCTGGCGCTGCGAACGCGCAGCATCTGGGGCGGCGTGCTGCTGCATGTGTGCGTGGCGCTTGCCATGGACGCGCTCAGTCTGTGGCGACTGGACGCACTGCCGGCGATCTGGTCGTGAATGACTCAACCCTTCCAGGGCATGGGTGCCAGGCCGCGCTCGGGCGCGAGCTGGTCGTGGCACTCAATGCAGTTTCGGCGCATGGTCAGGTACTGTCCCTGCACTTCCCACAACGCTCCGCTGACCGCGGCCCGCGAGATCACCTTGGCCTGCGCCTCAATCTGCCGCCAGCGGCTTGCCTGGTCGTGGGCGAACTCGTGAATGTACTTCGTGTGGCCCAGCAGGGCCTCTCGGTCAAGGCGGCCGGTGCTGAGGCGTGCAGCGCGAACACGCGCGCGCAGTTGCAGCATCTGCGCAATCCATCCCGGCGCGCCGTTCAACTTCATGTCGCCCCAGGGTTCGTTGCCGAACACGGTGTCGTTGTCGCGCCAGCCCTTCAGAGTCTCGGGCAGCGCCCCGCGCGTTGAAAACGACCAGTTTTCCATGTGGCAGCCTTCGCAAGCCAACTCGGTCTCGTTGACCTTGTCGCGCGCGAGCTGCCAGTCGCTGGCGTTGGCAGCATTGGCGGCCTGGCGGTTGAGCGCGCGCACCGACTCCCAGTGGCGGGCAAACCCGTCCGCCTTGGACGCAATGTCGTCCGCCGCGAGCTTCAGCAGGCCAAGGTCTGCAATCTCGGGGTACAGCGAGTTGCCGACGATCAAGCCGCAATCAAACCACAGCGCGCGCATCTTCTGGCGCATGGGCGATTCTTCCACCCACTCCTTCCACGGCTTGTCAGAGGGTAGCGCCGGCGCGTCATCCGTCGGGTCCGGGACCGTGGAGATGGATGGGGAAGAAGAGTTCTCCGGAGCAGCTGCTGCATTCCGCGCCGCGTTCTCTGCGGCTTTCACACAGCCGATCAGGCATGCCGCGGCAAGCGCTCCTGTACACACGGCGATCCATGCGGGTCGTTTCATGGGCAACAGTGTAGGGCGGGATGCACGCGGGGCAATCGCGCTGCCCGGGCTCAACTCTTGTCACTGACGGGTTCTCGATCAGGCGCCGCCGCTGCGCACACCCTGTCGGAAGGGCTGCACGCCGTGGGTGACATCCGGGCCGCACCCGCCGGGGCTGAGCGGGTAGTTGCCGTTCTGGTCGCGGCCGCTGCGTTCGAGGCCGAGGCTTGCCATGAACTCATCGTTGTTGGCTACAAGCCGCGTCATGTCGAAGATGAAGTCGCCGCGCTTGGTGCCCACCTGGTTGTAGGTGGTGGTCATGGCGATGGCGTCCTTGGGGCAGGCCTCTACGCACATGCCGCAGTAGATGCACTTGAGCATGTCGATTTCGAAAGACTGCGGCTTCTTGAAGCGCTGCGCGCCGAAGTCTTCCAGCGGCGTTGGCTCGCCTTCGATGATAATGCATTCGGCCGGGCAGACCGTGCTGCACATGTAGCAGGCAACGCACTTGATGTTGCCGCCGTCGTCCACCTTCAGGTAATGCTCGCCGCGGTAGCCCACGGCAGGCACGTGGCGCTGGTCTGCGCGGCTCTTTTCGCCGACGTAGTCGATGGTGGTGCTGGGCCGGAACATCATCTTGAAGGTGTTGACCAGGCCCTTGAAAATGGTGGGCAGGTACAGGCGTTCCCAGAACGTCAGCTTGCGCTCGTTCCCGTGGCCGGTCCCGGTCTTTGCCGGCTCGCCGGTCAGTATGGCACGCACGTCTGTGGCATGATCGTCCGCCACGGCAATCTCCTTCCGGCGCGAATATAGCACGCCGCTGACGCATGTCAGGGGGTGCCCCTATGCACCCATGCCTGAAGTGGACATCTGCAGCAGCGGGATAATCACAGCCGCCACGATGCCGCCGACGACCACAGCCATGAAGACGATCATGATCGGCTCAATCAACCCGGTCATGCGGGCAATGCTGATATCGACCTCTTCGTCGTAGGCGGTGGCGATGCGCTCAAGTAGCTGTTCCAGCTCGCCGGTCTGTTCACCGACCGCGATCATGTAGCCAACGACGGGCGGAAAGACACCGCTCTTTTTGATCGGCGTGCTGATGTCGGTGCCTTCGATAATGCTGTCGTGCACGTCCTGGATCACTTCCTGCAGCGCGCGGTTGCCGACGATCTTGCGCACGATGCGCAGCGCCTCAAGCGCCGGCATGCCGCTGCGCAGCAGCACCGAGAACGTGATTGCAAAGCGCGAGACGGCGGTCTTTCGCAGCAAGTCGCCGAAAACTGGCGCCTTGAGCTTGGCTTTGTCCCATTTCAGACGGAATGCATCCTGCGACAGCGCCCCCTGAAGGAAGAACAGCGCGATCAACGGGCCCTTGATCAGGATCTCCCAGTAGGTGCTCATGAAGGTGCTCAACGCGACCAGAATCTCGGTGGGCAGCGGCAGCGGCACGTTCTGCGCGACCAGAATCTCCGTAATGCGTGGCACCACAAACGCCATCAGCGCCACAACCACCAGCACGCTCACCGACAGCATGATCGCCGGGTACATCATCGCATTGATGACTTTGTTCCGCAGGCGGTTCTGGTTCGCCAGGTACTCCGCTATCCGCGTCAGCACCTCGTCAAGCCGCCCTGATGCCTGTCCGGCCCGCACCATGTTGATGTACAGGCTGTTGAAGTAGCCCGGGCAGGTTTCCAGCGCGTTGCCAAAGTCAGTGCCCTGTGAGACCTGCTCGCGCAGGTGCCGCAGGGTCTTGGACATGCCCGGGCTTTCGGCTTGTTCGATGCAGGCTGTAAGCGACTGCGCCAGCGGAATGCCGCTGTGCAGCAGCGTTGCAAGCTGGCGGGTGAATGCGCTGACTTCCCGCAGGCTCTGTACCTTGTCATTTCCCTCGTCGGCGCCGGTGTCTTTCATCTTGGCAAGGCTCAGCATGCACATGCAGGCCAGCCCGCCGTAGATCAGCGCCAGCAGGCCCATGATGTACTGCGATTCGCTGACCAGTGCCCAGAACGGCCCCGCTGCCTCCAGGAACCCGAAAATGGCTGTCACCGCCAACGCCCAGGTCTTGCCTTTCAGAATCACATAGCCGAACATCCCTGTCGCCAGCGCCGATACTATGCGCACGGCCACCGTGACGGCCGTCATTCCGCCCTCCAGCGCCTCGCCCTCCACGACAACTGTTGGCTGAGAGCGCCATTCAAGCACCAGCTGCAGCAGCATCACGCCGGCAGCAATGATGGCAAGCGTGCCCGTGTAGCTGACGAGTTTTGGCAGTTCGGACGAAATGACGACCTTCTTCTGGCCCATCTCGTCCTTCACGACTTCGCGCTTGGTCAGCGAGCCGCGCACCTCTTTGATCTCAGTTACATAGACCTTCTGGTGGCGCAGCTTTTCGCGTGCGTCTCGCGGCGTGTCAGCGTCGATCACGCCTGCCGCCGACCGCCCTTTGGCGTTGATCGCCTTGTATTCGTAAACCGGCACGCTGGCTCCGTTGCTTTCAAGCGCATGCGTTATCCGGACGCATGCAGCCTAGACGCGGTCTTGGCGCGGACACTCTTCTAACGCATAGCCTGCACCCCGGTTGTGCGCAATCCGGCGTCTTTGATCATTGTCTGACCCCGGTCCATGGAATAGACTCAATCCGGCACTTCTGGACAAAGTGAATCCATACGCGCCGGCTGAACGCCGACACAAAGGAGCAGACATGGCAGCATCCCCGAACGCGCCCAAGGAAGGCACGCCCCCCTATTTGCGCCAGCCCAGCGGCGTGAACGCTCCCGTGCAGTCCGGCGGGTGGAACGACGGCGGCTGGGGAGGCGATCAGGGCGCAAAGGGCCCGGCCGCTGCCCCCGAAGCTGCCCCCGTTCGCTATGCTGACCAGGGCGGCAACGCGTTTGCCAACTCAGGCCTGCTCAACCAATTGCTCGAAATCGCAGAGAGTGAAGACGCCTCAGACCTGCACCTGACCGCCGGCGCACCGCCCGTGCTGCGCATCCACGGCCGGCTTGTGCCCGTTGAGGCCAAGATTCTGACCCCCGACGACACCGAGGCGGCTCTGCGTCTGATCCTTTCCGACAGGGACATGGAGCGCTTCTATGAGCACCGCGCCATCGACTGCACCCACACCACGCCGGACGGCAAAGGGCGCTTCCGTGTTTCAGCGTACGTCCAGCGCGGGGCTGTGACTGTTGTCTATCGACGCATCCCGTCTGACGTTAAGCCCTTCAACAGCTTGGGGTTGCCCGCTGCTTGTGGCAAATTGCACACTTTGAAGGACGGATTGATCCTGTGCGTCGGCCCGACCGGATGCGGCAAGAGCACCACTCTGGCCACCATCATCGACCAGCTGAACGAAAACTTCAATTACAACATCATCACGATTGAAGACCCGATCGAGTTCGTGCACCGCCACAAGCGCAGCCTGGTCAACCAGCGCGAGTTGTACAGCGACACGAACAGCTTTGCCGAGGCGCTGCACTTTGCGCTGCGCGAAGACCCGGACGTGATCATGGTTGGCGAAATGCGCGACATCTCCACCATGCGCACCGCCATCACCGCCGCCGAGACGGGGCACCTTGTGCTGAGCACCCTGCACGCCATTGACTCAGTCTCCACCATCGACCGTATATGCGCGATGTACCCGACGGACGAGCAGGACTACGTTCGCATGCAGTTGAGCATGGTGCTGCGCGGTGTTGTGGCGCAGCGGCTGTTGCCCACCAAGAACGAGGACAAGCGCGTGATGTGTGCCGAGTTTTTGCTGGTTACGCCGGGCGTGGCCAACATGATCCGCCAGGGCCAGCCCTCGCTGATCTACCAGGCGCTTGAGACAGGCGCTTCGCACGGCATGGTCAGCTTCGACAAGGCGCTGGTGAACCTTGCGCGCAAGGGCATGATTGACCCTGACCTTGCGATCCGCCAGGCACGCCACCAGAAGGGCGTCGCCGAGGCGCTGGGCAAAGCCGCCATGCTCAAGACCTGAGCCGCGCTGTAAGCCACGCCGTGACCGGAAAGCCCCGGCAGGGGGTTGCGCTGGAATGCGGTCAACTATCAACTATTGGCCGTCAACCGGCGGAGCCATCGATGATCAATTTCGACCACAACGCAACCACGCCAGTGGACGAGCCGGTGCTGGAAGAGCTGATTCGGTGCACGCGAGACTTCTCCGGCAACACAAGTTCAGGCCACACTCTCGGCAACAAAGCCGGAAAATACCTCAAACAGTGCCGTGAGCGCGTGGCAGCAGTACTCAACGCCGATGACGACAGCGAGATCGTGTTCACCAGTGGCGGCACCGAAAGCGACAACGCGGCTGTGCGCGGAATCGGTTGGGCGATGCAGCGCGAGAAAGGCCGCAACCACCTGGTTACGAGCGCCATTGAACACCGCGCCGTTCTCAACCCGTGCGAGTGGCTTGCCAAGTCGGGTTTTGACCTGACCGTGCTGCCGGTGGACGCCGACGGCATCGTGGACATGCAGGCGGCCGCCCAGGCGATCACCGAGCGCACCGCGCTGATCAGCGTAATGATCGCCAACAACGAGATCGGCACGATTCAACCCATCGCGCAGCTTGCGGCGCTGGCACACAAAGCCGGCGCGATAATCCACACCGACGCCGTGCAGGCGATCGGCAAGATGCCCGTGGACGTGAAGGCCCTGGGCGTGGACAGCGTCAGCCTGTCGGCCCACAAGTTCTACGGGCCCAAAGGCGTGGGCGTGCTGTACCTGCGCAAGGGCACGCCGTATGACTGCTTTATTCTGGGCGGCACGCATGAGGGTGGCCGGCGTGCCGGCACCGTGCCGCTGCCGCAGATCGCTGCGCTGACCGTCGCGCTTGAGCTGGCTGAGAAAAAGCGCCGCGAGAAGGGCGAGCAACTGAAGTCCCTGCGCGATCAACTCGTGCGCGAGATTCTCGCCAAAGTCCCTGGCGCGCACGTCAACGGCAAGCTTGAGAACACCACCATCAACACCGCCAGCATTCGCTTTGACGGCGTGTATGGCGGCCACCTGCTGCGACGGATGGATCAAGCCGGAATCCTCGCCAGCGCGGGCAGCGCCTGCATGTGGGAGATCACCAAGCCAAGCCACGTGCTGACGGCGCTGGGGTTAAGCGACGACGAAGGCGGCGGCACGATTCGCTTTTCGCTCGGCTACGGCAATACCAAGGCCGAAGTAACCGAAGTAGCCGACGTCATGGCCCGCCTCGTGCCGGAGCTAAGAAAAGAGCCGGTACAACTGTAGCCATACAAGCAGCGAAGTCGCCGACCGGTCAACCCGAAGCACAAGACGGGAAGGGGGCTGAAACCCGCTTCCCGCCTGCGTTTGAGTGTGGTAGCTGGGGCGGGAGTCGAACCCGCGACCTCAGGGTTATGAATCCTGTGCTCTAACCACCTGAGCTACCCAGCCGTTTTCGTTTTCGGCGCGACACGCTACCACCGGGCCGCTTGCCCGCAAGGGCTCGGGGCTGCCGCCGCGCTACTTGGCGGTGTCCACGTCCTGCTGTTGAACGCTCGGCTGATTCTGTGCCGGCGCCTTGTCGCTGCCGCCCAGCGCCGCCGCGCCGCCCAGTCCCACAGCCGCCAGAAAGCTTCCCCAGCGGATTACGCGCGCGAGCACGCTGCCCACCGGCGCCAGCATCTTGAACACCAGGCCGAGAAACTCCTTGCGTCCCAGGCTTTCGTACTTGGTCTGCAGGTAATCAAGCTGCTGCAGTGCAAGCTGCATCTTCAACTGTACCTGGATGCGCTGGATGTCGTCTTCAATGCCCGGCACGTCCACCATGGTTGCCAGTTTTTCCCGTGCGCGTCGGTAGCTCTTTTCAAGTTCGGCGATTGCGGCGAATACATTGCCTTTGAGCTCGCCGCGCACCGCCCCCCAGGTCACGCCGAAGCCGGTGCCCAACAGCACCACCAGCAGCACAAGCCCCGCGATGTCACTGTCGGCACCCTTGGTGTACAGCATGTAGCCCAGGTGGATCAGCCCATAGAAGAACACCAGGCTGCCCGCCTGAGCGATCACGTTGAACATGGGGCGATACTGGCGCTCGGTCAG
>CAZZBH010000136.1:0-8765 GCA_964652605.1 uncultured Planctomycetaceae bacterium
CCGGTCTTCCGCTACGCCAAGGGCGACCAGTTCACACAGTACCGCGTGTGGCCGCTATGGGATTACTCGGAGCGCGACTTCGGGCTGGGCGTGAAAAGCACCGCCATCAACGCGCTGTGGCCGCTGTTCTGGTACTACGAAGACGTGTTTCCCAACTACACCGAGACGCGCTACCAGGTCTTCCCGATCTTCTTCGCCAACTTCAAGCGCTACCTGCCGGAGCCTGACGGCACCATCCGCACCCGCCACCTGGTGCGCGTGTGGCCCCTTGCCAAGTACCGTAAAGAGCTTGATGGCACGGTTGACTTCGAGATGCTTTCGATCTTCCCCTTTAACGACAAGAAGTTCGACAACACCTACGGGCCTTACTTCAAATTTTTCAGCGTGCGCGCCGGGCCCGAGGAAACCAGGGTGCAGGCGCTGTTCCGCATTTTCAACTATGAGCAGGACCCCTACCGCATCGACCTGTCGGTGGCCCCGTTGTTCGACTGGCACGTCGTTAAACAGGCCAAGGACCGGTTGTATCCCGACGGTCCTGACCCCGGCGACATTGAAGACTTCAATCTTCTGTATGGCTTGATGGGATACCACCACGGGCCGAATGACCGCTACACTCGCCTGTTCTGGGGCCTGAAGATCCGCAAGTGATGAAAGAGTTCATCCTCATCCGGGTGGTCAAGGGTGCCGGCTATACGCTGATGGTGCTGCTTGAGGCATTGGGGTATGTCACGCACATCTGGAAACGCCGCCGCTCTATCTTCAACGAGATGCACGTCATCGGCACACAGTCGCTGCCGATTGCATGCTTTTTCATGCTGTTGATCGGGATGGTGTTTGCCTTGCAGACGGGCATTGAGTTCGCCCGCTTCGGGCAGACCAACCTGGTGGGGCTGGTGATCGTCAGCGCCATGGTGCGCGAGCTGGGCCCGTGGATGACTGCGTTCGTGCTGATCGCGCGCGTGGGCAGCAGCATGGCCGCCGAGATCGGCTCAATGAAAGTCGCCGAAGAGCTTGATGCGCTGGAGGTGATGAGCATCAACCCCGTCAGCTTCGTGATCATGCCGCGCATCGTGGGCTACGCGATCATGGGGCCGATCCTCACCATTGTCGGCACGCTGGTCGGCATCGGCGGCGGCGCGCTGGTCGCCAACATGCAGCTGGGCGTGCGCCTGGACGACTTTCTGCGCTTTGCAGAGCGCGGCGCCGAGCCGCTGGACATCTACTGGGGGCTGCTCAAGGCCCTCGTTTTCAGCCTGTGCGCAGCCGCCATCGCGTGCAGCAACGGCCTTCGCACCACTGGCGGCGCCGTCGGCGTAGGCCAGGCAAGCCGCAACACAGTAGTGATGGCGCTGACGATGACGGTTTTCTTGAACTACCTGCTGACCAGTTTCTACCGTGTAGTGAAGCGCGTCGTTGCGGGGATCGGATAGGAAGCGGCATGACGGAACTGCCCGAATACGCACCAACGGCAACCGGGGACTTGTCTCCGCCCGTGGTCGAATTCGCGGGCGTTCACAAGACCCTTGGCGGCCGCAGGATCCTGGAAGACCTCAGCTTTACCGTGCACAAGGGTGAGACCTTCGTGATCATCGGCTATTCGGGCACTGGCAAGTCGGTCACACTTCGTCACCTGGTCGGTTTGATGCGCCCCGATGAGGGCAGCATCCGCGTTGCAGGCGACGAGATCACGACCATGAACCGGCACGAACTTGAGCTGATGCGCCGCAAGTTCGGTGTACTGTTTCAGTCTGGCGCGCTGATTGCATGGCTGACGCTGTACCAGAATGTCGAGCTGCCTCTGAAAGAGCACACCAAAATGAGCAGCCGAAAGCGCGCCGACATCGTGCGCCAGAAGCTCGAGCTGGTGAACCTGTGGCAGGACCGCGACAAGTTTCCGTCCGAGATATCGGGCGGCATGAAGAAGCGAGGCGGCCTGGCGCGCGCACTGGCGCTTGACCCTGAGGTCATGCTGTACGACGAACCATGCAGCGGCCTTGACCCTGTCATGTCGCACGACATTGACAAGCTGATCAACGTTTTGCGCGACCGCCTTGGCTTGACGCAGATCGTGGTGACGCATGACATGTCCAGTGCGTACTCAATTGCCTCGCGCATCGGCATGTTCTACCAGGGGCGGATGGCCCAGATCGGCACGCCCGAAGAGATTCGCAACTCGGCCAACCAGGAGGTGCGGCACTTCGTCAGCGGCGGTCGCGAAGGGCGCGTCAGCAAGCGCAGCATCACCGCCATCCTGCGCGGCAAGCCGCCGCCGCGGCGCGAAGCCAAAGAGGCCGAATCCGACCACTCTGCCGGGGACGACACCCCGACCACACAGACACGCAGACTGGAACCATCTACGGAAGACCCCGCCAAAACCCCTGAGGAGGAACAGTCATGAAGGCACGCGACCTGATTGCAGGCGTCCTGATTTTCGCTGCACTGGGCATTGTGCTTTTCTTCGCGATGCGCCTTGGCAGCGACGGGACCATCGGTTTCGGCCCGCAGCGCACGGTTTCGATCATGTTCGCCAACGTGCAGGGGCTGCAGGACAACTCACCTTTGTGGATCAGCGGCGTGCCCAAGGGAAAAGTGCAGCAGATGATCCTGGATTCGCACACCGGCACAGTCGAAGTGCGCGTGTCGCTTGACCCCGCGGTCAAGCTCAAGGCTGACGCCTATGCCGAGATCATCTCCGCCAGCGCCTTTGGCGGCCGGGCCATAGCTTTGTACGTCGGCGAGTCCGAGCTTGAGCTGGCTGAGGGCACGCCGATTGAGGGCCGCGTGGTTGAGGACCTGTTCACAGCCGCCGGCCGCGGCATCGGCAAAATCAACGAGGGCATTGACGTTGCCATTGACACCATCAAGGACGTCAACGCGATTGTGAAAGACGTGCGCGCGGGGCACGGCCCGGTTG
Organism: uncultured Planctomycetaceae bacterium; assembly: GCA_964652605.1. Taxonomy (GTDB): domain Bacteria; phylum Planctomycetota; class UBA8742; order UBA2392; family UBA2392; genus JADJRK01. The sequence goes on from CAZZBH010000136.1 coordinate 2,915, forward strand.
GCACCATCCTGTCGGACAACAAGGTTGCCGACGACATCGCGGCGACAGTTGAGAATGTGCGCTTCATGTCCGAGGACGCGAAGGGCATTACCGGCAACGTCCGCGACATCACGGACAAAGCCAACTCAGGCGAAGGCGTCGCCGCCATGCTGCTGGATGACCCGGACACCGCCGTGCGCCTGAAGAACATCGTGCGCAATGTGGAGGACGCCTCAGACAACACCGTGGGCGCCACGCGCAGTGTGCAGTCCATCGTGCGCAAACTGGATGAAGGCGACAACCTGTTTGCCAGCCTGCTTAACGACCCCGAGACCGGGCGCAACATGCGCGAAGCGGTCGCGCGCACACCTGAGTTGATCAGCAGCGCCACGCGAGTCTCAGACGAGCTGGGCGACTTGATGGCCGGCGTCAATCGTGGCGAGGGCACTCTGGGAAAGATCGTGAAGAACGATGTCCTGTTCAACGACACGCTGAATGCGGTCAACACGCTCCGCGCCGGGTTTGAGGACATCCGCGAGCAGGCACCGATCACCACGTTTGCCAGCCTGCTGTTCCAGGTGCTGCAATAAGACAGGAGAATCGAGGGGGCATTGCCGCTTTTGACCCACGCGCCGTGGCTTGCGTTCAAGCCGCCCGTCGCGTGCAATGTGCGAATGCTTGGCCAGACCTTTCACAGCTTCTCCCGCGATGCCATGGGAACCTCGCCCGTGGTGGCTTTACATGCGTCGATGCTGTTGTTTGCCGTCGCTGCCGTGCTTGCGCTTGCTGCGCTGATGCAGGTCAAGCGTGTGCGGCCGGCATGGGCGGACTGGGCAGGCGCGTTGGCCACCGGCAGTCTGGTGCTTTACTTCGTGCTGCGCCTCACTGAAGCCGGTGTCGAGTTGTTTTCAAGCCTGTTTGAAGTCGTGACGCTGTCGGCGCTGTTTCTGGCGCTGGCGTACTTCGTGTCTGGTCGCGTGCGGCGCATGCGTGCGCTGGGGGCGTTTGCCTACCCCGCCATCACCATCATTTTTCTGGTCAACCTGCTGTTCGCCGGCAGTGAAACTGACGCGGGCTCAGACGCGCAAGCGCGGCCACTGCTGGTTTTGCACGTGGTGCTGGTGCTATTGAGCTACGCGGCTTTCTTCATGGCGACCGTCGCTGCCATCATGTCGCTGCTGCTTGAACGAGCGTTGAAGCAGCACCGTGACCCTGCCGTCATCCGCAACTTTCCGCCGCTGGAAAGCCTGCGCCGCCTGGTGCACACGTGCATCTTGATCGGCCTGCCCCTGCTGACAGTCGGGTTGGCGCTGGGTTTCGGCGCGCTTTCGGCAAGCAGTTGGGTTGACGTGCTGGCTAACCCCAAGATTCCCCCCAGCCTTGTGCTGTGGGGCGTGATGCTTTGTGTTGCAACAGGCCGCTGGGCGGGTTTTCTGCGCGGGCGCCGTCACCTCTACCTGGTGCTGGTCGGGTTCCTGCTTGTGATTTCGACTTACGTGGGCCTTGGCATGTGGGCGCGGACACAGGCGGCGAACACGCCCGCGGTAGCAGCACGGATTGCGGAGGCACCATGCACCGCTACTTAGTGCTTGGCATCAACCACAAGTTCGCGCCGCTTGAGTTGCGCGAGCGGCTGGCCTATCCCGACCGCAAAGTGCCGGGGGCGCTGCGTGCACTGCGGGAGAAGGTTCCCGCCGAAGAGGGCGTGCTGCTTTCCACATGCAACCGCGTCGAGATCTACGCGTTCGCCGACGGCGACAACGCGCGCGAGCGCATGCTGGGCTGCATTGCAGACGACCATGCGCTGTCCCCCGCGTTTCTGGATCAGCACTGCTATTTTCACCGCGGCCGCGAAGCCATTGAGCACTTGCTGCGCGTGTGCGGCGGCCTGGACAGCCTTGTGCTGGGCGAAACGCAGATCCTGAACCAGGTCAAGCGCGCGTACCTGATGGCCCAAAGCGAAAACTGTACGGGCAAGGCGCTCAATGGTTTGTTTCACCGCGCGTTCAACGTCGCCAAGCGCCTGCACAGCGAAACCGCAATCGGCCACGGGCAGGTAAGTGTCAGCTCGGTGGCTGTGCGGTTTGTGCGGCGCGTTTTTGATGACCTTGGCAGCAAGACCGCGCTGCTGATCGGCGCGGGTGAGGTCGGCGAACTGACCCTGACCTACTTGCGCGACGCGGGCATCGGCCGCGTGATCGTCGTGTCACGCAGCATGGAACGCGCCCGCGAGGTAGCGGAGCGCTTCAAGGGCGACGCCGTGCCTGTGAACCTGCTGGAGGACTACCTGCCGTCTGCCGACGTCGTCATCAGCCAGACTGCCGCCGAAGACCGCATCCTGACGAAGGAGCAGTTTGCGCGCTCACAGAAGAAGCGGGGCTTCGCACCGGTGTTCGCCCTGGACCTCGCCGTGCCGCGCGACATTGACGAGCGCGCGGCTGAGCTGGACGGCGTCTTTCTGTACAACATGGATGACCTGGAGCAAACCATCGCCGAGAACGCCGAGGAACGAAGCCGCGAGCTTGAGCGATGCGCCGAAATCGTGCGCGAAGAGACGGACAACTTCCTCGCTACCTTCCAGGCATACGCCGCCGGGCCGCTGATCAGCGAGTTGCGCGCGACGGCAGGGGAGGTCAAAGAAGCCGAGCTTGAGCGCCTGCTGGCGCGGCTGTCCAACCTGCCACTGGCCCAGAAGGACGAAATTGCTGCGTTTGCTGAGCGCCTGACCAACAAGCTGCTGCACCCGCAGGTTCAGGGCATCAAGGATGAAGCCGCAAGGGGCGACCCGGAATCAGTTCGGCGGCTGGCAGCGGCCCTGGGCATCGACAAGCCGCGGCAGGGCAACGCGCCGGTGGAAAGCGCCGAGCGTGAGCCCCAGCGCCACTGATGGGGCGACACGCCGCCCGATTCGATGTATGAAATGCAGCCATGAGCGCCGCGTCTTCGCGACTAGAGTTTCTCGGACAACTCGCCGGCGGCCTTGCCCACGAGATCAAGAACCCGTTGAGCACCATCAAACTCACGCTGCAGTTGCTGGATGAAGACATGCAGGGCGAAGAGTCACCCACGGCAATGCGCGCGCGCCGAAAGATCGAGGTGCTGCTGCGCGAGGTCAATCATCTGGATGAAATCGTCCAGGAGTTCCTGACCTTCGCGCGCGGCCACGACCTCAAGCTGACCCGCACAGACCTGCACGCGCTGGTTGTCGAGCTGTTTGAGTTTCTGGCCGATGACGCGCGCAACCGCAACATCCGGCTGCACTTTGACTATGAGGGACGGCTGAACGACGTGGTGCTGGATCGCACGCTGGTGCGCCAGGCGCTGATGAATCTGCTGCGCAATGCCTTTGACGCGGTGGACGAGAACAAGGGCGGCGAAGTAATTGTGCGCGCGCGTGCCAAGGGCGACCTGCTGGGCATTGAGGTGATCGACACCGGCAGCGGCATTGCCGAAAGCAACCTGGAACGTATGTTTCGGCCGTACTTCACGACAAAGAAGCACGGCACCGGGATGGGCCTGCCGATGGTGCGCCGGATTGTCGAGGAGCACGGCGGGCAGATCACGTTTGAGTCCGAGGTCGGCAAAGGCACGCGCTTCATCATCCTGCTGCCCTCAGACCCGGCAAAGCGCGGCACTTTGAAATCCATGGTCGCCGTGGACGCCGGGCAGGAGAGCAAGAAATGAAAGTCCTGGTGATCGGCAGTGGCGCCCGCGAACACGCACTGGCCTGGAAGCTGGCACAGTCGCCGCACGTCACCGAGATGTTCGCCGCTCCCGGCAGCGACGGAATGTCGCGCGTGGCCAAGCCGGTCAACATCAAGGCCACCGACATAAACGGACTCGCTGCCTTCGCACGCGAAAAGCGCATTGACCTGACCGTCGTCGGGCCGGAAGACCCCCTGGTGGACGGAATCGTGGACGTCTTCCAGCGCAAGCACCTGCGAATCTACGGCCCGTCGCGCAAAGCCGCGCGGCTTGAGGGCAGCAAGGCGTTCGCCAAGGACATCATGTCTCGCCACGGCATCCAGACCGGCGGGCACAAGACATACGACCAGCCGGGCCCCGCGCTGGAGTATCTCGACAACTGCGACTACCCCGTGGTGATCAAGGCCGACGGCCTGGCCGCGGGCAAGGGCGTGTACGTCGTGCGCACGTTTGAAGAGGCCAAGGCGGCAATCGATGAGGCCATGGTGCGGAACCGTTTCGGGCAAGCGGGACGCACCGTGTTGATCGAGGACTTTCTAACCGGCGAAGAAGTCAGCGTGCACGCGATTTCAGATGGGCATAACATCCTGCCGCTTTGCCTGGCACAGGACCACAAGCCCGTCGGCGACGGCGACACCGGCGAAAATACCGGCGGCATGGGCACCTACAGCCCGCTCCCGCAGGTGTCTGATGAAGTACGTCACCAGCTTGAGCGCGACGTGATTGTGCAGACCATCCACGCGCTGAACGTGGATGAAGTGCCGTTCAAGGGAACTCTGTTTGCCGGCTGCATGCTGACCAAGCAGGGCCCAAAGGTGCTTGAGTACAACGTACGCTTTGGTGACCCTGAGACGCAGTCGATCATGTTGCGCCTGCAGGCCGACCTGTTTGAGCTGTTGAACGCCACGATTGACGGGAAACTCGACCAGGTTGAGGTGGGCTGGGACACGCGCAGCGTCGTCACGGTCGTGCTTGCCAGCGGGGGCTACCCGCGCGAGTACGAAAAGGGATACGCGATAAAAGGGCTTGAGCGCGACCTGGGCCCGGACGTGCAGGTGTTTCACGCCGGCACAAAGAAGGTCGATGGCGACTGGTTTACAAACGGTGGCCGTGTGCTCAGCGTCTGCGCGCTCGGCAACGGGCTGGAGGACGCGCGCAGCAAGGCGTACGCGGCTGTCGATCAGATTCGCTTCGACAAGATGATCTACCGCAGGGACATAGGCTTTCGCGGACTGCGGTAGTCAGCGGCGTTTGGGCGCGAGGCGGCCCGCGCAGCGAATTGCTTCGCGCACAGATGGCTAGGCGATTGGGAGGAGTTTTTATGGCAGGCACGATGACATCCAATCCGCTTCATGTCGGCGATGGGCCGCTGACCAACATTGCCGAGTATGTAATCGACGGCAACGCGCTGGACGACGCGACCGCATTGCGCCTGCTGACGCTGCCCGACGATCGCGTCTATGACCTGATGTACGCGGCGTACCTGGTCAAGCGGCACTTCCAGGGCGACAAGCTGCATCGCTGCAGCATCGTCAATGCCAAGTCGGGCGCTTGTGGCGAAGACTGCGCGTTCTGCGCGCAAAGCTCGTTTTACCAGAAGGACACGGGCGTCGAGACCTACCCCATCATGAACGCCGACGCCATCCTGCGCGCAGCCGACGACGCAGTCGAGTACGGCAGCACCAACTTCGGAATTGTCACCGCGATCAAGGGCGTCCAGGAAGGCCCGATGCTGGACGCCATCTGCGAAGCCGTGCGCAAGATTCGCGCGCAAGGGCGCATCGCGCCCGACGCCAGCCTGGGCGTGGTTTCGAAGCGCGTGCTGGAGCGCCTGAAGGAAGCGGGGTTGCAGGTATATCACCACAACCTCGAGACCTCGCGCAGCTACTACCCGAGCATCTGCACTACGCGCGACTGGAGCGAGAACTTCGGGACCATCCAGCGCGCCAAAGACACGGGCCTCGAAGTCTGCTGCGGCGGCATCCTCGGCATGGGCGAAAGTGTCGAGCAGCGCGTGGAGCTGATGCAGCAGGTGGCAAGCCTGCGCCCCGAGCACATCCCGCTGAACTTTCTCGTGCCCGTGGCCGGCACGCCGCTGGCCGATGTTGAGCCGCTGCGGCCAGTCGAGTGCCTGAAGGCGATTGCCGTGTTCCGCCTGACCAACCCA
>CAZZBH010000137.1:0-8755 GCA_964652605.1 uncultured Planctomycetaceae bacterium
TCTCGAGGCGGATCTTGCGCAGGTCAACGTCCATGTTGCGCAGGACGGTGGCGGCGACGCCCGAGCCTTCGAGGATCAGCCCAAGCAGGATGTGCTCGGTGCCGATGTACTCGTGGTTGAATTTCTGCGCCTCCTGTCGGGCCAGGCCCAGAACTTTGCGTGCGCGTTCAGTGAATTGCTCAAACATTTTAGCCTCGATCCTTCGGCGCAGCCCCCAACGCCGAGGTTGGTGAGTTCAGTCCTGACTAAACGGTAGCCCTGACCCGGAAGTGCGTCAACGCCACGCGCGCGGAACAACCCGCAAGTCCTGATGAAACGCGTTTTGCAGGCGCATTGTTCCGAATGCGGTTGAAATCACGCGGCTTCACATCACACTGGCGCCTGCACGATCATCCCAAGGAGATCCCATGAAATCCAGAATCGCGCTGTGTGTGGCGCTTGCACTCGTGTGCCTGACCGCAGTCGCGGGCCAGCCACAGGACGCTGGCGCACAGCTACAGCCTTCAGCGGACGGCAAGTTGCTTGAGCGCAAGGCGCGACTGGCGCTGAACGCGCTGGTTTCGATGGAGCCTGAGCAGCTCTGGAAGCAGCTCGCCCCTTGGCGGCAAAGCTCGGTCGCGCTGCACAAGGCGCGTATCGTCAAGGCGCTGGAACTCGAGAAAATGACTTGGGAGGACCTGCAGCAGGAGTTCGCTGTCTGGGATCCCGCAGGACTCGTCACGCCTGCCAGCGTTGAAGAGTTTCGCAACCTGCCCGAACACGACTTCATGGCCCTGACAGCTGGCCTCTACAGGATGGCCGCAGACAAAGCGGCAACCGACGCACTGGGCGGCCTGTGGTTCTCCGTCAACCGCACGATGGGTGTCGGGCAGTTGATCCCGCGCCGCGCCGCAGAGATGGGGATGGAGCTGCAGTTGCTGCTGCAGACCGTCGGCACCGTCGAGTACGAATCCGTGGACGGCGCCCGCGTGACGGTGTTGTGTGTGGCCCACGGCGAGGAGTGGCACGCAACGCGGATAAGCTGGAGATTATCCCCCAAGGAGCACGGCTCGACCGACGCGGCGATGGCTTCGGAAGGACTGTTCGCGGGTGGCGTATCAGCGCTTTCGGGCGGGCCAGGCGAGCAGGAATGCAAGCACATACTTTCCGCAATGCGAAACATGGTGCGTGTGCACTATTCCAGGCACGGCTCGGCACCGCAGACTCTGCGCGACGCGCAGGTCGATGAGGAGCAGCGCAAGGCCAGCCACCACACGGTTGAGGACAAGGTCTGGTCTGACGGCAAAGTCTGCGTGGTGGTTGCGCACCCGAACCGCAAAGGTGGCCGCTCTGTCCTGATCGCTTTCAACCTGACCGACGGGAAATCGGCCCACTACGTTGAGAGCAGCCGGGATGAAGCCACAAAGAAGGCTGACAAGATCATCGCCGACGGAAAGTTCGACGAGAAGCCGTTCGATGACGATCCCGTTTATTACCCAGAGCCAGGGTAGCAGGGTAGCAGCGTGGCCTATTCGCGCTGACGCCGGCGACGGCGTTCGGTCTCGCCGTGGCTGGCAAAATCCATGAAGGCGGCAATGATAATCGCCGCGATCTGCAACGGCCCGAACCCGACGTTGTAGGCCCAAGTCAATGACAGAGTCAGCCACGGCGCAAAGAACAGCCCCAGCAGCGGCCAGATCCAGGTATCAAAGGCCCGGGGCGTTACGTACTCCGTGAAAATCCAAAGCACAGCCAGCAGCAGGCGGGGCGAGATCAATGCAAGAATGAGGTACAGACAGCCCATCGTCAGCGCCAATTTTCGATGATCAACATTCAATGCGCAATGGTCTTCTTCAGATCATTGCCAATCGAGCATGGATTATTGCAGCTCCGCCAATCGCACAATGCCCGCCACTTCATCCGACGGTACCCGCACCGCTTCAATCCGCGGCCAGTGGCCCCATTGCGCCGCCGCCTGCAGGAACTCGTCGATCGACTTGCCGTCTTTGCCTTCTTCGTGGTGGTCGGCTTGCAGCAGATAGACACCGTCTGAGGTCACGGTGTCGCAGCGCCCCACGAACACGGGGCCGGCTTTGGTGCGCACGACGACGGTGATGCCGTGCAGTTCGCCTTTGTCGGAATGAAAGGTTCCCATTGGCGTCTTTCGGGGTCAGGTCGCTCGCTTACGCTTCGCGTTCAGACTAGGCGGTTGCTTTCCATGGCGTCTTGACCAGCAGCTCCATGCGGGTGATGTCCGGCTTGGGGATGAACGCCTTCTTGATCACCGGCCAGTGACCGAGGTTCACCGCGTTATCCAGCCGCTCAAGGTTCTTGTCCCACCCGCCGTGAAAGTGATCGAGATCGACCATGATCAGGTTGTCGTTCTCAAACCTTGAGCAGCGCCCGACAAACGTCTGGTCCAGGCGCGTCTCCACCACCACGGTCTTGCCGTGGAACTCCTTGAGGCGCTTCTGCGGGTCGTCGGTCATGGCCGCGTTCACAGGTCAGCCGGGTACGGCCGGCAGCCGGCCCTTCCGGGCCGGCCTTGGATTGTGCTACCCCACCTTCGCGCAATGCTTTTCGTACTCGCGCGTCAGATGTTCGGCGACTGACTCCGGGTGGCCGCCCTCAAACACGTGGCGTGGCACGTAGGCCACCGGCTTGCCCTGCTTGAAGATATAGACGCTGGGGCTGCTCGGCGGCGCCTGCGGCACCAGGCTGCGGATCAAGTTGACTGAATCGGTATCGTTGCCGGCAAACCCGGTCGCGACGGCGTCCGGCTTGACCTCGTTCTGGAGGCTGAGCAGGATTCCCGGGCGTGCCGCGCCTGCGGCGCAGCCGCACACGCTGTTCACCACGAACATCGCAGTCTTTTCCTTGTTGGCATCCAGCCAACGCTGAGCGTCATCTGCAGTGCGCAGCTCATCAACGCCGTTTTCGGTCAATTCGGCCCGCATGGGGGCGATCATCTCTTCGGGGTAAGGCATGTTTGTCTCCTAGGCTGTAGCCGGTTGTCCGCTTGCTGCGCGGATCGAAATCTGTTGTGCCACTTTGTAGCTTACATCTTTTAGCGCGATTGCAGCGGGGTCGTCGGGATGACTTTTGACGACGGGCACGCCGCTGTCACCTGAGGCGACAACCCGCTCTGTCAGGGGGATCTCGCCGAACATCGTCACCTGGTACTTCTTCGCCGCCCGCTGCCCGGCGCCGCTGCCGAATATGTCGCTGCGCTCGCCGCAATGGCCGCACACGAACCCGCTCATGTTCTCGACCACACCGATCACTTGCACATTCACCGTGCTGAACATGCCGATGGCACGCTGTACGTCCGCCAACGCCACATCCTGCGGCGTGGTCACGATCACTGCCAGCGCCTGCGGCACCATGCGGCTCAGGCTCATCTGCACGTCGCCGGTGCCGGGCGGCAGGTCCACCACAAGATAATCCAGCTCGCCCCATTCAACCTGGCCGAGAAACTGCCTTAGCGCCGAATCCAGCATCGGCCCGCGCCAGATTACCGGCTGGCCCTCCTCAAGCAGAAAGCCCATCGACATCAGTTTCAAGCCGAGCTTGCTGTGCGGGATGATGCGCTTGTCGTCAGTCGCAGTCGGCTGCGTATGCAAGTCGAACATGGTGGGCGTGCTTGGGCCGTAGATGTCGGCGTCCAGCAGGCCAACCGCGGCGCCTGTGCCTGCCAGCGCCAGCGCGAGGTTGGCCGCTACGGTGCTCTTGCCCACGCCGCCCTTGCCGCTGGCGACGAACACGACGTTGCGCACCCCGGGGATCAGCTCGCTGGCGGTCTGCACGCGGGCGGTGTCGGCACCGAAATTCACGGTGGTGGCGATGCCAAGCCGCTCCTTCAAAGCCGCCTTAACCTCGCTGCCAATCTGGTCTTTCAGCGGGCACGCGGGAGTCGTCAGTTGAACGGTTAACTCGACCTTGTCGCCTTCGACCTTGATGTCGCGGATCATCCCCAGATCGACGAGGTCCTGCTTCAGGTCGGGGTCCTGCACGCCCTTGAGGGCGGCCAAGATGTCGGCTTCAGAGTGGCTCATTGCGCTGAGAGTAGAAACGAGACCTGCCGTGTCCACTATTCCGGCGGTGCGGCAGGAGACGCGGCATTCCCAGCCGGGCCGGACCGCAACGGCCAGTTCCTTATGCGCGGCACAGCGGCACTCCCCCACTCCTGTCGAGCCCATTGGGCGCTGGAAATTGGCCATTGGTCATTGTGGTTCCATGTACTCGCAACCTCTGAATTGCCGATACAAGTCCGGAGGCAAGGCTTTTGTACGAGCGCAAACTCAACTACCTAACCGCCGGCATGGCGCTGGTGTTCCTCATCCTGTTGGGGCGCTTTGCCTACATGCAGGTGTTTGCGCACGAGTACTACGCCGAACAAGCCGAGCAGATGCGCACCGGCATGACCCTGCTGACGTCGCAACGCTCTGACGTCGTTCTGCGCGATGGCACTGTCGTCGCCCACACCGAAAGCGTCTGGGACATCTACCTTGACCTGGAGGCTTTCGCTGACCCGCGCACTCTCAAGCTTCGGGCGCACCTCTCGCCGCAAATGTATGACCTTGAGGCTGTGCAGAACTTCCTCGCTGAGCGCCTTGAACCTTTGCAGCAAGCTGCGCTGCCCGGCCCTTCAGGCCGGCGTCGCTGGTTTCTGAACTGGCAGTTGCGCGAAGACCCGGTGGCGCGCGCGGACTTTGAGCTCTGTGCGCAAAGGCTGTGCCTGGTGACCGGCCTGACCCGCGGCGAGCTTGACGCCAAGCTGCAACTGCTGGCCGCCGAAGTGCAGGCCTTGCTCGACCCCCTGGGGGACGTGACAAGCGCGCCCGCGCGGGATGTCAGCCTTGCCTGGACACGTGCCAGGCCGGCGATGACCGACCCGGAGTACTGGGAGCGCATACGCCGATTTCCGAAAAGCGCCCATTTTGCGCCCGTGCTGCGCTCACGCCTTGACTGGTTGCGCAAAGAGGCTGAGTACCTGCGCGGCATTCTGGACGCCGCTGACGGAGACGAGGCTCGCCTGCGTGACCTCAGCTTTCAAGCCGCCGGCGCATGCCGCGACAAAGCCAACGCCCTCGACCTGGATGTAACGCCCGGTGACCTGACTGTCTCGCAGGCCCAGGACCTGCTGCTTCAGGAACACGACGCCTGGATGCGCATCGCACGAGTCTGCGAGGATGTCGTGCGCGGCGACATGCCGGCACTGGCAAATCGCCTTGAGGCCTTGACCCGAAAACACGGCGTAATCGGATTGACCGAGGAGCGGCTGGAACGGCTCGAAAAGCAGATCCTGCAACGCTTTGCGTCGGATTGGAACGAACGCTGGCGGCACTACACGCTGGACGAAAACCCGCTGCGGCTTGTGCGCGATGCGTCGCGCGACGTGGTCGAGTTGCTTAAGGTAAATGCCGACATGCTGCCGGGCGTGGTATGCGTGCGCCGGCCGTCGCGAAAGTACACGCACGCGCGCGAGTTGGTCCACGTGCTGGGCAACGTGGGCATGCCGGATTCGGCACAACTCGAAGAGGTGCTGGCGCGCCCCAGTTTTGGTGAAGGGCTGGAAGACTTCATCGAGACATGGTTCGACGGCGACCGGGCCGCCTTTGTGCGGCGCTTTGACGGCATCGTGGCACAGAACATGGTCGGCTTGCGCGGCATTGAGCGCACTTACGACGAGCGGCTGTCCGGTTTGTACGGTGCGCGGGCAACCATCCGCGACGCGCGAGGCCGCACCCGCAGCATCGAGGACGAAATCCCACCGACGCACCACGGGCCGCTCACGCTGACCATCGATATGAACCTGCAGCGCGACCTGATTGACACCATCCGCAAATGGGAGCCGGTGCTGGCTGAATCGGTGGCGAGAGGAAGCAAGCGCCACAGGTGGTCGTCAATCCCCTGGACCTTCCGTGGATGCGCCGTGGTGCTGGACGTGAAGACGGGTGCCGTGCTGGCGATGGTCAGCCTGCCGGACTTTGATCCCGAGGCGCTGAAAGGCCGCAGCGCCGCCGACCGCGCATACTCGCGCCAACTTGCGCTGGAAGAAGAGCTGGAGTCCAAACCCGGGTTCCCGCGCTGGAACCAGCACGCACGGCAACTCAATCGCGCCACACAGGGCCGATACGCGCCCGGCAGCACGCTTAAGGTGTTGACAGCCCTTGCGCTGCTGGATTCAGGCACGCTTGGCCCGGGCGACACCTATTACGAAGAAGCAACGCAGCGCGGCGCGACATGGAACATCTACTGGCAGGGGGCCCGCGTCGGTTCAACTACACACCCGATCAGCGGCCCCATCACCGTTCGGCGCGCGATTGAAGCCAGCAGCAACGGTTTCTTCTACACGCAGACACAGAAGCTGGGCGAAGGACCATCGCCCGCGTGGGAAAATCTACTGAACTACGCGGAGCGCTTCGGGCTGGGTGTGCCCTCCGACAGCGACTTCCACTACGTGAAGGCCGAGCTTCCGCACCCCGATCGGGTCTGGGCGCCAAACCTTGCCATGCTTGCCATCGGGCAGGGCGCCATGACCACGGCCCCGATCGAGATCGCTCGCCTGTATGCCACGATTGCCAACCGCGGCACGCTTGTCGTTCCGCACCTGACGGATGAGGCCATGGTCTGGCCCGGCCACATCGAGATGCCGGATTTCGTGTGGGATGAGGTGCACGCCGGGATGCGCAACGTTGTGCACGGCCCTGACGGGACAGCCAACAAGGCCCCGGTGCTGAGGCGCATCAAATGCGCGGGCAAGACCGGCACAGCCGAGAACGGGCGCGGCGTGCCCGACCACGCCTGGTTTGCCGGTTTCGCGCCCTACGACGACCCGCAGGTGGCGTTTGTGATTCTGGCTGCAAACAGCGACCTGTACGGCGGCGACATTGCCCCTGTCATCGGCGACGCGATTGCGAAGCACTTTGAGCGTACGGGTGTGAAGTAGGGCGACCCTCGCGTCGCCGTCACACCGACCGGGCGCGGGCGACCCAAAGGTCGCCCCTGCACCCATGCGCTGGAAGCGCGTGGCACTTTCATCTACTCTCCCGCCATGCGATCACTCGTCACAGGCTCAACCGGGTTCATCGGCTCGCACCTTGCCGAGATGCTCAAGGCGCGCGGACACTCGGTGCGGCTGCTGGTGCGCAATGAGAAGCGCCTCTTTCCGGAGCTGCGTGAAGGCTACGAGATCGTACAGGGCGACGTTACCCAGTCGCCCGACGAGTTGCGCAAAGCTGTTGATGGTGTGGACTACGTCTTTCACCTCGCCGGCATGCTGTTCGGCCGCACCGAGCGCGAGATCATCGCCGCCAACACCGCCGGCACGCGAAACCTGCTGGAGGCCACCCGCCAGGCAGGCTCGGGCGTGCTGCGCTTTCTGTTCTGTTCAAGCCAAGCCGCAGCCGGCCCCAGTGAAGACTCGCGGCATATCATCGACGAAGAGTCAATCGAGCACCCGGTGACCTATTACGGCCGCAGCAAGCTGCTGGCTGAAAAGGTCGTGCGCGATTACGGCACAGACCTGCCATACACCATTCTGCGCCCGCCGGCTGTATATGGCCCGCGCGACAAGGGCATCCTGGAGTTCTTCAAGTTCATGTCGAAGGGCTACGCGCTTCGCTTCGGATCGCAGGAGATGGTATTCAGCCTGATCCACGGGCGCGAAGTGGCGCGCGCGTTTGTTGAGGCGGCTGTGCATGAGAATGCGGTCGGCGAAACCTTCTTCGTCACTGATCCGCAGCCCTATCACTTGAGCGCGGTAATGCACCAGTTGCGCGAGATCCTGAAGCCAAGCAAGAACCGCACGCTGGCGGCACCCATCTGGGCCGCCCGCCTGTACGCGCGCGTGAACGACGTGCTGCAGTTCGTGCTGCGCAAGCCCATGCTGCCCAACAGCGACAAGATTCAGGAGCTGGTCAAGCCGTACTGGGTCTGCACCGGCGAAAAGGCAAAGCGCGTGCTCGGCTTCGAGCCGCAAGTCCCCATCCGCGAAGGCCTGCAAGAGACGGCAGACTGGTACATCAAAGAGGGCTGGATCAAGGTGCGGTGATCGGCAGTCGTCCGTACAGCGCCGCGTCTGTGGCTGCCGTAATCTCAACGTCGTAGAACTTGCCCCGCAGGTCGCGGCCCGACTCGACGATCACGATCTGGTTTTGCGGGCTTCGGCCTTCCTGCTTGCTGGGGTCGCGTTTGCTTGGGCCTTCGCCGAAGACTTGCAGCCTCTGGCCTACTCGCTTCTGGTTTTCTTCGCGCGACCACTCGCGTTGCAGCCGGATCAACTCGTTGCAGCGCCGCTTCTTCACCTCGAACGGCACGTCATCCTTCAGCCCCAGGTCCTTGGCGGGCGTGTAGTCGCGCTCGCTGTACATGAAGATGTAACTGGTCTGGTAGCGCGTCTTTTCGTGCAACTCCAGCGTGCGCTGGAAGTCTTCTTCTGTCTCGCTGCAGAATCCGACGATCGTGTCGCCCGCCAACCCGATGTCCGGCACCGCCTCACGCGCAGCCGCCACCAGTTCCATGTAACGCTCGTGGGTGTACCCGCGGCGCATGCGCTTAAGAACTTCGTTGCTGCCGCTCTGGGCCGGAAAGTGCAGGTACGGCATCAGGTTCGGCAGGTCCTTGAACGCCTGAAACAGCTCCGGCCGCAGGTCGCTGGGGTGGCTTGTCACGAAGCGCAGACGCTTCAGGCCGGTGATGTCGGCGACCGCGTAGAGCAGCTCCGCCAGTGTGCGGCGGCGCGGCTTCAGGCGCTTGCCGTAGCTGTCGATGT
>CAZZBH010000138.1:0-8624 GCA_964652605.1 uncultured Planctomycetaceae bacterium
GAAGGCCGTGACCTTGTGCTTCTTGAACAGGAACTGGATGCCCTTGTTCACCTGCGCAGAGATGTCGCGCGAGCGCTTGACGACAGCCGCCATGTCGGGATCAATCTTGCCGACACTGATGCCGAGCAGCTTCGCCTTGTGCTCGATGGTGTGCATGACCTCGGCGGATTTGAGCAGCGCCTTGGTGGGGATGCAGCCCCAGTTGAGGCAGATTCCGCCGTAGTGCTTGTCTTCAACGCAGCAGGTCTTGAGGCCCAACTGCGAAGCGCGAATAGCCGCCACATAGCCGCCCGGCCCGCTGCCAATCACGCAAACATCAAAGTCATGAGTAGCCATAACACAATCTCCTGTCGCGGCACGTTATCGGCAGCCTGCCCACGGAAAAGGGGCTGTCCGTGGGCGCGCATCACCGGGCGCGGAGGTGTGGCTTGACCGCGCGGGTACGCTGAGCGAGTTCAGGTCGGCGGGCTCGACGCGGCACCTGTTTTGTGGGTTCGCGAAGCGAACGAGCCGCAGCAACGCACTGCGTTGCGAGGAACGGTACGAAAGCCCGCTGGCTGGTCGCTGGAGCTACACCTCACACAGCGCGCAGCAGCGGCAGACGGGTTTGAACTTCACGGGGTTCGCAAAGCGAACGAACCTGGGCGAAGCACTGCTTCGCCCAGGAAGCTACACGCTGCACCGGCACTACGACCCGTTGCTGATGCGGTTTACGAGCCCGGACCCGATCGCCAGCCCGTTTTACAACCTGTTCGGATACGCCCTCAACAATCCGTCGAGGTTCTACGACCCGGATGGTCTATCGGCGGATTCGGCGGGAGGCGAGTGGACGCTGTTCTGGTCTGCATCCGGTGCTTTTTTCGGGGGTGTTTGGGATGCGGCAACGTTCGCGCCGCGAAACGCATTCCGCAGCGCCGGCAACCTGTGGGACGGTGGATCGGCGGCGGTACAGGGCGACTGGGACGGTGTGAAGGGGGCTTGGAATGAGCAGTGGTCTCCGATCACGGATCTGTTCACGGCTGATGGCGCAAGCAATGCCACAGAATCGGTGACGGAGAAGTTCACACCGGGCTATTATGCCGACCAGGTAGACAAAGCCGCTTCCGCGTACGGCCGCGGCGACGCGCCAAAAGCGGGCAAAATCTGGGGTGGCGCGGCTTTCGATCTGGTGGCAACGACAACGGTGTTCACCGGAGGCGTCGGCGTCGCAACCAAGATTGTTCCGGCCGTCGGCAAGACAGCAGCGCGGGACCTGAACGTATTGTTCAGCGGCAGCCGCCTTTCCAAGCGCGGCGGGTTTTTGACAGGGCCTTCAACTCCGAAGGGGGTGCGGGCGGGACAGGCTGGACGATTCGCGGATCTCGACGCCATAGCAAGAATCGGTGACAACCTTACTCCGCACCATATGCCCCAAGCTGCACTGCGTTTCACGAGCCGTGCCGATGGTGGTGCCCTGGTTCTCCCTCATTCGGAACATGTACTAACTCGCACCTACGCCGGCAGGGGTATTGCAACCGCCAAGGCAGACGCGGGCCTTTCATTCCGACAGGTGTTGGCAAAGGACTTCCGCGATGTTAGAGGCATTGCCGGGTCAAAGTATAATCGAGGCCTCCATGATCTTCTGAAGCATTACCGCACCCATCATCCTAGGTTAATGGCCAAGCCAAAGAAGAAGTAGGAGAGGAGCACATGGCAATTCGATCCAATGTCAAACAGCTCATCGATTTAGGTCCGCTTCCAGCCTCAAGCGATGCTGAAGAGCTCGACCTGGATTTGCGTGCAAAGCTTATGGCTGGGATCTCTTGTCCAGTGAGCCAAGAGGAAGCAGCGGCCTTGTTGAATTGTTTTGGACCGGATGATGCCTTTGGACTCGCCTGGACTCTACTCCACCTAATTGAAACCGCCGCGGGTGGTGTCCCTCTTACAAAGGAGCCTTCGAAGTCTGACAATGAGTGGGTTCGTCGATTGTGGGACCGTTCGCATCGATAGAATGCAGGCGTGGGCTCCTTGACAGCCTCACTGGTGAGACCGAATGGGAGTGCCGCGGGAGCGCATTGCGGTGGGAGGAGTGGTACGAAGTCGACGGCCGGCGCGACTAGGCGCACGCCATGTTTGAACGGCCGCATTGCGGCTGTCGTTGCTTTCACGAAAGTTCCATCTCGGCTTAACGCTTGGTTGGCTTGGGTCGGCTAGACCGCATGGCGTGAGCCTGATTTCCAACCAACCATGGAGGACTTTTCGTGAGAATCCACGTGTGCATTGCCGTTTTCGGGGCGCTGCTGCTTGGCTCGTGTACCCGTACTGAAGAAGTCTCAAAGACCAAGACCGAAATCCAGACTGTCACCGTCACCGCGCCGGGCGCGCGCATCCTGCTTGGCGTCATCGGCCGCTACGACACCGGCAGCTTTGGCGCCAGCGCCTGCGAGATTCCCGCCTTCTGCCCGCTGACCAACCGGCTGTTCGTGGTGAACGCGCTTGACCAGACTGTCGATGTCGTTGATCTGTCGGACCCCACCAACCCCACGTTCATTCTGGCGATCGACTGCGTGCCGTTGGGTGGCGGCGCGGTGCCCAACGGCATCGCCAACAGCGCGGCGGTCAGCAACGGGTTGCTTGCCATCGCCGTTGAAAACGGCGTCAAGACCGACCCAGGCGAAGTCGTCTTCTTCAACACAAACGACGCGACCTTTACGACGCCGCTGGCAACCTATGCCGCCGGCGCCCTGCCCGACATGCTGTGCTTCTCGCCGAACGGCCGCTACGTGCTGGTTGCCAACGAGGGCGAGCCCAACGACGCCTATACCGTGGACCCGGAGGGAAGCGTAACCATCATCGACCTGCAGCCCGGCGTTGCCGCAGCCGCCGTTTCGCATGCCACCTTTACCGCCTGGAACAGCCAGAAGGCCGCGCTGATCGCCGCCGGAGTGCGCATCTTCGGCCCCGGCAGCGACACCGACGGGCTGGCCACCCTGGCCCAGGACGTTGAGCCTGAGTACATCGCCGTCAGCCCCGACAGCACGACTGCATACGTCGCGCTGCAGGAGGCCAACGCCATCGCGGTCGTGAACATCGCCACCGCCACCGTCACCGACATCCTGCCCCTGGGCTACAAGGATCATTCCCAGCCGGGCATGGGCCTTGACGCCAGCGACCAGGACGGCGGGTTTGCGGTGCTGAACTGGCCGGTACGTGGCTTGCACATGCCCGACGCCCTGGCTTGCTATGAGGTGGGTGGCCAGCGCTACCTGATCACAGCCAACGAGGGTGATTCACGCGACTACGGCGGCTTCAGTGAAGAGCGCCGCCTGAACCACGCGTCGGTGGTGCTGGATGCGGGCGTTTTCCCGAATGCAGCGCAGCTCAAGCAGAACGACCAGCTTGGGCGGCTGACGATCACCACTTCGACCGGGGTCAACGCCGGCGGCGAGCACGAAGCCATCTATGCATTCGGGGCGCGCAGCATCACCATCTGGACTGAGGGCGGGCAGCAGGTGTGGGACAGCGGCGAGACCATGGAGCGCGTGACCTACGCCGCCAACCCCAACCATTTCAACGCCGATCATTCCGGCAACGCCGCTGACAACCGCAGTGACAACAAAGGCCCGGAGCCGGAGGGATTGACGCTGGGCGTGATCGACGGGCGCACGTACGTTTTCGTCGGTCTTGAGCGCGTTGGCGGCATCATGGTCTGGGACGTGACCGATCCGCAGGCGCCGGTCTTTCAGCAGTACATCAACCCGCGGGATTTCAACGTGCCCGCGGACAGCTCCGCGGCTGGCGAGCTGGGCCCCGAGGGGCTGGTGTTCGTGCCGGCTGCCGACAGCCCCAACGGTGAGGCGCTGCTGATCGTAGGCAACGAGGTAAGCGGCACCACCTCGATTTTCCAGGTCACCAAGGTTCTCGACTGAGGTGCATCCCCGCAAAGAAGACCGGGGCCGCATTCGCGGCCCCGGTTCGTGTTCTGGCGGCTACTCGGTCGCCGGCGGTAGCGGTGACACGCAGCTCAGCGTGCCGAAGGGCACGGGCCCCGGCAGTACCAGGTAAACGTGCGTGTCGTCGGTGATGTTGTTGTTGATGTTGTCGAAGAAGTCCTTCAACTCCTCCATCTGGTCGGCAATCGCGCCGCCGCCGAGCACGACCGGGTTGGCGCACAGCAGCGTGTTGGCGATGGCGAACACCTCTTCAATGTTGCGCCGCTGGTTGTCCCAGTCCACGAACACTCCCGGGGCGCTGCTCATCAAGCCGGCTGTCACGTTCAGCACGGTGACGGCAAGCTGGATTGAAAGCTGGTGCGCCTTGTTGTCCTCAGGGCCGATGGCAGTGAACCATGCGCGCGCGTCATTGCGCGCGGCGACGGGGTCAGTCTCTGACAGCACAAGCGGGGTGCCGTTGTTGTCCACCAGGCACAGGTCGTTCAGCGCCTCAGCCCATGCGGGAAATGCCGCGTCATACATCGGGATGCTTTGCGGGCTTGAACCCCAGAAGCCGCGCGTGCGGCCCAGCAACAAGTGGCACTGGATGGCGACATTGCCGAAGTCCACCACAACCATGTCGGTGTCGGCGGTGACCAGCTCGCTGGTCGGCGTGATGTTGATGTACGGCTCGTTCATCAATTCCACGACGACGTAACTGGTTGAGTCGCGGTTTACTACAACCGAGAACTCGCCGTTGGCGTCGGTCACGCCTGAGGCCAGCACGGTGGTGCCGTCGGACGCGCGAAGCTCGATCGGCCAGTTCGGGATGGTCACTTCGCCGTTGTCCCACACGCCGTTCAGGTTCAGGTCGTAGAATTTGGTGACCAGGATTGTGGTCGTCAGTTGCGGCGGCTGGCCGGTCTTGACGCACACCTGAATGTCGTTGTTGTTGAGCGCGTCGAACAGATCCTTCAATTCTTCCTGCGCGTCGCGTGCGGCGCTGGGGCTGGACGTCAGCGGGTGCGCGCACAGCAGGTCGTTCGCGTCGTCAAACAGATCCTGGATGTTCACCTTGCAGCCGTTGAACTCGACCCAGTGGTTCGGCAGATGATCCATGAAGCCGAACTCAACGTTCAGCACCGCAGCCGCAAGCTGCTGGCTCAGAATGTAAGCCATGTTTCCGTGCACCGGCCCCAGGATCCACGACCTGAAGCTGCTGTGCGCGTTGTTGAAGTTGCCGGCTGGCACGTCGTAAGCATTGCCCGCGGCGTTGACCAGGCAAAGGCCGTTCAGGCGATCGCGCCAGGCGGTGTCATGCGGCGCGAGCTGCTTCTTGCCGTTCGGATTGCTCCAGAACCCCTTGGTGCGGCCCAATCCGGCGTAGCAGTCAAAAGTTGCGGTGCACGAAGTGCAACCGCTGGCTTCGACGCTTGCCGGCGTGACGGCGACAAACGCCAGGGCGCACAGGCCCACCAGAACCGCCGCAGCGGCTTGAACAGAATGACGAATCATTGCTTCCCCTTATTGCGCAGATTGCCCAAGGCGACCATTTCGCCCAGTCGGAAACGCCCGCATTGCACAGGCGGTGCCGACTGAGCGGTTTGCGACTTCTATCAGAGTGCAAACTGTACAGTCAAGGGCGAACGCAAAGATTGCACAACCTACCGGGCAGACTTTGCGCCAAAACGGCAGGGGGCGCGGCTAGCCGCGCCCCCTGGGCGGGTGTGTGCTGTGACTTATCGCCGGCGGCGCCAAGCCAGCAGGCCGAGCGCAAACAGCACCGGCAATCCGCCCGCCCCGGCTGCGCATCCAGCCACGCCTGCGCCCTCGCCGCCCGGGGGCGTTGTGGCGCTGAGTGTCGCGACGGCGGCTGGTGGCGGTGGTGGTGGCGCGCCCTGCGGCTCGCAGACGTCGATCAGGTTGTTGTTGATGGCGTCGAACAGGTCTTTGTACTCCTCCTGCAGGTCGCGCTCGGCGCTTGGCGACTTGGTGAGCGGGTGTTGCAGCAACAGGTTGGCGGCGTCGGCAATCAGGTTTGCCAGCGGCTCTTTGTTGCCGCGCCAGTCCACGTGCAGGTTGGTCAGTGTAGCCATATCGCCGAACTCGACGTTCAGCACCGTCGCCGCCAGCTGCGTGGCCAGGATGTGCGCCATGTTTCCGCGCGGCGGGCTGAGAATCCAGCCGGCAAAGTCTTCGTGCGCAGCGTCAAAGTTGCCAGCCGGCACGGCGTAGGGCGTGCCATCAGGGTTGACCAGGTTCAGCAAGTTGAGCTCGTCGCGCCAGGCAGTGTCGTGGCCGGCGAGCACGGCTTTGCCGTTGACGTTGTGCCAGAAGCCCTTGGTGTGCCCCAGGCCCGGGTGGCAGGTGAACGTCTGCTGCGCGGAAGCGGCAGTGGCGAATGCCATGAGCAGGGCAAGCATCAGCGTTTTCATGTCTCCCTCCGTTCGTCAAACGATCAACGCGAGACCCACGCCGCGCATTGATCAAGTTGATGAGACAAGAGGATACCGGCTGACGGGCAGCAACCCCAAACACAAAAGCGCACATCGCCGGTGCCAGTGCGTTAGGTGAGAAGTGTGCGCTACCACGCAAGCGGCACAAGTGGCGGTGCGCAGGGTGTTTAGGCAGGCGGCTGGGAGAGCAATGGAGAATCCGCAGTAGGAGCGCGGGCGTCCCGCCCGCATTTGCGGACCAGAGGTCCGCGCTCCCGGGGCAAGCGCACATCCGACGTCAGGCCGGGGTGGATCGCGGCGCTATCGTACCGCAGCGATGCTGTTGAAAGCCCCGAGCTTACGCTCGGGGCTCCCTGTTGCATCTACTTCTGCCATTCCTCCAGTGATTCGAGGAATTGCTCTATGGGCATTTCGCCTAGCTCGCCTTTGTCTCGGGAGCGGGCGTTGATGGTTCCGTTGCCTTGTTCCTTTTCGCCTAGCACCAGCGCGTAGGGGATCTTTTGCAGTGACGCCTCGCGGATCTTGTAGCCTACGCGGTCGTCCTTCAAATTGATCTCGCTGCGTAGGCCCTTTTCCAGCAGCTTTGCGTTCACCTGCTTTGCGTAGTCTGTGAACTTTTCGCTTACGGGGATGATCTGCACCTGCACGGGCGCGAGCCACAGCGGGAACGCGCCTGCGAAGTGCTCGATCAGGATCCCCATAAAACGCTCGACGCTGCCGTAGCAGGCGCGGTGGATCATCACTGGTGTGTGCCGCGCCCCGTCCGCGCCGACGTACTGCAGCCCGAACCGCGCCGGCATGCTGAAGTCGAGCTGGATGGTGCCGCACTGCCAGCTTCGCTTCAGGCTGTCCCGGATATGAAAGTCGATCTTCGGGCCGTAAAACGCGCCGTCGCCCTCGTTCAACTGGTACGCGACGCCCTTTTCTTCAAGAGTTTCCTTCAGCGCGCTTTCTGCCTTCTCCCATACTTCCTCGCTGCCGATGCTCTTTTCCGGGCGTGTCGAAAGCTCGATGTGCACGTCATCCAGGCCGAACGCGCCGTAGATCTCCTTGAAGAAATCAATCAGCAGCGCGATCTCGCCCTTGATCTGCTCCGGTGTGCAGAAGTGGTGCGCGTCGTCCTGTGTGAACGCCTGCACGCGGAACAGCCCGTGCCGCACGCCGCTCAGCTCGCGCCGGTGCACAAGCCCCATCTCGGCGAACCGCAGCGGGAACTCGTTGTGGCTGTGCAGGCGTGTGCGGTACAGCATCAGGTGCCCCGGGCAGTTCATCGGCTTGACGGCCATGGGGCGCTCTTCCTCGACGTTTTCGTTCACCTTGTCGGGCTGCTTCTCGTCGCGCAGCTTCATCTTGGTGAAGAACATGTTCTCGAGATAGTTCTGGTAGTGGCCGCTGGTGTGCCACATCTGCTCGCTGAGCACTAACGGTGTCTTCACCTCTTGGTACCCGCGCCTGCGCAGGTTCTTGCGCATGAAGTCCACCAGCAGGTTCCAGATCTGCGCGCCCTTGGGGTAGAAGAAGGGGAAACCGGGCGCGTCTTCGTCCATGAAGAACAGCTCAAGCTGCTCGCCGAGTACGCGGTGGTCGCGCTTGCGGGCTTCTTCCAGGAACTTGAAGTAGTCCTCAAGCTCGGCCTTGCTGAAGAACGCGGTGCCGTAGACGCGCTGGAGCTGCTCTTTCTCCGCGTCGGCGCGCCAGTAGCTGCCGGCCACCTTGGTCAGCTTCACGAACTTGAGCCAGCCGGTGTCGGGCACGTGGGGGCCGCGGCACAGGTCGATGAAGTCGCCGTGCTTGTAGAAGGTCAGCTCTTCGCCGCGCTGCTTGATGCCTTCCACCAGCTCGGCCTTGAACTTGTTGTGGCCGCCGTCGATGGCCCTGTAGCGCGCGTAGTGCTCGTTGGCTTCGTCGTAGCCGCTGATGCAGCGCACGAACGGGTGCCCCTGCTTCACGATCTTGGCCATCTCGGCCTCGATTCTCGGGAAGTCGTCCGGGGTGATTTTCTGGTCCGGCAAGTAGATGTCGTAATAGAAGCCCTCTTCCACCACCGGCCCGATGGTGAGCTGCGCCTTGGGGAAGATGCGCAGGATCGCGTCGGCCATCAGGTGCGCGGCCGAGTGGCGCAGCACCTCGACGGCTTCGGCGTCTTTCTTGGTGAGGATCTGGACCTTGGCGCCGTCGGGCAGGGGGCGCTGCAGGTCAACGACGGCGTCATTGACCTTGGCGGCCACGGCTACGCGGGCGAGTCCGTCAGAGATTG
>CAZZBH010000139.1:0-8409 GCA_964652605.1 uncultured Planctomycetaceae bacterium
GGCCCGCGAGGGCCGGGTACCTTTTGCCGATCTCGTCCATCTGTTCATAAGGATGCCGCCGACAACCACAATTGCCGAGACGGTCAACAAGCTGAAATCCAACTCTTCGCGGTGGCTGAACGAGCAGACGGATTACCGCGACAAGTTCGCGTGGCAGGAAGGCTACGCCGCGTTCACGGTAAGCGACAACCGGTACGATGAGACGGTGCGTTACATTCAGAATCAGGAGAAGCATCACGCGCAAACGAGCTTCGTGGATGAGTTGAAGGAGTTTCTCCGCCGCAACGGTATGGAGTTTACGGAAGTCGATCTGCTATGAACGTTGGCCCTCTGACGGCCCTTACGGGCCTCGGGGGATTCGGGTACTGTGCTTCCCGGCCCTTACGGGCCGGGCTATGGTCTTTCGGCCCCTGAGGGGCCTTTGTTGCTGGAGATTGGTCGTGACCCACAACCTTGTTGAATGGTGTTCTGCTGAGATTGAGGCCCTGAAGGCTCGCAGCCTGTTTCATATGCCGAAGGTGCATGAGACGGCGGTGGGGGCTCGTGTTGTCATTGATGGCCGGCGCGTCATCCAGCTTTCGAACAACAGCTACCTTGGCCTTTCGACTCACCCCAAGGTGGTCGAAGCCGCGCACAAGGCGATCGACAAGTACGGCGTGGGCACGGGGGCTGTGCGGCCGATTTCGGGCACGATGGACATTCACGTTGAGTGCGAAGAGAAGATCGCCAGGTTCAAGAAGACCGAAAGCGCCCTGCTGTTCCAGAGCGGGTTCACGGCGAACGTCGGCGTCGTCAGCACACTCAGCGTCGAGGGCGACCACATCATCAGCGACGAGCTCAACCACGCCAGCATCATCGATGGCGTGCGGCTGAGCAAAGCCTCGCGCGCGATCTACCGGCACAAGGACTACGGGCATCTTGAAGAGCTGCTGAAAGAAGCGCGCGGCGCCAAGGGCATCAAGGGCAAGATCCTGGTGGTCACCGACGGCGTGTTCAGCATGGACGGCGACGTGGCGGACCTGCGCGCGGTCGCTGACGCCTGCGAGAAGTACGACGCAATCACCATGGTGGACGACGCCCACGCCACGGGCGTGCTGGGCGAAAAGGGCCGCGGCACCGTGGACGACCAGGGCGTGCACGACCGCTGGGCGCTAACCGTGGGCACACTGAGCAAAGCCGTGCCGGTGGTAGGCGGCTACTTCGCCGGCCCCAAAGTCGTGCGTGATTACCTGATCGCCAAGGCGCGGCCGTTCCTGTTCAGCGCCAGCGCGCCGCCTGCGGTTGTAGCGGCTGTGTCAGCCTGCTTCGACGTGATGGAGAACGAGCCCCAGCACCACGCGAAGCTGTGGGAGAACACGAAGTTTTTCAAGCAGGGTTTGAAGGGGCTGGGTTTCAACACAGGCAACAGCGTAACCCCGGTGACGCCGGTGATCGTCGGCGACGGGGCAAAGGCAGCCAAGTTCAGTGAGAACCTGCTCAAGGCGGGCGTGTATGCGCAAGGCATCTATTTCCCGATGGTGCCCGAGAAGCTGTCACGCGTGCGCACAATCGTCAGCGCCGCGCACTCACGCGAAGACCTGCAGGAAGCGCTCGACATCTTCGCCAAGTGCGGCAAAGAGCTGGGGTTGATCTAGACAGGGAGCCCCGACCGTCAGGTCGGGGCTTTGCAGAGTCAACTCGCGAGTCAACCCGGGACTGCCCCGAGCTCACGCTCGGCGCTTCCTGCCTGGCGTTCACGGCAAACACAGCATCGCGTCGCCGTAGCTGAAGAAGCGGTAGTCTTCTGCCAGTGCCGTTTCGTAGGCTTGACGTGTCAACTCCACACCAAGCCAGGCCGCGACGAGGAAAATCAGCGTGCTCTGTGGCAGGTGGAAGTTGGTCAGCAGTGCGTCGGTGCATCGAAAGCGCCAGGGTGGATAGATGAACAGGCGGCTCTCGCCGCTGCATGCGCGCAACTGCCCTTGCTCGTCGCTGACCGTTTCCACTGTGCGGCAGGTTGTCGTGCCCACGACTACTACACGGCCGCCGCGGGCGCGTGCTGATTGCACCGCGTCGCTCGCCGCTTGCGGCACCGTGAACGCTTCCGAGTGCATGTCGTGTTTTTCCAGCGTTGCGGCTTTGAGCGGGCGGAACGTCCCCGGGCCGGTATGCAGGGTCAGCGTGGAGCGATCGATTCCTCGCGAGGCGCAGGCGTCCAGCAGCTCAGGGGTGAAATGCAGCGCCGCGGTAGGAGCCGCTACGGCGCCGGGGTTGGCTGCGATCACGGTCTGGTAGCGCTCGCGGTCCAGTGCCGCGTACGGGTCGTCGTTGCGCTCGCGCTTGATGTAGAGCGGCAGCGGCATCTTGGCGTGCGCTTGCAGGAACTCATCGGCGCCGCCCGGCGCGTCAATGCTCACAAGCCAGTGCCCGGGGCCGAAGGCGTTGCGTTCAAGCAGCGTGATTGTGGCGTCTTGGTACGTGAGAGTTTCGCCGGGCTCGAGTTTACCGCCGGAGCCGGTCAGGGCTTCGTACTCGGCCGACTTTGGATTCTGGATTCTGGATTCTGGATTGGGTTCAATCCGGCGAATCACAAACAGTTCGACGTGCCCGCCTGTGCCTTCGCGCTTGCAGTGAAGGCGGCAAGGGTTGACCTTGGTGTCGTTCATCAACAGCAGGTCGCCGGCTTTCAGCAGCGACGGCAGGTCGTGAAAGACGTGATGCTCGATTAAACCCGCACCGCGGCGGACAACCATCAGCTTCGATTCGTCGCGCTTTGCAGCCGGCGTCTGCGCAATGCGCTCAGGCGGGACGGTAAACTGGAACAGGTCGGAACGCATCTGGATCAGCCACGAAAGCACGAAAACACGAAACTGCTACCGCACGGAAACGGAACCGGCTCACGCCTTGACTTTCGCGCGCGTTTTCTTTGGTGCTTTCGTGTTTTCGTGGCTCAACTTTGCGCCGGCGCGGATCGCGGCTTGCGCGGCGGCCAGGCGCGCGATCGGCACGCGGTAGGGGCTGCAGCTTACGTAGTCCAGCCCGGCGCCGTGGCAGAAGTCAATGCTTTCGGGGTCGCCGCCGTGCTCGCCGCAGATGCCGACTTTCAGGTCGGGCCGCGTGGCGCGACCGAGCTTGACGCCCATCTCCACCAGCTTGCCCACGCCCTCGGCGTCCAGCGTGGCAAACGGGTCGGTGGGGTAGATGCCCTGCACCACGTACTCGATCAGAAAGCCCTTCTCGGCGTCGTCGCGCGAAACACCCAGCGCCATCTGTGTCAGGTCGTTGGTGCCGAACGAAAAAAAATCGGCTTCCTCGGCGACCTTGTCGGCCGTCAGGGCGGCGCGTGGCACTTCGATCATCGTGCCGATCTTCACCTTGACGCTGGCGCGGCGCTCAAGATTGAAGCGCGTCAGTTGTTCCTCCGCGCGCCGGCGCAGACGGCGCAGCTCCTCGATCGTGCCGACAAGCGGAATCATGATTTCGGCATCGGCCTTGATGCCGCGCCGCGCGGCTTCGCGCACGGCTTCAATGATCGCCTGCACCTGCATGTCGTAGATCATCGGCTCGACGATTCCCAGCCTGCATCCGCGCAGCCCGAGCATCGGGTTGACTTCATGCAACTGCTCCACGCGTTCGCGCACGGCTTTTACCGGGACTTCAAGCTCGTCAGCGATCACCTGCTGGATGCCAGGATCGTGCGGAAGAAACTCGTGCAGCGGCGGGTCGAGCAGCCGGATGGTCACCGGCAGCCCGTCCATGGCCTCGAACAACCCGACAAAATCCTCGCGCTGCATCGGCAGCAGGTGGGCGAGCGCGGCTTGCTTCTGCTCGATCGTGCGCGCGAGGATCATCTCCCGCATGCGGTTAATGCGCGCGCTGTCAAAAAACATGTGCTCGGTGCGGCACAAGCCGATGCCCTCTGCGCCGAACTCGCGCGCCTTGCGGGCATCCGTTGGCGTGTCGGCGTTGGCGCGCACACCCAGCGTGCGAAACTCGTCCGCCCAGCGCATCACCGTGTCAAAGTCGCCGCTGAGCTCCGGCGGCACGGTCGGCACGTCGCCAAGCATCACCTGGCCGGTGGCGCCGTCGAGGCTAAGCAAGTCGCCTTCCTTGACCGTATGCCGCCCGACGGTGAAGCGCCCTCGATGCTCGTCAATCTCCAGCTTTGAGCATCCTGCCACGCAGCACTTGCCCATCTGGCGCGCGACTACCGCCGCATGGCTTGTGCGGCCGCCGCGCGCCGTGAGGATGCCCTGCGCAGCCGCCATGCCCTTGATGTCTTCGGGGCTGGTTTCCTCACGCACCAGGATCACGGTCTGCCCAGCCGCTGCCATCTGCTCGGCGGCTTGGGGCGTGAAGGCCGCAATTCCCTTGGCCGCGCCGGGGCTGGCGGGGATGCCCGTGGCGATCACCAGCTTTTTCGCCTTGGGGTCAAAGGTCGGGTGAAGCAACTGGTTGAGGCTTGACGCGTCAATCTTGAGCAGCGCCTCTTCGCGCGTGAGAAGGCCCTCGTCCACCAGGCTCAACGCGATGCGCAGGGCGGCCCTCGCGGTGCGCTTGCCGTTGCGGGTCTGCAGCAGGAACAGCTCACCGTCCTGCACGGTGAACTCCATGTCCTGCATGTCGCGATAGTGCTTTTCCAGTTTGTCGCGCACGGCCAGCAGTTGCTTGTGCACGACGGGCGACCGCTCGGCCAGCGCGTCGATGTTGTCAGGCGTGCGCAGGCCGGCGACCACGTCTTCACCCTGTGCGTTGAACAGCACATCGCAGAAGAACTCGTTCTCGCCGGTGCTGGGGTCGCGGGAAAAGCCCACGCCCGTGGCGCTGTTGTCGTTCAGGTTGCCGAACACCATGGCCTGCACGGTGACGGCTGTGCCGATCAGCCCGCGAATCTTGTGAATGCGGCGGTATTCGACCGCGCGCATATTGTTCCAGCTTCGGAACACGGCTTCGATGGCCCGTTCAAGCTGCACCCAGGGGTCTTCGGGAAACACTTCGTGCGCCTCGCGGCGATACACCTTGCGCAGCACCTCGGCGATGGCTTGCAGGTCTTCGGCCGAAACGTCGCTGTCGCGCAGCACGCGTGTGCGCTTCTTGGTTTCTTCAAGCGCTACGTCAAATTTTCTGCGCGCCACGCCCGCCACCACGTCGCCGAACATGGTGATGAAGCGCCGGTAGCTGTCCCACGCAAACCGCGGGTTACCGGTCTCGTTGGCCAGCGCCGCCACGGCTTCAGTGTTCAACCCGAGATTGAGCACCGTGTCCATCATGCCCGGCATGCTGGCCGCGGCACCGCTGCGCACACTGAACAGCAGGGGCTTGGCACCGCCGAATTGCCGCCCAAGGCGCTTTTCGACCACGGCGACGGCTTTGCGAACTTCGTCCATCACCCCGGCGGGCATCTTCCCGCCAGCGTCGTACCAGGCTTTGCAGCACTCCGTGGTGATGGTGAACCCCGGCGGCACCGGCAGGCCCAGCGACGCCATCTCTGCCAGGTTTGCGCCCTTGCCGCCCAGCAGCTCTTTCATGCCGGCGTTGCCGTCCGCCTTGCCGCCACCGAATGCGTAGATGCGCCTGCCGGACATCGGGACCCCTTAACCTGCCAGGACGAGATTAACTCTGTCTGCACCGTCGCATAGACCGGCGTTGTTCAAGCCGTGGCAGTCAATACCGGCCCGAACACCGGGTGCTGCACTGCAATGTCGCCAAACCCGCAATCAGTGACCAGGCGGATGATCTCCTCGGGCCGGTAGCAGCGCAGCCTCAGTGTTTCGTCCTCGGTTTGCACAACTCTACCTGACTGCTTCATTTCATAGTGGTTGCGGTACTCCTCAACGCATGACGCGGTGTCATACCGCACTTGCGATGTAAGGCGGATCTGCATGCTGCCGCGCGTCACGACGCGGACTGTTTCTGTGGGCCTGGCGTCGTGGCGTGGCTGCTCAAACTCCATCAGCAACGGCGCGCCGCTTTGCAGGTGCCGCTTCAGGCGCTGCAACGCGACACGCGCATCCTGCGGCTCGACAATCAGGCAGAACGACGACGCGGGGATCAGCGCAGCCGCAAAGGTCTCGGCCACGGAAAAGTCCTGCATCGACTGCTGCCACAGCCTGGCCGTCAACCCCAGCGCCTGCAGGCGCGCCCGGCAGGCATCCAGCATGGCAGCCGACGGGTCGGCGCCTGCTACATCAACGCCAAGCTGCCGCAGCGGCACCAGAAAACGGCCTGACCCGCACATCGGCTCCAGCACCGGGCCATCCGGCAGGTTCGCCGCGTACCAATCCAGCGCAAGCTCCGGCGCTGTGGGCTTGTCCAGGTCATAGAAGAGAGTGCAAAGTTCGCCGTAGGCTGCCATCGCGCCAGCATAGTGGATTGCCCGCTTGCACTTCAGGGCTGGACGTGCATCTTTTACAGCCGTGCGACTGCTGACATACAACATTCACAAGGGCATCGGCGGGCGTGACCGGCTGTACCGGCTTGAACGCATCATTGACGTGATCCGCGAAGCGCGCGCCGACATTGTCTGCCTTCAGGAAGTTGACCGCAACGTCAGCCGCTCAGGCTTTGACGACCAGCCTGCCATCCTGCAACAGGCCTTCGGTTACGACTTTGCCATCTTTCAGTTCAACCACCGCGTTGGCAAAGGGGGCTACGGCAACCTTGTGTTGACGCGCTTTCCTATCCGCAAGCGACACAACATTTCTCTGCGTTATCGTGGCCGCAAGAACCGCCGGGCGCAGGTTGCCCTGGTGCAGGCCCACGACGGCAATGAGCTGCGATTGGTGAACTGGCACCTGGGCCTGGGCGAGCGCGAGCGACACTGGCAGGTAAAGCACCTGCTGACACACGAAAGTTTCTGCGCCTACGGCAACTTGCCAACTATTGTCGGCGGAGATTGCAACGACTGGCGCAACACGTTGGGTCGTGGGCCGATTGCCGAGCATGGTTTGTCGCAAGTCACTGCGCCGCCTTCACGGTTTCGCAGCTTTCCCGCCTACATGCCCGTGGGCTCGCTTGACAAGGTCTACACCTGCCGGCGGATCAAGGTGCAAGGCGCGCACCTGGTCAATTCAGCCCTTACCCGCAAGGCGTCGGACCACTTGCCGCTGGTCGTGGACTTCGACCTTACATGACCTAGAGGTTGCACAGATCGCACCGTACAATTGCGCGCCGAACGGGGCGCTGGCGGGAAATGGTCGATAAACAGAAATCCATTGTTGCGGCCATCCTGGCTGTCCACAGCGGGCATTTATCGCCTGATGCGGCGGCTGAGGCGCTGGAAAACCCGGAAAAGGCGCCAACACTCGCAAGCTTCGAAGCCGCCGCGCCGACAGTCACGCTGGACTCCGGCGATGGCGCACGCACCCATACGATTCCCGAGGTACTCAATGACCCGGAAAAGCGTCAGCGCGCGTTGCGCGAGATCGGCATCGACGACACAGTGCAGAAGACGCTGTTTGAGCACGCGGGCGACGGCGACCGCGGGCGACGCGTGGTGCGCGACACCTTGCGCGCAGTGGCAACGACGGGCCGAGACCTGGCCTCGCGCGCCGGGTTTCAGCCGGCAAGCGACGACGAGCCGGACGGCGAAACGCAGATACCCAGCGAGGTTTCGCGGCGCACGCTGCGCCTGACCACGGGCCGGTTCTTCCCGGTGTTCGGCGACAAGAGCGATCGCTATGAGCTGAAAAAAGAGCACGCGCGTGGCGGCATGGGCCGCGTCATGCTGGCGCGCGACAATGCCGTGGGGCGCGAAGTTGCGCTCAAAGAGCTGCTGCCCGGCGTGGCATCAGGCAGTGTGCCCGCCAGCGTGCCAGCTGGCACCTCCGGCTCGGGCGGCGTGATTGAGCGGTTTTTGCGCGAGGCGCGAATCACGGGCCAGCTTGAGCATCCCAACATTGTGCCGGTGTACGAGATCGGGCAGTACGACGACGGCAGCTTTTACTACACCATGCGCTTCATCCGCGGGCGTACGTTGTCGGACCGGCTGCGCGAAATTCGCAAAGACGCCTCACTCAGCAAGACACAGAAGCTGGCTGCGCGTATCAAGCTGCTGGACCAGTTCATCGACGTGTGCAACGCGATCGCGTATGCCCACAGCCGTGGCGTGATCAATCGCGACATCAAGCCTGAAAACATCATGCTGGGCGACTTTGGCGAGACGCTGGTGCTTGACTGGGGCCTGGCGCGGCTGAAGGGCCAGGAAGACAGGGCGCTGGACGATCTGCGCAAGGGCACGCTTGCGCTCAGCAAGTCGCTGCTTGACGCGGACAGCGAGGCGCTGACGCTGGACGGCAGCATTGTCGGCACGCCCGCGTACATGTCGCCCGAGCAGGCCCGGGGCGACCTGGAATCGGTGGACGAGAAGAGCGACGTGTATTCGCTGGGCGCTGTGCTGTACCAGATTCTGACGGGTTATCCGCCCTACGA
>CAZZBH010000140.1:0-8407 GCA_964652605.1 uncultured Planctomycetaceae bacterium
TGGTCTTGACCTTCTTGAACACGTCAATGATGCGCTGGTCGCCGGCCGCCCACCCGACACGCCAGCCGGTCATTACGCTGCGCTTGCTGAGTGAGTGAAACTGCACGACGCCGTCAAAGTTGTTGCCCGCCGCGACCTCAAGCGCCGAATGGGGCGCCTCGGGCGTGAAGTACAGCTCGCTGTACGCCTCGTCGCTGGCAAGGATGATGCCGTGCTGCTGGCAGAACTCATAGGCGTTCTTGAGAAAGTCCAGCGACGCGACATAGCCAAGCGGGCTTGAGGGCGTGGTGACCCACATGATCTTCGCGCGCTCAAGCACATCGCCGGGGATCTTGCGCAGGTCGTACTGGCACTTGTTTTTGTGCGTCACGGGCACGAAGTAGGCCTTGCCCTCGGCGAACAGGGTGCCGCGCTTGTACGGCGGGTAGCCGGGGCTTGGGCAGATCACGACATCGCCCGGGTTCACGAAGCCTTCGGCGAAGTTGAAGATTCCTTCCTTACTGCCGATCGTGCTGGTGATCTGTGTGCGCGAATCGAGCGTGACGCCAAATCGCCGCTGAAGCCAATCCGCGACCGCCTGCCGGAATGAAAGCGCGCCGACATAGCTTGGATAGCCGTCCGTGGCGTGCTCGTCGATTGCCTTCTTGGCGGCTTTTCGAATCAGCGGCCAGGTGGGGTCCTGGTAATCGCCGACGCCGAAGTCGATGGGTGTGATGCCGCGAGCCTTGAGCTCGGCGACCTTTTCGTCAACGGCGGCAAAGGCGTAAGCGCCGATTGATGCTACGCGGGTGGACGGTTTGATCTCCATCGCTCTCTCCTGGTTTCGGGCCGACAGGCTTCTCTACCCATCAAGCCCGCGTTTGCAACAGCAAGCGCGCACAACTGCCGCCTTGCAACATGCGCTGTGGCACCCACAATCAGGTGCGATGGCAACGACGCTGGAAAAACTTCACCGTGTCAGCAGCAAGACGCTGGGCGAGCAGCGCTTTGAAGCCGTGCTCGGCTGCGGCATGCGCTTTCTGTATGCGCCGCGGCCAGGCTTCGGCAAGAAGATTGCCTTCGTTGTCGCCGACTACGGCAGCACCGACAGTACTTGGATTGAAGGCCGCAAGCGCGTGGCCGTGCCCGACGGCATTGCGCATTTCCTTGAGCACCAGATGTTCAAGAAGGCAGCCGGTGACCTGACCGACGTCTTCAGCGAGCGGGGCGCATACTGTAACGCGCACACAAGCCACACGCAGACCGCCTACTACTTTGAATGTACCGAGCGCTTCGACGAAAACCTCGACACGCTGCTTGAGCTGGCACTCACGCCGTACTTCGACCGCAAATTGGTGGATACCGAGCGCGACATCATTATCCAGGAAATCAACCAGTACATGGACAGCCCCGGCTGGGTGGGCTTTCAGCAACTGCTTGAGGGCATGTACCAGAAGCACCCGGTGCGCATCGATATCGCCGGCACAGCCGAAACGGTCAACGGAGTAACGCCCGCGTTGCTGCAGCTGTGCCACTCGCGCTTCTATCACCCGACGAACCTGACATTGCTGGTGACGGGTGACTTCGACGCCGACGAACTGCGCGCGTTGGCCGAAAGTGCCAGCGCACGATGGGCCCCGGCCACGCCGCGCCCGAACTTTCGGCGCGATCGGCCGCATGAGCCGGCCCCGGTCGGCACCCGCAGGTCGCAGCGGCGCATGTTCATCTCGCGCCCGCGGCTGCTGCTGGGGTTCAAGGACGCCAGGATGCCCGACGGCGATGCACTGACACGCCGCGACCTGGTAAGCACGATCGCGCTGGATGCATTGTTCAGCCGCGAAAGCGAGGCCTATGAGCGGCTTTACGATCTGCGCCTGATCGGCAGTGACTTCGGCGCGGGTTATCAAGCCGAGCCGGGGTTCGGCTACGCCGTGATCGGCGGCGAAACGCCAGAGCCCGAGCGGCTGGAAGAGGAAGTGATCGAAATAGTGGGCAAGGCGCGCGAGCAGGGGGTAAGCGCGCAGGACATCGAGCGCAAGCGGCGCAAGGTGTTCGGCACCTTTCTGCGCTCGTTCAATGACCCGGAAAGCACAGCCTACGCGTACCTGAGCGCGATCGGCCACAAGAGCGAGCTGTTCGACGTGCCCGAGATGCTGGAAGACGTAACAGCGGACGAAGTCAACGAGCGCATAGAAGAGCTGCTGACGCCGAACAACTACGCCGCCAGCGTACTGCTGCCGCAGGGCACATGATCTGAACGCGAAGCGGTCCACGTAGCGGACGTTGTAAAGCGGGCGGGCGCCATTGCCTCAAGGCACGTACATCTTGAGATCGTGCAGGTTGGGACCAGCGCCCCTTGGGGCGCCCGCAAATAGCCGGTGGTTTGCAAAGCAACCGAACCTGCGTGCCGCACGCGACACGCAGGAACAGCCACCGGAATCCCGACGACCCCAGACCATAGCCCCTTCAGGGGCGATCGAGCGTCTGGTGCAGAGTGCGCCGCGCCCGTTGGGTTCACCTCTGTCGCCCCTGGCGGGGCTCTTGGCATGTCGGCATCGAGTCCGGTGGCTTACGCCACCGGCTAAGCTCGGCCGCCCCAAGGGGCGGATACAGCTACACCGGGCGATTCATGCTACCCGAGATTGTTTCATGGCCGGCAGCAGGCCCGGCCACTTGATCTGAGTTTGCTGTTCCGAAACGGTCGGCAGACTCAAGGCTAAGCAATGCCGCTTTGCTTCACGCTGTGCGTAATGTGCGATTGACGCAGTGGATTTTCAGGATTTTCACTTGCAGTGAGAGAGAGTGTGTGTGTGATAAACGCGGCTGTCCGGCCAACACAGGGTTGGCCGAGCCCGAAAGTAGCAACAGGAGGCGATCATTGCGATTTCGTCACTGACGCGGGTGGCAGCGGCGGCTTTGATGTTGATGTTGGCATTCGCCGCAGTTCAAACGGACGTCCGAACCGCTCACGCGGCGGACAAGGAAGTCGATCTCAAGCCGGTCGGGGGGAAAACCCAGGAGGGAAAGCCATCCAAGCCGACCAAGGTGCAGTGGAAGGTCAACGGCGTGAACAAATTGGTTTGGACGTTCCGAAACGAGACAAAAAAGCAGATCAATGATCTTCATGTTCGAAACGTTGAGTACAAGGACGCGGAGGGCAATTGGCAGAAGGCTAAGATCTCCGCGATCGAAACTTGGGAGGTGGATGACGATTCTTCCTGGATGGACGGCGGTCCCGTCGATGGCGGCAGTGGCGCGAATGCCGAGACCGAAAACGGAGAGCAGTTAGGGGAAGGCAAGAAACTCAAGGTCGCAATCACATTGATTCCCGCGCAGGATGAAGGCACCCAAGTGCGCTGCGAGTTCTACGGCACTGACGCCGGTGATATGGTCTGCAATACCGCAGCCAGAGAGATCGGCCCGGGCCCGGGGCGCACGCTGCTGAGCAACCTGGGAATTCCCGACTTCAATGGTGCAACCAAGGAAATCAGTGAGGAAGCGACGTCCGCGACTCTCAACGATATCTGCCTAGCCGAATGCGACGGTTACCGGTTCGAAAACGGCAGCTTGGTGTTTACGCCAGACAACAGCACGCGCTTTGCCATCGATTCGGAATCTCCGCCTGAGATTCTTGTTTACAACGAAGACGGTGACGTCGCCGGCGGCGGCGTGTTTGGCGTCAGCAACCCGCGCATCAACAACGAGGGCGCATTCGTCATCGATGTGACGCGCGACCAAGCAGCGGAAAAGCATGTGGTGGTCGTAGTGCGTGGACTCCAGCTTGCAGGCATCAATCTCAATGCCGGCGAGGAAGTCTACTGTGCCGTGGGCTGCACCGCCATCGGAGGCGCTCACCTAACGAATATGTGGAAGGTTGCAGTCATCACGGAGTAGCTGGCAATTCATGTTATCCGTCAGCGGGGTGCGACAAGTTCGCGCCCCGCTTGTTTAATCTGGCTGGAGGAAACACCCCATGACCGACCGCAAACCCAATGCACTTGCCGATGAAGCCAGCCCTTATCTGCTCCAGCACGCCTACAACCCTGTGGACTGGATGCCCTGGGGCGAGGCCGCGTTCGCCAAGGCCAAGGCTGAGGACAAGCCGGTGTTCCTGTCGATCGGCTATGCCACCTGCCACTGGTGCCATGTGATGGAGCGCGAGTCTTTTGAAAACGACCGCATCGCCGAGTTTCTCAACGCCAACTTCGTCCCGATCAAGGTCGATCGCGAAGAACGCCCCGACATCGACGCCGTCTATATGGCCGTCACGCAGGCCCTCAACGACGGCCGCGGCGGCTGGCCGATGTCGCTCTGGCTCACGCCCGACAAGCAGCCGATCACAGCCGGCACCTACTTCCCGCCCGACGACCGCTGGGGGCGCACGGGGTTTCTATCGATTCTGGGGCGCATCTCGGAGCTGTGGCGCACCGAGCGCGACAAGCTGATTGAGCAGGCGGCACACATCACCGACTGGGCCAGGCAGCAGGGCGCGCCGGAAGGCACCGTCGAGCTGGGCGAAAAGACACTTCTCGAAAACGTCAAACACCACTCCATGCGCTTTGACGCGCGCTATGGCGGGTTTGACGGCGCGCCGAAATTCCCCACGCCGCATCGCGTGCAGACGCTGCTGCATTACGCGGCCAGGGGGCTGGCTCCTTTTCGGGACGAAAAGGTGCCTGACCCCCTC
Source organism: uncultured Planctomycetaceae bacterium (assembly GCA_964652605.1). Classification (GTDB taxonomy): domain Bacteria; phylum Planctomycetota; class UBA8742; order UBA2392; family UBA2392; genus JADJRK01. Next base: position 4,667 of record CAZZBH010000140.1, read on the forward strand.
CGTGCAGACCACCAGCTCGCCAACGAAGCACTCACGATGGCTGAAGCCACACTCGACAACATGGCGCGTGGCGGGTTGCACGACCACGTCGGCGGCGGATTCCATCGCTACAGCACCGACCGCGAATGGCTTACCCCGCACTTCGAGAAGATGCTGTACGACAACGCGCTGATGATCGAGGCGTATCTCGACGCGTATCAACTGACCGGCAAGCCCGAGTACGCCGACGTCGTGCGTGACATTGCCGCGTACGTGCTGCGCGACCTGCGCGATGAAGCCGGTGGCTTTCACTCCGCCGAAGACGCAGACAGCGAAGGCGAAGAGGGCAAGTTCTACGTCTGGACAATGGACGAGCTGCGCCGCCTGCTGGGCAAAGACGCTGACCTGGCTGCGTTCGTCTGGGGTTGCACCGAAACCGGCAACTACCGCGAAGAGGCGACGCACGAGCACACCGGCGCAAACATCCTGCACCTGCCGCGCAGCATCGCCGAATCCGCCAAGGCGCGCGACCTGACTGAAGATGAGCTGCGCCGGCTGATGGACGGCTGGCGGCAGACGCTGTTCGACGCGCGCGCCAGGCGCGTCCGCCCGCTGCTCGACGACAAGGTGCTCACGGACTGGAACGGGCTGATGATCGGCGCGCTGGCCCGCGCCGGCGCCGTGCTGGACGAGCCCGCGTACGTAAAGGCCGCGCAGGAAGCCGCCGATTTCATCCTCAGCGCATTGGTCAAAGATGGGCGGCTGTTGCACCGCTTTCGAGCCGGCAAATCCGGCATTCTCGCGTTTGCCGGTGATTACGCGTTTTTGATCAACGGCTTGATCGCCCTCTACCAGGCTGACTTCAACGCAAGCCGGCTGCGCGAAGCCGACCGATTGGCAGCAGCCATGCTCGAGCTCTTTCTTCACAAGGACGAGGGCCTGCTGCACACCGCCGGCCGCGACGAGCCGGACACCATGATCGCGGCCCACCGCGACACCTATGACGGCGCGATCCCCAGTGCCAACTCGGCGGGCGCGCTGGCGTTGATCCGGCTGGGACGGCTGCTGCAGAAAGCCGAATACGTGCAACAGGGCGAGGCGATCCTGCGCGCGAGCTCGACCCGCGTCGTCTCGCAGCCTGCGGCGCACGCCTATGCGCTGATGGCGCTGGAGTGGCTTGTCTGGCCGTGCCAGGAGATCGTGATCGCGGGCGAACGCACCGACGCCGCCGTGCAGGCGATGCTCGCACAGGCACGCCGGCCGCTGCTGCCACGTTCGCTGGTCGTGCTGCACGAGCCCAGCGGCGACATCGCCAAGCTGATCCCGCAGGTCGGGCAACAGGGCCTGGTGCAAGGCAAGCCAGCCGCCTACGTGTGCGAAAACTTCACCTGCCGCGCGCCTGTCACCAGCGCCGAGGCGCTGGCGGATGCGCTGTGAAGCCGCGGGATTCCATTTCCCGTAGAATCACTATGATGCAAGGTGCATCACCTTGAATCGGAGCGCATCATGCCAACCAAGAAGAAGACGGTAAGCGTCCGCCTCGACCCCAAACTCGCCAAGCGCCTGGAAGCACTGGCGAAAGAAACGGAGCGTTCCGTTTCATGGCACATCAACCGCATCGTAGAGGATTCGATCAGCAGCGTTGAACAGCACGCCGCTGCAGTAAAGGTGGGATTGGAGAGTGCACGTAAGGGGCAGGGGCAAGATGCTGAGGAGTTCTTTGCGCAGTTGTTCGCCGATTTGAACCAGCGAAAGGCGCAAGGTGCGCGTAAAGTTGGCTGATCCTGCCAGGGCGGACATCCTTGGCATCACCGAGTACATGATCGAGCATGCGCCTGAGTTTCTGGACGCAACGCTGGATCGCATCTTCCGAACCATACGCAACCTCGGAACCTTTCCGAGCATCGGCCGGCCAAGCATTTATGAAGGGACTCGGGAGCTTCCGGCGCTCCGCACCCCGTACCTGATCGATTACGAAATAGCAGGCGATACCGTCTGGGTTACTCGCGTCCGGCATGGCGCGATGCTGTGGCCGCCCGGACGCAAGCCCGACGACGAGTAGCTATCCGCGCGCCTTGCGGGCTTGCCACCAGGCAATGGTCTTCAGCAGGCCTTCATCCAGCGGTGTCTGCGCGTGCCACCCGAACTCAAGCTCTGCCCGCGAGGTGTCCAGGCAGCGCCGCGGCTGGCCGTTGGGCATGGTGGGATCAAATGTCAGCTTCGCACGACTGCCCGTAAGGCGTTGAATGCGCAGCGCGAGCTCGCGGATCAAGATCTCTTCGCCGCTGCCCAGGTTGATCGGCGCCGCGCCGTCGTAGTTCTGCGCAGCCGCGATGATCGCTTCCGCGCAGTCGCGCACGTACAAAAACTCGCGCGTCGGCGTGCCGTCGCCCCAGACAACCACGCCGTCGGCGTCCTGCGTGAACTTGCGGATCAGCGCGGGGATGACGTGGCTTGTCGCCGGGTCAAAGTTGTCGCCGGGGCCGTATAGGTTCGCCGGCAGCAGGTACACGCCCTTGAACCCGTATTGCGCGCGATAGGCTTGCAGCATCACCAGCAGCGCCTTCTTGGCGATGCCGTAGGGCGCGTTGGTGGCTTCAGGAAAGCCGTCCCACAACGACTCTTCGCGAAACGGCACCGGCGTCTCGCGCGGATAGGCGCACACCGTCCCCAACTGCACAAACTTGCTGACCCCGGCAAGACGCGCCTCCTCAATCAGGTTGACGCCCATCGCCAGATTGTCGTGAAAAAACAGGCCCGCGTTATCCCGGTTCGCGCCGATGCCCCCCACACGCGCAGCCAGGTGAATCACCAGCGTCGGCTTGAACGCCGCGTACATCCGCCGCACAGCCGCGCGATCCACCAGGTCGTAGTCGGCATGGCTTGGCGTGAACAGGTTGCGGCAGCCGCGCTCGCGCAACAGGTCGCAAAGGTGCGTGCCCAGAAAGCCGGAGCCGCCGGTAACCAGGATGCGCTGCTGTGGAAGGTCCGGCATGATCAATCCGCGCGCACAGCCGGCAGCGCGGGCAGGTGCGTCACCGCGTCGATCAGCTCGGCGGCGCCCTTGTATCGCTGGGCACGATCGCGAATCACGAGCCTGTCAATGACTTCGCAGAAGGCGGGGCTGATGTCGGGGCCGACGTCGCCGGTCCTGGGCGGGTCTTTGGTCAGGTGCGCCAGCACGACCTGCTGCAGGTTGTCGCCGGGGAAAAGCGGCTGGCCCGTCATCAGGTGAAACATGGTCGCGCCGGCGGCATACATGTCGCTGCGGATGTCGATGTGCTTGTCGCCGTTGGCCTGCTCGGGGCTGATGTAGTGCGGCGTGCCCAGCAGGTAGCCCTCAGCCGTCTGTGCGACATCGTCCTGCAGGCGGCTCAGCCCGAAGTCGCCAAGCTTGGCGGCGTCGGCCTGGTTGATGTAGATGTTGCCCGGCTTGCTGTCGCGGTGCAGCAGGTTCTTCTCCTCGAGGTAGTGCAGCGCCTCAGCGACATGAAGCAGGTAGCGGCGCGCCTTGGCCTCGGGCAGCTTTTGTTCCATGTGGATGTAGTAGTCCAGCGGCTGGCCCTCGACCAGCTCCTGCACCATGAAGTGCACGCCCTGGTACTCGCCCATGGTGAAAGTGCGCACGATGTGCGGATGCACCAGCTTCACGCTGATTTCATTGCTGCGGCGCAGGCGCTTGAGAAATCCGTCGCGCATAGCCGCAAACGGGCTGATGATCTTGAGCGCCACAGGCTTCAGGTTCACCGGCTCCATCGCCCG
>CAZZBH010000141.1:0-8174 GCA_964652605.1 uncultured Planctomycetaceae bacterium
AAGCCGCTCCAGCACCCCAAAGCGTGCCCGGAACGGCGCAGACAGCAGGCCCTCGCGCGTGGTCGCGCCGATCAAAGTGAAATGGTGAAGCGACACGCGCACAGAGCGCGCAGCCGGCCCCTGATCAAGCACGATGTCGATGTGCCAGTCTTCCATCGCCGAGTACAGGTACTCCTCGACGGCTTTGGGCATGCGGTGAATCTCGTCGATAAACAGCACGTCGCCGCGCCCGAGGTTCGTCAGCAGGCTGACCAGGTCGCCCGCGCGCTCAAGCGCCGGGCCTGAAGTCGCGTGCATGCCGACGTCCATTTCGTGCGATACCAGGCTTGCCAGCGTGGTCTTGCCCAGGCCGGGCATGCCGGAGAACAGGATGTGATCCAGTGGCTGGCCGCGCTTGCGCGCTGCGGCGATGAACACGGACAGGTTTTCAACGACATTGCGCTGGCCCACAAACTCCTCAAGTCGGCGTGGGCGCAGCGCGGTCTCATACTCGACCTCAAGGCGCTGCGAGTGGCCGTCCAGCAGTTCGTCGGGTGCAGTCATTTGTTCACCACAGGGCGCGGCTTATTTTTTCACCACAGAGGCACAGAGTCACGGAGAAAGACCAAGGACCGAGTGTTTTGCCGTTCTCTGTTGCTCTGCGCCTCTGTGGTTCCAACTACTTGTGCACGAACTCGGCTTTGCTTCGGGCGCCGTTCTTCAGGAAGTTCTGCATGCCGATGTGCATGTCCTCAGTCTCGACGCATTCGCCGAAGGCTTTGCTTTCCAGCTTGAGGCCTTCGCGCAGCGGCTGTTTGCAGCCGTTGATCACCGTGCGGCACAGAATCTCATCGATCTTGCGTGACAGGTGACCGATCTCGAGCGTGGGCGGCGCATCCGGCACGCCCTGCATGGCGCCCATTTCGATGCGTTGCAGTGTGGATTTGCCGCTGGCGTACTCGTTGACCAGTGCGACGGCGCGATCAACCAGGTCGCCCTCGACTTCTTCGCTGATCAGCCCCCACTCTCGCGCGGTCTTGCCATCCACGGGCTTGGCTGTGCGCATCATCTGCAAGGCGCGGTCAAAACCCACAAGCCGCGGCAGGCGCTGTGTGCCGCCGGCGCCGGGGATGATGCCCAGGTTCACTTCGGGCTGGCCAGCCAGCAACTTCAAGCCCTTGCGGGCGATGCGCGCGTGACACGCCATCGCCAGTTCGTTGCCGCCGCCGAACGCGAGGCCGTTGTAGGCGCAGACGACGGGCTTCTTCATGTCTTCGATGTAGTCGAGAGTGGCATGAAACTGGCGGCTGTTCTGCTCGCCGTCCTGCGCGGTCTTGAGCGCCGCCAGCATGTCGATGTCGGCGCCGCTGACGAACGCCTTGACGCCAAAGCCGGTGATCACCGCGCCCTGGATTGTCGCGTCGGCCTCAACCGCCTCGCAGTGCGCGCGCAGTTGCCGGAAGACTTCAAGGTTGAGCGCGTTGAGCACGCCCGGGCGGCGGATCTTGATCACCGCCACGCCGTCCTTGTCGCTGCGAAAAACAAGCGGGATCTCGAACGGCTTGCCGGTTGCCGCCTGCTGCTTGATGCACTTCGGCACGGGAAAGCCCGGGTTGGCGGCGGCGTACTTCTCGACCAGCTTGAGCGCGTTGGATGCACCCATTTCGTTCATCCACTCAAAGGGCGGCTTGACGACCAGCGCCGTGGCGACGGCCATGTTCATGTCGCCGACGTTGCTGATGCCGGCATCGACAATCTCGCCCACCAGGCCGAAATATGCGCCAGTCATGGCGTCGGCGACCTGCTTGAACTGGTCTTCGGTGTACTCAACCTTCTCGCCGCGGCCCGCAGTCTCCCATGCGGCCTTGGCTTCGTTGAGCTGCTTAAGGCTGTCCGGCGTGCGGAACCACTTGTGGATTTTGGTGGTGTACTGATCCAAGCCGACAGCCGTGATCGGGTTGCCGCCTGTTAAATTCATCGCCGTGAACGGGCCGATGCCGAGGCCGAGCGCCTTGCGGGCGATCTCGTCAACCTGCTTGACGGTGCCCGCGCCCTTTTCGACTTCCAGTGCCGCGGCTTGGAAGATGCCTTCGAACACCGGGTCGATGGCGTAGCCATAGCGCGAGCCGACCTGGATCGGCGCTTTGCCGATCTGCTCGTAGAACTCCATCACCCAGTTGGTGACGACATCGTGTGTCTTCGCGCCGGGAACGACCTCGACGATGATGTTTCGCTCGGCTGGAAAGAAGTAGTGCACGACCAGGCCGTGCTCGGGCGTCTTGGCCTCGGCGAAGATCTCCTCGGGCTCCATGTGCGAGGAGTTGCTGGCGATGATGCAGTCGGGCTCAACGATGCTTTCGAGTTGCGCGACGATCTTGCGCTTGATGGCTTTGTTCTCGGTCGCAGCTTCGATCACCAGGCGCGCGCCTTTGAGCGCGCTGTAGTCGCTGGTCCAGGTGAGGCTGCCGGTCATGCGCTCGGCTTCGTCGGGTTTGAACGCGCCGGACTCGACGCCCTTGGCGACTTTCTTTTCGAGCTTGGCTTTGCCCTTGGCGAGCGCCTCGTCGCTGACGTCCACGACGACCACGGGAACGCCGAACGGCGACAGCACCTTGGCAAAGTAAAGCGCAATGTCCGGCCCGATCTGCCCCGAGCCGACAACGCCAACCTTCTCCAGTGTCCAGTTCTTCAAGGTGAAAGCCATGATCGTCCCCTTCGCGTTTCGCACGGGTTTAGCCTCTCAGCCCGGTCACGCAAGCCGCCGCCGCGCGTCCAAACGGCAAACCGCCGAGGCGCAGTGAATTCAACGGCTGTCAGTTCTGCGGTTCTCCGCGCCTCTGCGTCTCTGCGGTGAGCATTCTTGACACTGGCTGCACGGCAATCAGGGACGCGTAGCACCCGCGCCCCTCGTTGACCGTTTACCCGCCTGCGCCATACTCAAGGCATCTGACGAGGAGACATCATGGCCCTGAAAAACGTGTTCATCCCCTACGGCGGTTACTGGAGCAGCCCCTTCATCAAGTGGCAGGGCAGTATCAGCCATCTGCACTCCGGCATTCTGGCCGCTGACACGGCCAAGCGCTGGCTTGCCGCGCGCGAAATCTCTGCCGAGATCTTTGACAGCGTGGCACTTGGCTGGACCGTGCCGCAGAAGCAGATCTTCTACGGCGGCCCATGGATGGCTGCGCACCTTGGCGCGCCCGGCGTCACGGGCCCGATGTACGCGCAAGCTTGCGCCACCGGCGCGCGCGTGCTGGCGGGCAGCGCCCATGAAGTCGAAACCGGCTTCCGCGACTGCATTCTGGGTATTGCATTTGACCGCTGCAGCAACGGCCCGCACGTCGTGTACCCGAACCCAGCCGGCCCCGGCGCCACCGTCGATGCCGAAAACTGGGTGTGGGACAACTTCGGCCACGACCCATGGGCGAAGAACGCCATGCTGCAAACGGCTGAGAATGTCGCCAAAGAGCACGGCATCACGCGCGAAGAGCAGGACGACTGCACGCTCATCCGCCACGCACAGTACCAGAAGGCGCTGGAATCCGGCTTTCAGAAGCGCTACATGTTCCAGCTCGAAGCCGCCCACGGCCGCAAGACCGTCACCGTCGAAGCCGACGAAGGCGTGTTCCCCACCACCAAGGAGGGCCTCGCCAAGCTCAAGCCGGTCTCACCCGACGGCACAGTCACCTTCGGCGCACAGACTTTCCCGGCCGACGGCAATGCGGGCATCATCGTCACCACCAAAGAGCGCGCCGAGCAGCTTTCGCGCGACAAGAAGCTGCCGATCCAGGTGCTCAGCTTCGGCCAGTGCCGCGTGAAGAAGGGCCACATGCCCACCGCGCCGGTGCCCGCCGCCGCGCAGGCGCTCAAAGCCGCCGGGCTTGAGCTCAAGGACATGAAGGCGATCAAGACCCACAACCCGTTCGCGGTGAACGATGTCTATTTTGCCAAACAGAATGGGCTGAAGCTGGAGCAGTTCAACAACAACGGCAGCCCGCTGATTTACGGCCACCCGCAAGGCCCCACCGGCCTGCGCGTGATCATTGAGTTGATCGAAGAGCTGGCACAGGCAGGCGGCGGCCACGGCTTGTTTACCGGCTGCGCAGCCGGCGACACGGCGATGGCGGTCGTGGTCAAGGTTGGTTGATCAAGCGCGCGCTGCCGCGCCGGCGATGGCGTGTTCGATGGCTTTCAGGTAGCCCTGCCCGGCGCGATCCCAGGTGAACTCAAGGGCGCGCTTGCGGCCGGCTTCGCCCATGCGTTGCGCCAGGGCGGCGTCGCTCAAAAGGCGGCGCAGTGCGCTTGCAATCTCGGCGGTCATGTCGTCGCCGCGCGGCACGATGATCGCCGATTGCTCATTCACCACTTCGACATTGCCGCCGCCATTGCTGGTGATCACCGGCAGACCCGCGGCCTGCGCCTCAAGAAAGGCGTTGCCCAGCGCCTCGGGGTACACCGGCGTCAGGCAGAAGATCGCCGCATTACGGTAAAGCCAGCGCCAGCGTGCGCCGGTCACCAGCCCGGGCAGCAGCACCCGGTCTTTGAGGCGCATGCGTGCATGGTGATCGCGCACCCACGCCTGCTCGTGCGGGCGCCCGCCGCCGGCCAGCACCGCAAACCACTCCAGGTCACCCAGCGCATCCAGCGCCTGCATCAGGCGGTGCTGCCCTTTGGCGCGGCGCAGCATCCCCATGCACAGGATCAGCGGCACACCCGATGGCACGCCCGGCAGCGGCTCAGTCACGCCTTGCAGCACCGCGGGGTCGAACCCGTTGTGCACGGCAAAGAAACGCGCGTCCCGGGCGACACCCATATCTGCGCACCAGCCCGCCACCTCAGCCTCGCTGATCCCGACAAAGGCGTTGCATTCGCGCAGGACATCAAGGGTGTAGTCGAACTTCCAGTGCCCCGCCCTGTGCTTGACTCGCGAGCGCGGGTTGAGAACAAACGGCACGCCGGTGCGATGGCGAAACAACCGGGCGGCTGCGCCCACCCAGGTGCCCATGGCGATCACGGCGTCAACCGGGTCACGCCGGTGCACTTGGTGCAGCATGCGCGCGCAGAAGCGATGGCGGCCGTAGCGCACAGGGACCAGCTTCCAGGAGTAGCGCCGATGCAGGGCGGCGCCGATGCCCGGCAGAGGCTCGTCGCGGTTGGCAGGTGAAAGCGACAGGATGGTGACGCGCACGCCCAGGCGGATCAACGCGCGGGAAATTTCCAGCGCGGACAGGCGGGGCCCGCTGGGGTCTTTGTGAAAGTGCTCCGAAAACACAACGACATGCATGCCGCGAGTGTCGCTTGCAGGCAGGCCCCCGCGCAAGTGTTCGGTTGATGCTGTCACTGCCTGCGTGGCAGGCACTTCACCGGAGGCTCGTGCACCCTATGATGCAGCGCCTGTCGCGAGGAGAATCGACCATGGCCAGTGCAAAGAAACGCGGGTTGCCTGAAGGGGCGGAGATGCTGTTCCTGGCCGCGGGCCTGCTTGTTGGCACGGTGCTGCTGCTGCTGCTGATGATGCAACTGGCACCGGAATAGCCTTTTGGCCGGCGGCGTTAGGCCTTCACGAAAGGACGACCATGCAACCGAACATCGGAATCGACGAGGGCAAGCGCAGATCCGTTGCTACCGGCTTGGCCAAGCTGCTTGCGGACACCTACACGCTGTACCTGAAGACGCACAACTACCACTGGAACGTCACAGGCCCGCACTTCAACCAACTGCATGCGATGTTCATGGAACAGTACACAGAGATGTGGACAGCCGTGGACGACATCGCCGAGCGCATGCGCGCCCTGGGCGAGTTCGCGCCGGGCAGCTATCGCCAGTTCTCGGAGCTTTCCAGCATCAAGGAAGAAGAGGGCGTGCCCAACTGGCAGGACATGGTCAAGAACCTCGTCAACGGCCACGAAGCGGTCATCCGCACAGCGCGCGAGGCCCTGCCGGCAGCCCAAAGCGCCGCCGACGAGAGCAGCGTCGCACTGATCAGCGACCGCATGCGCGTGCACGAAAAAACGGCGTGGATGCTGCGCAGCCTGCTGCAATAGCCGCGCACGCCGAACGCCGTTGAAGGTCAAAGGTCGAAAAACTGGTTCGACCATTGACCTTCTTTTGTTTGCGCTTTGGCGCTTTGGCGGTTCAGCAGTTCACGTTCCGGACCGCACGAACGACTCAAGGCGTGTATGACCGCCTAAAAGTCTACGAGCTTGCGCAGGGATTCTTCGATCTTCGCGGCGTTGGGCAGCATCTGCTGCTCAAGCTCCGGCGCATACGGGATCGGGCATTCCAGCGCGCCAAGCCGCATCACCGGGGCGTCCAGGTCTTCAAAACAATGCTCTGAGATAAAGCTGGCGTATTCGCCGGCGACGCTGCCCATCAGTGTGGCTTCGTTGACGACCAGTGCGCGGTTGGTCTTTGCGATGCTGGCCTGGATGGCTTCCGAGTCGTAGGGGCGCAAGCTGAGCAGGTCCAGCACCTCGATCTCGATGCCGTCGGCGGCAAGTTTTTCGGCGGCCTTTTCGGCGTAGTGCACCATGATGCCGAAGGTGATTACGGTGGCGTCGCGGCCCGCCCGCGCGATGCGTGACTTGCCCAGCTCAAGCGGCTCGACGTCGCCGACTTCCTGCCGCAGCTTGGGGTCGCGGTACATGTGCTTGTGCTCAAAGTAGAGCACCGGGTTGTCGTCGCGGATGGCGGCTTTGATGGCGGCCTTGGCGTCGCGCGGCGTGCTGGGGCACACCAGCTTGAGGCCGGGCACGTTAAGGAACCAGGCCTCCATGCTTCCACTGTGGAAGGGCCCGCCGCTGACGCCGCCGCCCCAGGGCAGCCGCACGACCATCGGCACGTTCGGCCCCCAGCGGTAGTGCATCTTGGCGGCGTTGTTGACCAGTTGATTGAACCCGCAGGCGACAAAGTCGGCGAACTGCATTTCAGCCACCGGGCGCAAGCCGTACATCGCAGCGCCGATCGCGTTGCCGATGATGGCGGTTTCGGACAGGGGCGTATCCCACACGCGCTGCGGCCCGAAATCGTCGATCAAGCCCTTGGTAACGCCGAAGGCGCCGCCATAGACGCCAATATCCTGGCCGAGGCAGAAGACATCTTCATCGCGCTGCATCTCCTCGCGCAGGCCCTCGCTGATTGCTTCTACAAAGGTGATCGGCTTTGCCATGGCGCGGAGTCTGATGTCCGTCGGGCGGTAGTCAACAGGCGGGCGGGCGTTGCAAGGCAGGATCAAGGCGACGAGTCTCGCGAAGCTGGGGCGGCGGAACCGACGGCACCACCCCGGCCCCGTTGAGCCGGATGTGTCCGATCACGCCCCCGGGCTCAGTTTTGCCTCCATCTTCGATGAGAACTTCCGCCAGCACGCCCGAGACTGGCGCCAGCAGCAGCATTCCTTCGGCGTCAACAAGGATGTCGGCCAAGCCATCCCCTTCGTCCACCATGTCGCCAAGGTGGAACAGCCATTCGACGAGAAAGATGACTTCTGCGGCATCGTCGGGCGCGCGCACGTCGACGAGGTCTGAGGAGTCTCCAAGCCCGTAGTCAAGGCTCATCGTAAGGATCTTTGACCTGGGCCAGCGCCCACGCCTCGCCAAACTTGTCGCGGACGTATGGGTGCAAACCGTCTGCAAAGTCTTTGGGTATGGCGTTGAGCTTGATCAGCCGGATCACGTCGTCGCCATCGCGCAGCCGGTGCGGGCTTGTCATCCAGCTTGCGAGCTTGAGCTCAATGAGTGTGCGCAGATCCAGCATTCGCATGCCGCCCCAGATTCCGCCTACCACCTGGCCTACTGTCGCAGGATCAGGAAACGTGAACGGGCATGACTTGCCGTCGCCGGGACGCTCTTCGGTCGTCAACACGTCAATCTTCAACTTCAAGTTGACGTCCTGCATGCCCTTGGATCCCTTGAACCGCTCCACCCATCCAGCACCCAGCCAGCGCTCCTTGAAGGCCGCAAGACCCTGCGGTGTCATGATCAGGTCAACGTCCTCCGTGAAGCGTTGCAGGCCGTTGGCGGCGACGGCCAAGCCGCCCGCGACAACGTAGGCGATACCCATTTCGTCGAGGTACTTCGCGATCTTCTTGGCGGCTTGCTGGGGCGGAGCTTCGCCGCGGGCGAATTCGTCCATGTGTTTCAGCGCCTCCTCGAAGTTGGCCCGCATCTGGTCCTGTGAGAGCATCTGTGCCTCAAGGG
>CAZZBH010000142.1:0-7856 GCA_964652605.1 uncultured Planctomycetaceae bacterium
AATGAAGTAACAGCCGTAGTAGCCGGGCACCCAGCTGCCGGCGATGGAGTTGATGCTAGAGCAGTACCTGTAAAGCTGCGCGCCTGCGTCGTGAAGTACCCTGGCGATCTCGCGCATTTTGGGCTCAAGAATGCCCAGCGTGCTGGGGTTGGTGATCATCATTGCCGCGGTCTGCGGGCCGACCTTGGACTTGAGTTCTTCGACGTCGATATTGCCGTTGACGGCTTCCTTCAGCGTGACAGCCTTGAAGCCGGCCATGGCGGCCGTGGCGGGGTTGGTGCCGTGGGCGGCGCTGGGGATCAGAATCTCGCGGCGCTGCTCTGCTTCGCCCTTGGCTTCGAAGTACGCCTTGATGCACATCACGCCGGTGAGTTCGCCGTGGGCGCCAGCCGCCGGTTGCAGGGTGACGGCGGGCAGCCCGCTGACTTCGACGAGGTAGTTTTCCAGGTTCCACATCAGCTCGAGGTGGCCCTGTAGTTCCTTCTCACTGAGGTACGGGTGCGCCTTGGTGTAGCCCGGTTGTGCAAGCAGCGTGACGTTGATCTTGGGGTTGTACTTCATGGTGCAGGAGCCGAGCGGGTAGAAATTCTTGTCCACGCTGAAGTTCTTCTGCGCGAGATTCTTGAAGTGGCGAACAAGGTCCAGCTCGCCGACTTCAGCCAGCGGCGCCGGTGTAGCGCGCAGCTTCACGCCCTTGAGCGCGCTCTTCGCGTCCACCTTAGGCACGTCCAGCGGCGGAAACTTGATGCACCGCCGCCCGGCGGCGGAGATCTCAAACAACAGGCGTTCGGCTGGATTGGCGGGTGTGTTGCTCATGATTTGTCTCTCGCAAAGCCGCTAAGCGCCCCAACTGGCTTGATTGCGGGCGCTAGAGTCCGTTAACTACGCGTTTGATTCCGCTCTTGATGACTCTTTCGTTGAAGTTGATGAGCAGGCCGAGTTTCTTTCCCGTTACCTTGAGATACGTCAGCAATTGCTTTGGATGCACGGGGTGAAGCGCTTCGACCGATTTGATCTCGACGATTACCAAGTCCTCGACAATCAGGTCCGCCCTGAAACCCACACCCAGGTCAACTCCCTGGTATGACACGGCAATCGGCACCTGAGTTGCAGCGGTCAAACCGAGGTTGCACAACGCCACAAACATCGCTGCCTCGTAAACCGACTCCAGCAAGCCCGGGCCAAACTCCTCATGGATCGCGAAAGCGGCGTCCACAATCTTCGAAGCAACCTGCTCTAATTGTTCCGACTCAGTCACTACCGTTCCCTGAAGTGGGAGCGCTTCGCGGCTTTGCGAGAGATTTATCCGCGCAATGCCGCTGCGTACTTGTCGATGTCTTCTTTGGTGGTCATTTCCGTGATGGCTACCAGGTACTCGCCCGCGGCGCCCATGCCTACTGATTCGAGCGGCAAGCCGCCTACGATGCCCTTGGCCTTCAGTGCTTCGTCGATGCCGGGTTTGGCTGTAATAACGAATTCGTTGAATACTGGCGCGTCGTACTTGATCTTGGCCCCGGCCTTCGTCAGCGCCTGGATCGCGTATTGCGTCTTGCTGACAATCTGCTCGCCCAGTTCAACGAACCCGCCCTTGCCCCAGGCGTTGAGCTGCACCGTGGCGCGCAGGGCGCACAGGGCCTGGTTGGTGCAGATGTTGCTGGTGGCTTTCTCGCGGCGGATGTGCTGTTCGCGAGTGGCCAGCGCCAATGCGTACGCGCGCTTGCCGTCGCGGTCGGTCGTCTCGCTGACGATGCGGCCGGGCATCTTGCGCACGTAGTCCATCCTGCTGGCGAAAAACCCGAATGCCGGCCCGCCCAGAAACATGTGGTTGCCCAGCGCCTGGCCCTCGCCGATGCAGATATCGACGCCGGCTTCGGCAGGCGTCTGCAGCAGGCTGAGACTGACCGGCTCAGCGATGCATTGCACCAGCATGGACTCGTTGGCGTGCGCAGTGTTTGCAAGCCCTTCCACATCTTCAATCACGCCGAAGAAGTTGGGCGACTGTACCGCGATCACGCAGACTTCGCGATTCAGCGCGGCCTTGAGCTTGTCGCCGTCAACCCGGCCATCCTTGCCAGCCGGAACCATCACCAGCTTCAGCCCCGAAGTCTCAAGGTAGGTCTTGACCGTGGCTGTGTATTCGGGGTGATGCGCGCCCGCGAGTACGATGGTTGGGCGCGACTCCTTGCGGAACTGGTCGGCGACCACCCGGTAGGCCATCATCACCGCTTCAGCCAGCGCGCTCGCGCCGTCGTACATGCCCGCGTTGCTGACGGGCAAGCCGGTAAGTGCAGTGATGCTGCTCTGGAACTCGAAGATGCTGGTAAGCGTGCCCTGGCTGCACTCCGGCTGATAGGGCGTGTAGGCCGTGATGAAGTTGCCATCGTACAGCGCGATGTGGTCAGCCAGCGTGCTGACGTGATGGTTGTAGATGCCGGCGCCTCGGAAGAACGCGTAGTCGTTGGCGTTGCGAGTCTTGCCCAGAAGGCCGTTGATATGGCGCGTGACCTCAAGCTCGCCCATGCTTGGGCCAAGCTTGAAGACGCTGTTGTCGGCCATCTTGATGCGAATGTCGGCAGGCACGTCGCTGAAAAGCTCGTCGATCGACTTGGCGCCGATGGCATCGAGCATCGCCTTGCGGTCTTCGTCGGTGTTCTGGATGAACGGCATAGGAGTTCCTGGAAAGTGCCGGCAGACGGCAGCGAGCAGACCGCAGTAAACGGGCCGCTGCAGGCTGCATACTGCCGACTGCAAGCTGCCTAGTGCGCTTCGTCTTCGAGCTGCTTTTCGTAATCGGCAAGGCTTTTTGCCTCGTTCAGCTCGTCGGCGTTATCGGGCTTCACCTTGATCAGCCACCCGGCGCCGAACGCGTCTTTCTTGAGCGCGCTGAAGTCGTCGCTATCCACCGTGTCGTTGACGGCGACAATCTCGCCGCTGACGGGGCTGATCAGGTCGCTGACGGCCTTCACGCTTTCGATCTCGCCGAAGGCTTCGCCCCTGGTGACCTTGTCGCCTGCTTCCGGCAGGTCAACAAACGTCAAGTCATTGAGCTGGTCCACGGCGAAGTCGGTGATGCCGATAGTGACCGTGCCGTCGGATTCAAGTCGGCCCCATTCGTGGGTTTCAAGGTAGCGGGCGTTGCTTGGTCGTGCCATGAGCGTGCTTTCCGTTTATGTACGTCTCCCCGTCGCTTGCGCTCCGGGCTCCTGTTTCAGCTACTTGCCGGGTCTTTTGTAGAAAGGCAGGGGAACCACCAGGGCCTTCTGGTTGGCGTCTTCTTTGCCTACCTTGGTTGTCTTGGAAGGAAACGCAAGCTCGAACGCCACTCCGACTTCCGCGAGGTTCGGAGGCACAAACGCCGTCGCGATGATCTCGTTCAGCCACGGTGACTTGGTGCCGCTGGCAATGTGGCCGACCGTTCGGCCCTCGTGCAGCACATCCTGCCCTTGCCGCGGTATGCGCTTGCCCGCAATGTTCAATCCGACCAGCTTCTGCTTCAGGCCGCTCTGTCGCAATTCCACCGTGGCCTGCTTGCCGATGAAGTCGGGTTTGCCGGCCTTGATCGCCCAGTCCAACCCTGCCTCAAGAGGGTTGATGTTTTCCTCCAGCTCGTGGCCGTACAACGGCATGCCCGCCTCAAGTCGCAGAGTGTCACGCGCGCCCAGACCCGCGGGCCCGGCACCAATCGACTCACCGACGTTCAGCAACTCTGACCAGAAGTGCGCGGCTTTGGCGCTGGGCATGATCAGCTCGAACCCGTCCTCGCCGGTGTAGCCGGTTCGCGAGACCAGCACTTCAGGCTCGCCAAACACGGTGCCGCGGGTGAAGCGGTAGTACTTGAGAGCGCCTACGTCCACATCGCCGACCTTGGCAAGCAACGTCGCGCTTTCAGGGCCTTGCAACGCGATCATGGCGTACTCTTCGCTGCGGTCGTCGGCTTGCACGTTGAAGCCGGTCTTCTGTACCTGGATCCAGTCCCAGATCTTGGGGCGATTGCCGGCGTTGACCACCAGCATTGTCCCTTCGTCGCCGGCACCATATACGAGCACGTCGTCCATCGTCCCGCCGCGGCCGTTGAGGATCAGCGAGTAGCGGATCTGCCCGGGCTTCATCGTGGCGCGCTCATTCGTTACCAACTTGTCAATGAACGCAATGTGATCCGGCCCGCTGAACCAGTAGCGACCCATATGAGACACGTCGAACAAGCCGACCCGCGTGCGCACGCGCCGGTGCTCTTCCATGATGTTGGTGTACGTCACCGGCATGTACCAGCCGGCAAAATCGACCATGCGCGCGCCAAGGCGTTCATGTTCAGCACGCAGCGGGGTCTCGAGCACGTGGCACCTCCGGGCAGGGGGCAACGCTTTTGCCTCAAGTTCGCTGAATCGTCAACGTTTGGAGGGGTGCGACTAAGGCGGTCTTCCAGATTCCTTTTCCGTGTGCGGGCCGCTGTGCTACCATCTGTGACTCGAAGCGTCCCCGCGTTGCCGGCACTCTTCCGGCTTGCCAGGTTGAGGTTCTCTCATGCTTCGTTACGCGCTGCCTTTGCTGGCGCTGCTGGCTGCGGCCGGGTGTGCCGACTCTGACTTTCGCATCCCTGAACAGGGCTCGACTTCGATCTTCCCGTCTGCGGGCGACTCCTCGATCTCGACCGTGGGCGGCCACGCAGCAGGACTTCCGGGCCGCTCTGCCGGCAACAGCGGCTTTGTATCGGTATCGGCAGTGGGCGGCACACTGCGCTTTGACGATGGTCGCGACCGCGAGGTGCCGGCGAACAACCTTCTTTCCGGCCCGATGATGGACGATTCCGTGGTCGAGTACGCTGAGCTTGCGGCCGCTCTGCCGCCTGTAATGGTCGGCAATGTCGCGACCTTCAGCCTGGGCGCGCAAGGGCTATTCCTGGGCTCAAACTCGAAAATTGACCTGTCGGACGCTCCGCTTTCGGTGATGGTGGTCGAGCTGCTCAGCGACGCACCGATCCGCCTTGACGGCGACGTGCGCACTTCGCGGCCCATGGCGCCCGCGGTGGGCATCCGAATCTTCACCACGCACACTTCGGGGCTGGCGGTCGGCGGCGACATCATTGCCACGGCGACGCACGCCTTTGCAGGCGGCGAAGTCAACCTGGCCGCGACCAACGGCCACGTGCTTGCCACGGGGCGTATCCGCACCAACGGCGGCCCAGCCACGGTCAATTTCGACGGCGGCCGCGGCGGCAACGTAAGCCTCTCAGCGGGTGCCGGCGATGTCGTGCTGCGCGCCGGAACCTGGGCCGCACAGGGCCTTGAGGGATACCTTAATGGCGGCAACGGCGGGGACATTGTTATCAGTTCAACCGGTGCAGCCGCCACTTCGTTTCGCTGGAACATGCGCAGCACCGGCGGCCGGGGCGTCAACGGCAGCGGGGGCGACGCCGGCGGGGTACAGGTAGATATCGACGGTGAACTAACGTGGAACGCGCGAATTGACGCGGGGGCAGGCAGCGGCCCCACAGCCGGTGTTCCCGCATTTCTCGCCCTGACAGCAGACACGCAGATGGGCGCGCTGCGAATAGTCGCCGACGGCGGTCATGCGGCTGGCGGCGCGGGTGGCAGCGGAGCAACACTTGAGTTGCACGCCGGCAGCATTGCGAATTTCGGGCTTGAGGCAGATTTGCGCGGCGGCGGCAGCGGCGGCCATGGAGGTTTTGTGACGGTCACCGTCGCGGGCCCGGTAAGCAACAGCGGCTTTGTGGTACGAGCCTACGGCGCCGCAGACGCGGCCCAGGGCGGCAACGGCGGGTCTGCATACCTGTTGGCAACCGGCGTCGGGTTCTTTGAAGACGTTGAGGTTGAAGCCGACGTACGAGGCGGCGGCTCCGCAAACCAGGGCGGACAGGGCGGCGGCGCGGGCGTGAACGCGACGGCAGATCTCGCTGTCACCGAGTTGCTGCTGCAGGTTGACGCTCGCGGCGGCAACGGCGCCCAGGGCGGCTTGGGAGGAACTGCCGAGCTTGCCACAACGTCGGGGGCCGTCGCGGCAAAAGTCATCGCGCAGGTTGACGGCGGCATGGGCAGTACAGGCCAGGGCGGCGCTGGCGGCGTCGTTAATGTGACAGTGGCCGATGGCGCGGCGAAACTTGACGTGGACACCACAGCCAACGGCGGCCGAAGCACAGGCGGGATGGGCGGCCCCGGCGGCACGATTACGATCGGCAGCGCGGCGGTTGGCAGCACACAGGTGTGGGGTGCGGCGCAGGCCGACGGCGGCAACTCGGGCAGCGGCTATGGCGGCGCGGGCGGGGTCGTGGCAATCACCGGCGGAGTTCTTGGCCTCGAATCCCTGGCCCTGCGCGCTGACGCACGCGGCGGCGAGGGCAGCAACGGCGGCACAGGCGGTGCAATCAGCTGGATTTCGGGCGGCTGGTTGCTCGTGCACGGGGGCACTTCAAGTGCGATTGGCGGCGCAGGCGATGCGGCGGGCGGCAATGGCGGCGCGATCATGCTCACTACCACAGGAGCGGGGCTGACACTCGATGCACTTCTGATCGCCCGCGGCGGCACCGGCGAACTGGGGGGCAGCGGTGGGTCAGTGACGCTCAACTCCGACAGCGACTCGACCGGCAATGCCGGCAACATTGTTCATGCCGCCACCATCAACGTGGAAGGCGGCCACAACGGTGGGCAGGGTGGCGTTGTCGAAATCTTAGGTTATGCCAACGAAGTCGGCGGCACCGGCGGGAGTATTGTGATTGACGGCAGCACTCTCGCGCGGGGCGGACGCGGCGGCACCGGCGGGCAGGTCGTTATCGGCACAAACGGCGCTTTCATCAACATTGCAGGACACGTCAACGCTACCGGCGGCGCAGACGGCGGCAGCGGCGGCTCGATCGATGTCCTGGACGCGCAGATGCTGCAGGTTGAAGTGACCGCGCGGCTGATTGCCAACGGGCTGTACAACGGCCTCGCCGGCACCATCACGCTTGACCCGCAGGGCACCGGCCCAGCCAACCCCAACCTGCAGATCGCGCCCGGTGCAAGGCTGCAGACCTACGACGGCAGCGGCGTGGATCGAAGCTCAACCAACATCGTGCTGGACTAGGAGATCCAATGTCGGACATCGAACAGCAGGTGCAGGACCTGCAGAAGCAGATTTGGGAGGCAGAGAAGAAGCTGGCTGCGCTCAAGCAGGAGTGGGGCAAAGCCGAGGTGCAGGACTACGAGCTGCAATCGCCCGACGGCCCGGTGAAGCTCAGCGAAGCGTTCGGCGACCACGACACGATGGTACTGGTACACAACATGGGGCACTCGTGCCCGTACTGCACGCTGTGGGCCGAGGGGTTCAACACGCTCTACAAGTACGTCGAAGGCGGCGTGCCGGGAGGCAAGACCAAAGCCGCGTTCGTGGTGGTAAGCCCCGACGCGCCGGACAAGCAGAAGGAAGGCGCCGACAAGCGCGGGTGGACGTTCCGCTTGCTCTCACAGAGGGGGACGACGCTGGCGAAAGACCTCGGGTACCAGGACGCGAAGGGCAGCGTCTGGCCGGGCGTCAGCATCCTCAAGCGCGAGGGCGACAAGATTACCCGCGTGGCGCGCGACTACTTTGGCCCGGGCGACAAGTACAACAGCGTGTTCAGCTTTTTCCAGTTGATGCCCGGCTCGCCTGCGCATTGAACTGCGGGTTTCTCGCAGAGACGCGGAGGCGCAGAGAACTACAGAAGCAACGGGACGGGCAGGACAATCAGGACGGCTGTTGTCCTGAAAGTCCTGCCCGTCCTGTTCTTTCATGTCTTTGCGAGACGCGCACGGGCCTTGCTTCCGTGTGTGATTCGCCTTTGATGGCGGTGTGAACGAATCTTCCCCTGAACCGATCCGCTTTTC
>CAZZBH010000143.1:0-7723 GCA_964652605.1 uncultured Planctomycetaceae bacterium
AAGAAGCCGACCTGTACGGCTGGGCGCCGTTCGAGGGCGCGCTGTACATAGCGCCGGGCAACGAAGCCGGAACGTTGCTGGCTGTAGCGACCGCGACGGAATTGTTGATCTATGAGTGGGACCCCGACCCGACAGAAGTTTTCACACTGGTAAACGAAGGCGACCTGCCGTTTGCAAGGCACGTGCAACGGATCGCGGCGGCCGAGCTGACCGGCGACGAACAATGCGACTTCGTGGTGCGCGCCGCCGGGATGACCTACATCCTCAAGCAACAAGAGGAAGGCTTTGATCTGTACGAGTTCGTCGGATATCCGGACACCTTCGCCGACGCAAAGGTCTGCATTGCCGACGTTGACGATGACACGTACCCCGACGTCGTTGCTGCACGCACCAGCTACTTCCATCAAGCGTTCTTGAACCGCGACCCCCTGGAAGTATCGATCAACGACGGAGATGCCGCATACCAAGTTGTTGACGGCGCAGCGTTCGCGGTGTTCGAGATCGTTCTGGACGCGCCCCCCGTTGCTGCCGTCGTGGTCACCGTGGAAACAGATGGCGAAGAAGAACTGGAGGAATCAGGGGGCGGTGACGAGGATGGCCTGCCCAATTTTCCTGACGTTGCCCAATTGATCAACGGCCAATCCGCGCCACCCTTGCGGCACGTCCCGACCACGCGCCAGTTCATGTTCGGAATGGGGGCTATGTCCCGATTGTTCCACGTCCCTCTGACTCCTCATTTTCCTGGAGCCAGCGTAGCGCTGACCGCAACGGTGCAGTCCGCGCAAACCATCGGCGCGACAGTAGTGGCACCGTCGGCAACGGTCTTGGTCCATCCGATGACCAGCCCCGCCTGGACCTGGAAGCTCCACAGCCGCGTGAATGCAATTGTCCAAGCGTCCACCGGAGAAGTCTACTTCGGCGGAGATTTCGAGGGAATGTCCTGGGATGTGCTGACGACAGGGCTAGCAGTCGTCAACGGCCAGGGGGACAACTTTCAGCAGTGGTCCACCGGGCGCGGGAACATCGGAACGATCTATTGCGTCGCGACGGACGGCACTGACATATACATCGGCGGAGACTTCAGTTTCAGCGTGTGGGATTCAATACTACAGGAATCCGTCACGCTCCACAACATCGCTCGCATGAAATCGGGCGGGGGATGGGACGCGCAGTTCCGTCCCAATCCAAACGGCGCCGTTCGGGCGATTGTCACCACTAATCTCCCAGGGCTTGGCGGTGCCACCTCGCCGCTGGAAACTTGGGTGTTCTTTGGTGGGCAGTTTGACCTTCTGCGACACCACGACAACTCGTCGCTGGATGTTCACGTGAAGAACGTTGCGAAAGTCCCGGTCAGCGGCGATCTCTTCGCGCCGTCTACTTCGGGACCCCCGCCGCTGTTCCGCCATGCAGCGCGCGCCATCCGTATAACCTCGGAGATTGTTGATGGCCTGGAGGGAACTGAGGGTACGGCAGACGCCCATCTTGCCGTGGTGCGGTCCATGTCTGTCCACCGCAACCCGACGACGGGCGTGACCGGAGACGTGATTGCGATAGGTGGATCCCGCATGTTTACCGCCTATGCGAACAATGCGACCAGCACCACGTTCTCCTCCGAGAGCAGGGCCATAGCCAACGTTGCGCTGATCGGCATTCAGAACAACCCGTTCGCTCTGGGCGCAGGCACGAATCAGAACAACGGTACGACGTACTTCATAGGGATTCCGGCGCTGGGGAACAGTCGTGTCAGCCCGAGGGTGCAGTGGGGAACGGCGTACAACAGGCACAACACAGCGGTTGTGCGTTCGGTCGCGGTCTCGCCCACAGCTAGGTTTGCCGATCTGCTTGACACAGACAGCCAGACCGCCGAGCCAGTCGTGATTTTTGGCGGCGAATTCACCCACGTGAACTACAGAGGAGTCCTTTGGGCCAATAACAACGTCGGAGTAACCACAACCTTCGGCTACCGCCCCGCCAGCCCAACGGCGTTCGCGTTGCCGAGAGACTCCGCCTCCATCTGGTCGGTCGCTTGTGACGAGCAGGACCGTGTGTGGGTGGCGCGTGACGCGACGATCACCACCGGCTCGGACGCGATCTGGGTGTACGACATAGGAACCACGTTGAGCTTCGGCACTCCAACCAACGGTCGTCTAGTGCGCCAATCGGACTTCAATTTTGGACCCGACGGGCCGGTCTATGGGCTGACATTCAGTCCATTCCACCAGGAGGTCGTCGCCGTAGGCGACTTCCAG
This sequence comes from uncultured Planctomycetaceae bacterium, assembly GCA_964652605.1. Lineage (GTDB taxonomy): Bacteria > Planctomycetota > UBA8742 > UBA2392 > UBA2392 > JADJRK01. The sequence goes on from CAZZBH010000143.1 coordinate 2,250, forward strand.
ACGCGCCCCGCGACGAACAATTTCCTGAGCACGGCGGTCACCTACGCGCTGCCGGCGCGCCACCTGACCGCCTATTCCACAACGACGGCACCCTTCGGTGTAACCCTGTTCAACTTCGGCGCTCACCGATCCGATTTCCGTGCAGCTGCCAACTGGCCAGGATTCTACGCCGCACCACTCAGCCACGGCGCATACGTCTACTACGGCACGCAGATCACTGAGATCATCGCCGAGCGCACCAACTTAGCGGCACTAGACCGACACGGCAGACTGGCACCTTGGGGCCCTCGCGCCGACGGCCCGGTCACGGCCATGGTCCACGATGCTGCCGGCGGGCAGGTGTACTTCGCGTCGAACGGCCAGATTCTCGGCTTGCCCGCGACGCCTGGCGAGGCCATGGTCGGCGCGGCGTCGGCAAACCCCTTCGCCACCGATCCAGTCGGATGGTTCGGGAATTTCGACATCAGCGGCGCCCCGGCCGGCGAGGTCAACGCGCTTGCGCTCAGCGGGTCCCAGTTGATCGTTGGTGGCGACTTTGACATCGTACGGAACTCCTCTTTCGGTACATTCAACGGGGCGGCGGCGCTTTCGCTATTCTCCGGCACGGTAACCGGCCAGCAATCCCCGTTCGCATCCACGGGAACGGCGTTCTGGAATCCGCCGCTGTTCCTGACCGGCGGAACGCCTTCGGTCCATGCCATCCACGTAGACCCCGGCACCGGCCCGTCCGGAAGCGACCGAGTGTACCTTGGCGGGAACTTTGACGGGTCCGGCATTCTTTCCCGTCGGGGGTTGGTGCTGTGCGCCACCGACCCTGCAAGCGGTACCGGAGCGCCGGACAGCACCTTTGCCGATGTGGGCCTGCAGACCGCCACGGACACCGTTCGCGCTATCGCCCAGGACGGCACCGGCGGACCGCTGTTCATCGCGGGCCACCTGAGTTACTCGACCGGCGCAGGTCCGTGGCCGGCATTCGCGGCGTTCAACATCGATGACACCGCAGGCGGGTGGCCGCCATCGCCTTTCTCGTCCCACATCCGTTGGGGGCAGTCCGGCACGACCGACGGCGCGTTCGATATCGCAATCAGCCCGGCTTCGGGCGGTGGGAGTAACGTCATCATTGGTGGGGATTTCCATTCCGTGTGGGACGTAACCGCGCTAAACTGGGTAACGCGAAGGGGTGTGGCAGCGTTTAGCACGAGCGGGACTTTGCTAAGTTGGCAGAATGACGTGCTGACGCCGTCTTCGAGCGACGTGGTACGCTCGCTGCTGGTGGATACTTCCGGTGGCCGGGTCTGGGTCGGCGGGGAGTACACCGGCTCGTCCGGACCGGACGATTTCGGATTCTTTGCATTGCCGTGACGGACCGGAGAGCCAGCTTGGAGTCGAGGCTTGGGGGCGCTTCCGGATGGAGGCGCGGATGATACGGGTTGTACTTTGTGGCTTGTTCGTGGTGTTCGCCTCCGGCGTTTGCGCGCAGCAGGGGTGGAAGCTGGAAAACGCTGCCGCGGGTTGGCAGGGGCGGTACGGACACCAAGTCGTAGCCTTCAATGGGCGGCAGTGGTTAATCAGTGGGCGGGACAGCTTTCAGGCTGTGGAGGATGTTTGGTCGGCGGCAGACGCAGTGAACTGGCAACTGGAAGTTCCGCACCTGTCGTGGTCTGTGCCGTCCGGCAACCGCGAAGGACACACTGTGGCTGTCCACGCGGGGAAGCTCTGGATTCTTGGTGGACGAAATTCGCTGTTCTACAACGAAGTCTGGTCGTCGCCTGACGGAGTAAACTGGACGCAGGAGACGGCCAACGCGCCGTGGAGCGCTCGCGCCTATCACGCGACCGTCGTGTTCAACAATCGCATTTGGGTAATTGGAGGATGGAACCAGTCCATCCCCCAGGCCTTCAATGACGTCTGGTCGTCGCCGGACGGCGTTAACTGGACACAGGAAGTCGCGGCCGCCGCCTGGTCCGCACGCGCCGTCTGCACAGCCGCGGTGTTCAACAACCGTATGTGGATTTTCGGCGGGTCCGACGCCTTCGGATGGGAGAATGACGTTTGGTCGTCCAGCGATGGCATCAACTGGGTGCAGGAGACGGCCAACGCCCCATGGCCCGGCCGTGTGGAACACCGCTCAGAGGTCTATCGCGGCCGCATCTGGATTTTCGGAGGACGAGCATTTGACGCCGTCCAGTTTGACTACGGCCTGAACGACGTCTGGTCGTCGGCCGACGGCGTCAACTGGGTGGAAGAAACACCAGCCGCGCCGTGGCCCGTTCGCGCGCTGTTTGCCTCGGCCGTGTTCAATGGCCGGCTTTGGATTTTCGGCGGCGCCAACGCCGGGGGCACGAATCAGTACACCCCGGACATCTGGTCCTACGGCCTACATATCTCACATGACGACTTGCCCGATGGCGAGATTCACAGACCCTACAACGCCACGCTTGAAGCACGCGAAGGCGACGGGCCGTTTGTCTGGACACTGGCCTCCGGCTCTATGCCTGCCGGCTTGACACTCGACACGACGCCAACCACGGACACCATACCCATCAGCGGCACGCCAACCGAAGCCGGCACATTCACGATCACGCTGCAACTCGAAGACAGCAATCCCTACACGATCGAGCAGACCATCACACTCAGAATCAACCCCCCGCCGCCACCGCCACCGCCGCCGACACTCGACGGTTCCAGCACCAACGCCTGCCGAGCCGCACCAAGCCAAGCCGGCACGAGCGGGCAAGGGACATCGACGGCTGTGCTGTGGCTCGCCTGGCTGGCGGCCCTGACCGCCGCCACCATAACCCTCCGCCACCGGCGAGTGGCGTAGGGGGCGGCTATGCGGGCTTCCAGTGCCGCGGCGGCTTGGCGCAGTGCTCGACTGTTACTACGGCGCCGTCCCGGGCGATGATCACCGCGATGTTCTTGAATCGTTCAAGCCGGGCCCTATGACGGCGCCTTGCCGCGCCCACGGCCCGGGTACCCAGGTGCCATGCCATGCATCCGCTGCCGGCCCAGAAACAGCGGCCATAGTCAAGTACCGCCTGGATCGCGCGATTGGGGATTGAGCGCGAGGCTTGCCGCCAGGCCGCGTGCTCGGTTGCCGTCAGTCCGTGCATGGCAAACTCCTTTCGTTGCCATGCAGGATAGAAACGCATGCGACACACCCGGCCAGGCGCCGCAGAACCCAGAAAAGTGTGGATTCCGGGGCCGGCCATAGCCGATACGGTGGAGTCCGTGCGTAACCCCCGGGGCGGCTATGGAATTGCTGATCGACAGACTTGAGCCGGTACTTCCGTACGTCCTGATTGTTCTGGCAGTGGTGTTAGTGTTCCTGCTGCTGGCAATCCCCAGTTGGATTCTGGACCGCAAGGGTTACAGCAGCGGCAAGACCTTGGCAGTGTTTCTCGCCTCAAGCCTGCTGGGCCTTTGGGTGGTCATGCTGATCGTTGCCCTGATCGCCCCGGAAGACCGACCCGCCCGCAAGCGCCGTGCGGCTTAGCGGTACACTGCAAACTCCCAGATAATGAACGCGCACTGCGCGGTGATGACCGCGAGAATGCCCCACAACAGCGTGCGGTGGACGGCCCCGGCAACGTCGTCTTCGCTGCTTGCGGGCGCCAGGCCGAACATTGCGGCCAGAGCGCCACCAAGAAACCCGCTCGCAAGCACCTTGGCCCATAAAAATTCCTGCCACCGCGGCGCGTAGTCCAGCCCGTCTGACATCAGTTGCAGCGCCAACCCCAGCGATGCGCCCTCGTGCCCCGCGACATAGATCAGCGAAGCAAGCGTCACCCCGCTCACACATGCCAGCATCGTCGCAAGCGCCATCGCCAATGTCTGCGCCAGCACAGCCGGCACCAGGCCGAACGCCTCGACGGGCCAGCGCGCAAGCGCCAGCGTTTCCAGCGCGCCGGAGCGCACGCTGCTGGCCAGGCGCGCGGCTTGTGCGGCACCGAGCTTGCCAGTGATCAGCGCGGCAGCGCCAAGCGGCAGGACGACGCGAACCAGCGTGTGGCCCGTGGCTTGCAGGATTTCCTCAAGCAGCAGGGGCTCGACCAATTCGGGTCGCGGAAGTTGCTCAAAGATGAAGTAGGCAACCGTGCCGCCGATCAGCAACGAGCCCAGCCACGAAAAAAGTTGCGTGCCGGGGCTGAGCCCTTCCGCGAGCACTTTCTTCAGTACAAAGGCCGGTCGCCGCAGGCGAGCCAACCCCCACAGAAACGCCACTGGTGCGAGTACCGCGCCGCCGATCATGGTGAACACGTCGCCAGCACGCTGTCTTGTAGCCGCAATGACCGGGTTGACCGGACGGCCTGCTTCGATTCTTAGGCGGCCGATTTCTTCGCTGATTCTCGCCGCTGTACTGGTGCCCGATTCGGACTTTCCCGCCGCAGTCAGAGTGCACTCGTAGATATGGACAGTCTTGCTGCCGCCCGCGCGATCGACTTCCGGCGGCTCTTGACCTGTAAACACCTGCGGGTCGTGGCTGATAACTACCACGATGCTGTCGCGACGCCGCGCGTAGTCGATCAACTCGCGCGCCAGGCTGCGCGCGGCAACGGCATCGAGGCCCGCCGTCGGCTCGTCGGCGATGACAAGGGCCGGAGGCGCATCATCCTCAGCGCGCTTGAGCAGCGCGCGCACTGCCGAAAGGCGCATGCGCTCGCCGCCGCTGGCGTGGGAGATCCGCGCCGGCAGCTTCATCAGATGAAAGCGCGCGGCCAGGTGCTCGGCATGCGCCGTCGCCGAGTCGCGCCGAAGATTGCCGTACAGGCGAAGGTTCTCCAGCGTGCCCAGTCCGTCGATGAACCCAAGCCGCTCAGATTGCGGAAGAAATGCCATCTGCCGCCGCGCGGCAGGGTGGTAGGTCTCGCCTTGCCAGACCGGGTGATCCAAGCCGACCGCGTCAACCAGCATGACTTCGCCGCGGGACGTGACGCGGGGGCTGGCCAGTTCTCCAAGCCCGAGCAGGGCGCGGACGAAGCTGCTCTTGCCGCTCCCCGAAGGCCCCCAAAGGACGTAAAGGCGGCCGCAGCGCATGGTGACCGGCGCTTGCAGACGCAAGACGTCGGGTCCGAGTTTAACCTCAAGCTCGCGGATGCTCAGTTGCGGCCCGGTGGGCTCGTGCGAGGTTGGCGGGGTGGCGGCTTGCGCTGCGGTGTCAGTCACGCGATGTACTCTGTGTGTCTTCGGGCATCACCAACGACCTGCGTGATTCCCTGTTTTATGTCAGTCTAAGCCGTGTGGTGAACTCGTCCACCGAAATGCGTCGGTCTTCAACCTTGTTATGTAGATCGACAGCCGAGTTGCAGTGGGCGGCGTCTAACTGCGCCGGCAAGTTAAGGAACGCAATCCCAACAACAGAACAAGGGCCGCAAGGGCCAGTGCGTGGTTGGTTGGTGAACTGGTTTGTTGGGTGTAGTGGGCCGTGCTGATGGTGCAGCCTGGTTCGCCCCCTGTGTCTGTGTTTGGTGGTG
>CAZZBH010000144.1:0-7643 GCA_964652605.1 uncultured Planctomycetaceae bacterium
GAAGGCACACGGGGCGCAGCGTGTTACCGCTCGTCAGCACGCTGAGGTTCTGCTGCACGATGGCTTCAAACAGCGACGCCATCAATTCGGTGGGTGGCACGCCCTGCTTCTGCAGGCCGTTGATGTCGGTCTCGGCGAACACGCCGCATTTGCCCGCTACGGCGTGCAGCTTGACGCCGTGATAGTCCAGCTTGACCAGCTCTTCGACCGGAAGCTTGACCTTTGCGTTGATCTTGTCGATCACGGCGCCGGTGCCGCCGGCGCATTTGTCGTTCATGCTGGGGATCTTGCGTTTGCCGCTGGGATCTTCCTTCCAGATGATGATCTTGGCGTCCTGGCCGCCCAGCTCGATGACGCTGCCTGCCTCCGGGTACAGCTTTTCTACCGCAAGACTGACTGCATTCACTTCCTGCACGAACTTGGCGCCGACAAGCGGCGCGATGCTGTTGCCGCCGCTGCCGGTGATGAAAATGCGGATCTGCTCACGGGGCACGTCAATTGCCTCAAGAATCTTGCCCAGCAACTCGTGCGTCTTTTCGGGTTGGCGTGTCTCGTGCCGCATGTAGTGCGACCAGAGGATCTCGTCGTTGTCGGGGTTCATCACCACGGCCTTGACCGTTGTGCTTCCGACGTCGAGCCCGATGATCACTCCGCTGGGATACTGGTTGTTGGACATCAGCTCGCCTTTCCAATTGGTTTGGAGTTCTGCGTTCCGAGTTCTGAGTTCCGTGTTGATAGCGCTGCCGCAGTTGCCTCAACCAGGAACTCGGAACCCGGAACTCGGAACCCAACTTCCACTTCAGCCTGCTGGTCCCGCAGGTCCGCCAGGGTCATGCGTTGCAGCCGGTCCGCGATGTCACGGCCAAAATCCCGCAAGACCAGTTGAAACGCGCAGCGACCTGACAGCTCACAGTCGCATCCATCTTCCAGGCAGCGAAAGATGCAGATGTCGCGGTCGGCCGCTGCCAGGACACTCGCGATCGAGATGTCCTCGGCGGGACGCGCCAGCGTGTAGCCGCCTGCGGGCCCTGCCACAGATCGCACGATCTCGGCGCCTACCAGCTTGCGCATGACCTGGGCACACACGGTGGCTGGGATGTGCTGCGAGGCGCTGATTTCACGCATGCGCACGCGGCCTTGCGTTCGTGCAAGGTGAAGGGCGGCGCGCAGCCCGTAGTCGGATTTGGAGGTAATGATCAAGCCCGCCCCCGCCATGACTGTTGCAGTCAACGTTGATGCAAAAGGTAGCTGTCTGGCACAGAACGTATTGCGGAAGCATGTAATGAGCAAGGGTGAAAGGGCGGTGGAACTGGAAAAGCTGCGTGAGGGATGTGCAAAGAACCGGACCTGCACCCTCCGGTATCGCGACCTGGGCCGTGAGCCCACCAGAACAGCGTCCGCAGCGGCTAGCCCCGCGGACCAATCGCACCAATCGCAACCCAGGCATTCGGCTGAAAGCATCACGGGATAATATATAACGTTGTGATGCAACAATGCCAAGCAAAAAAAATTGCAGGCGGGTGTGTTGGCAACTGTGGTGCCGCCGACGACTTCTGGGGTGAGTGCAGCTCTCACGCCGCTGACGGAGGACCGTCCCACTTGCCGGAGTCAGGATTGCCACCCCGGTGGCGCTGCAGCAGGCAGATGTCGATGTCGTTGTTGTTTGCGCTGAGGCGCAAAATCTGGTCAATCACGTTCAACACAGGCTTGCGCGTGGCGAAATCAGTACAGATTTCGGGGCTCCCGGGCGGGTTCATGTGGAACACCCGGCGCTCGCCTGTGCTGTGAATTACGATGGCGACGTAAAACTCGCGCCCCTCGCTGGTCCAGTCGATGATGTCCCGGATCGCGTCGGTGGACTTGTAGGTGTTGCGAAGCCGGTTGCGCCACTTGGCGCTGTGCGTGGCGGTGGTTTCAGGCCGGGTCAGAAAGTAGATCTTCTTCATAACGGGTCCCCAACCCCTATCGGAATCCCACCCACCCAAACTGAACGCGAAGCGGACTGCAAAGCAGACGTTGAGTAGCGGGCGGGCGCCGTGGCCTGTGCCAACCTTGCCATGCCGGGAAGGCCTGACTCAATCAGGCGCCCAGGTGGCTGATCTCCCATCCATGAGCGGCCCATAGGTCGTATAAGGAAGGCATGTCAGATAACTGGACACCTGAGACCGCCAGGCAACGCCACCCCGTTCTGGCGTTTTTCGCTCGTCGGCCGATCACAGTGGCTGTGCTGCTGGTTGCGACCACAGTACTGGGCTTGATCAGCATGAATCTCATGCCGATGGAGCTGTTCCCCGGCGGGCTGGAGCGCAAGTCACTCAACGTTGACGTGGACTACAACCGCATGGGCGGAGTGGCCTCGCCGGAGGTCATTGAGCGGGAAGTAACGCTGATCTTGGAGGGAGAACTCGCGACGATCCCCGGAATCACCGAACTGGAGGCAACGTCGCGCTCGGACGAAGCGGATTTCGACCTCGAGTTCAACACCGACAAGGACATGGATGAGGCCTACGCCGAGGTGTGGGCCGCCGTCGAGCGCGCCCGCACACGCCTGCCGGATACCGTCGGCCGCATCCAGGTGCGGCGCTGGCGTGGCAACACCAACGCGTGGCCAGTCGCCAGCGTAAACTTTTCATGGGAAGACGACACTGTTGACCCCCACCTGACACTTGAGCGGGTCATTCAGCCGCACCTCGAGTCAATCGACGGCGTTGCCAGCGTCACGTTTGAGGGCACATTCAGCAAGTTCATCGCCGTTGACCTTGACCCTGAAAAGACGCTGGCCTACGGCGTGAACCTCGCCGACCTGCTACAACGGCTGCGTGGCGACAACTTCAGGGCTCCGGCGGGCAAGGCCACCGTCCAGGAAGGCGCGTCGCAGCAGCGGGACGTGTACCTTGTCGCCGACTCGCGCTTTCGGGATGTCGCGGAGATCGAAAACATCCCGGTTCGTCCGGGCCTGGCGCTTTCCGAGATCACTCGCCATGGCACAGCCAACGGGCGCGCGCACAGGGGTGTGTACGAGACCTACAGCTCCAGCCGCTTCGTGCGAGTTGACCGAAAGCGCGGCGCCAGCGCGATGATCCACAAAACCGGCGAAGCCAACACTGTCGCTGTCGGCGACAGGATTGAAGCCGCTCTGGAAGAGCTGCGCAGTCGGCCCGAGCTCGCGGGGTTCACTATCGCCGTGCCGCGCAACCAGGGCCAAAGCATCAAGGAAAGCATCGGGGCTCTGCTCGAAACCCTGCTGTGGGGCGGGTTGCTGGCTTTTGCAGTCATGCTGCTGTTCCTCAAGAGCTGGCGTTTGAGCGTGATGATTGCGCTTTCCATCCCGCTGTCGATGACGATGGCGCTCGCGGTAATGTTCTTCATGGACGAGACCATCAACCTGCTCGCGCTGATGGGCTTCACGCTGGCGGCTGGCATGTTGCTGGACAACAGCATCGTGGTTGCCGAGAACGTGTTTCGCCGCCATTCGCTTGGTGAGCAGCCTTACGCTGCGGCGGTGCGAGGCGCGGGCGAAGTCGGCCTTGCGCTAATCCTGGCGACCAGCACCACCGTGATCGTCTTCATCACAACGGTGTTCATGCTGGAAGACGGCATGGCGAGCTTCGTGATGGGCAAGATCGGGCTGCCGGTTTGCCTGAGCATCCTGTTTTCCATCGTGCTGGCGATCGGCGTCATCCCCATGACCATGAATCGCATGGGGCTGCTGCAGCGTGACAGCAACCGGCGCTTCCGCGGCTGGTTTGTCGGCCGTCGCGCACGTCTTGCAGTCCTGTGGCGGCGCGGCGGCGCGGCGAGGATCATGGCGGCGCCGCTCATCGCCCTGTGGGAGGTCGCCGCGCTCGTGGTTGGCCGCAACCGACAAGGCGTACCGGAATCACCGCTGATGGACAGGCTGGCGGCGCTGTACGTCCGCACCATCGGTGCACTGATGGCGCCGCGCTATGTGGTGGCCGGCTTGACCCTGACCCTGACCGCGGCGGGTATTCTTGCGCTAAGTGCAGCGCAGGTCCGCACCGACGAGAACCAGGGCAATCGCGACAGCATCCGGATCGGCGCCCGCTTTGACGACGGCACCGACATCATGGTCAGCCGAATGGCGCTGCAGGTCACCTCGATTGCCCCGGAATCAGAGGCTGCCCGCGTCGGCATGCGCGTGGGCGACTTCGTGCTGCGCTACAACCAGCGGCCGATCGAGTCACTGGATGACCTTCGGCGGCTTGAACGCAGCACCATCCAGGGCGCCGTCGTGCCGGTGGATGTCGCACGCGGCACCCGGCAGGTGACGGTCGAGATGGTCGCAGGGCCGTCCGGTATTGACGGCATCATGCAGGAAACCCAGCCCTTGCGCGACGCCATCTGGCAGAGCTTTGTGATGGACGTCGAGCAGATTCTGCTGGGGCGCGAGGATGCCGCCATCAAGCGCGCGCAGGCCATCGAAATGGGTATGGACGAGGCGCAGGCCAGGGTGATGTACGGCCGCACGCCGGAAGAAGCCCGGGAGTACTTCGGGATTGAGTCGCTCAGCATCAGCTTCAGTTCCGGATGGTCGAGCTTTTACATCTATCTGGACCGCGAGCGCGTTGACCAGGCAGCCGACTTCTACCGGCGAATCTCTGACGCGATCCCCGAACGCGCGGGGGTGCGCATCCGCGGCGAGTTTCAGGGCGGCGGCAGCACAAACAGCGAAGTCTCGGTGCGCCTGACCGGGCCCGACACCCGCCGCCTGTTTCAACTGGCCGAAGAGGTCGAGGTGCGCCTCTCCGCGATTGAAGGCCTTGAAGGCCTCCGCGTCGATACGGATGAGGCAATGGATGAAGCCACCGTCATCGTGGATCGCCAGCGTGCAGCCGCATTCGGCATTGAACCGGGCGTGCTTTCGCAGGTCATCGGCTTTCAGCTTTCCGGCACCGCGCTTCGCGACTACCAGCAGGGCGAGAACATGCTGCCCTTGCGCGTTCGGTTTGCTGCGCCCGAAGACAGCGCCGGCAACCCGCGCGAAGCCGGCCTGCAGGACGTGTCCGAGTCGCGCATCACCACACAAGCCGGGGGAATTGTCCCCGCCAAGGTCGTCACCCAGACCTCGGGCCTGGCGTCTTCCGGCAAGGGCGAAATCCGGCGTCGCGACCGACAGACCAGCCTGCGCGTTGTAGGCACCACCAGCCAGGACGATCTGGATCGCATTCAGGCCCAGGTGCGCTCGGCCATGGAAGGCGTGCAGTTTCCGCCCGGATATGCGCAGGAGATGGGCGGCCGGTTTGAAGGCTTTCAGCAGCGGTTTGATGACCTGTTCCGGTCGCTGCTCTGGGCCGGATTGCTGGTGTTTCTGGTGATGTGTTTTCTGTTCGAAAGCCTGCTCAAGCCGTTATGCATCCTCGCCGCCAGCCTGCCGGGGGCGGCGCTGGGCGGATTCGGTTTGCTTCATTTCACTTCGACACCCATGGACGTGATCACGTACCTGGGCCTGCTGGTGCTGGTGGGCGTGGTAGTCAACAACGGCATCGTGCTGGTGGATCTGATCAACCGTCTGCGCAGCGAAGGCATGCCGCGCGCGAAGGCAGTGCAGATGGCGGCACAGCAACGTATGCGGCCGATCCTGCTGACCAGTCTGACCACGGCGTTCGGGCTGGTGCCGATGGCCATCGGCGATGCGCAGTTCGTGGGTATGCCCTACTACCCGATGGGCCGCATGGTGCTAGGGGGTATCCTGGTAAGCATGCTTTACACGCTGTTGCTGGTGCCGCTGCTTTACACGATTCTTGACGACATCGGCGTGGCAGTGAAAGGCTGGGCGGCCATTGTCTTTGCCGACCGCGCCAAAGGAGGCGGAGATTCATCCGCACCGGCGCCCGCCAGCGCCGAATAGCGCAGTTCGGTGAGCAATGCGAAAGGCCTCGCCGCCGTTGCCGCACATCGATTATTCGTCAGCCGAAGGCGCCATCGGTGCCGGCTTCCTGAATGCCGTAAGCACCATGGCTGCGCCCAAGCTGAGAATCGCTGCAACCCAGACCCTTGCGGTTTGCAGCAGGTTGGTCGCGGGCTGGTCTGCCAGGCTGCTCCAGTGCCCCATGTAGATCACCTCGCGGCGCAGGGGGTCACCGCCCAGGGCATCCTGACTGAAACCAATCCACGGCGTTGCGCCCAGTGCCCATGACTCCGCTGTCGCGGCCATGAACGGCACGGCGTGACAGAAGAAAGGCAGCCCGCACATCGCCAGCCACGCAATCACCGCGGCAACCGCCAAGCCGCGGCTGCATGTCGCGGCGGCTGCACCGGTGACGGCCAGCGGCAGGTACCAGGCTATGGTTCGAATCCACAACTCGGGCTCGGCCAGCGTCAACAGCGAAGCCAGCACCGCGCCTGCCACAACCGCACGAAGCGCGAGCAAGCGCGCGTCGTGAGCTGAAGACGCTCGGCGCGACACCATCGCAGCCATCGGGGGCACCAGGACCAGCCCGACCAGCGCCAGCGCCGGGCGGTCCACCGCGGCAAGCGGAGACAGGCCGGTGGCGACGCACAGGGCGATAGCCGCGCCTGCACCCCCCAGCGCGCCGATGACGATTGCGCTACTCGTCGTCAAACTCGTCTTCAGGAACGGGAACTTCCAGGACATCGTCGTCATCGCAGTCGTCGAATTCTTTCAACAGCTCGGTCAGCGCGGCTTTGGCTGCCCGCTGCTCGGCTTCCTTCTTATTGCGTCCCACACCCGGGCCGAATGTGACGCCGTCAACCGACACCACGACGTGAAACTCCTTCTGGTGGTCCGGGCCGACTTCCGAAATGACCTTGTACAGGGGCGCGCGCTCATTGCGCGACTGCACCAGATGCTGCAGCGCACTTTTGTAGTTCTGCTGAAACTGGTGGCTTGTGATGCTCTGGATAACCGGCCCGAGGTCGTCCTCAATGAATCTCCGCACAACCTCAAGCCCGCCCTCGACGTAGAGGGCGCACAGCAAGGCTTCGTACAGATTCGCCAGAATGCTGGTCGGCAGCCGGTGCCCGCCTTCGCGGCGCACACCCTTGCCCAGGTACATCAACTCGGCAAAGCCGCGCTCGCGAACGCGGTCAGCCAGCACAGCCCGAGACACGGCGACTGACTTGACGCGCGTGAGCTCGCCCTCGGGAAAATCCGGGTACATGCGGTAGAGCATGTCGGACACAACCAGTCCCAGCACGGCATCGCCCAGAAACTCCATGCGCTCATTGCTGGGATGGCGGGTTGACTTGGCACTGCTGTGCGTCAGCGCGTTGCGCAGCGGCTCAAGATCTTTGAACTGGTAGCCTAGCAGCTCGGATGCTCGCTTGAGGCGGTCCGCCTCGGGGCCTACGACGCCGGTGCGCCGCGACGCGGATCGCGGCTTATCGCCCGCTGTATCTGTGGACATGCAAACTCCCCACTGGCGATGAGGAGTCCGGGGTGCCCCGCGAAGTGCGGGACGTCTCGGACCGCTCACGACTCTCCCATGCTAGGCGCCCCATCGCGGCGTGGCAATGGCAGGCTCAGGTCGGCAGTGTCTCAGTTTGCCCTATTGGCGGATTGCCACGTCCATACCGCACACGGCAGAGTCGCAGAGGCACAGAGAAGACATTTCTAGCGGCTCGCGAAGCCGATTGGCGGGCCAGTTCTCGCGTTCTATCGC
>CAZZBH010000145.1:0-7435 GCA_964652605.1 uncultured Planctomycetaceae bacterium
AACTCGTCGATATCTTCGGTTGCGACTTCAAAGTCGAACACGTCAATATCGGCAAAGCGTTTGAACAGCACGCCCTTGCCCTCCATCACCGGCTTGCTGGCCAGGGCACCCAGGTTGCCGATGCCGAGAATGGCGGTGCCGTTGCTGATGACGGCCACCAGGTTGCCCTTGCTGGTGTATTTGTAGGCGTCGTTGGGCTGGCGGGCGATCTCGCGGCAGGGCTCCGCCACACCCGGCGAGTACGCCAGCGAAAGGTCGCGCTGTGTCAGTGTCGGCTTGGTGGGTACGACGGCGATTTTGCCGGGCCGGCCCGAAGCGTGGTACTCCAGCGATGCCTTGTAAAGTTCTTCGTCGGACATGGTTGTTCCCTCGTGGCTCGTGCGGTGGCGCGTGAGGGTACGTTGGGGGGGCGCGCGGCGAAAGCGGCGGTCCCGGCAATCGAGCACAGCCACCTCTGCCTTGCAGATTCCGCAGTCCTGCTGTCCGCACGCTGCGGAACCATGAACATGCCCCTAATGCACGCAGCCGGCGGCTTGCGCCACCGGCTGCGTTTCTGGTTGCCGTGCGCTGCTAATCCAGCGGCAGCGCCACGGGCTCAACGAACTCGCCGGTCTTGGCCGGTGTCGTTGGTTGTGGCACTTCGGGATCTTCCTTCACCGGTGTGCGCTCGCCGCGGATCTTTTCGATTGCGACCTCGAGTGCCGCCTCAAGCTGCGGGTCTTTGCCGGCCAGCAGGTCGGCGGGGCTTACGTGCACCTCAATGTCCGGAGTGCAACCGTTGTGTTCCTGCTTCGACCCGTCCCAGTTGTAGAAACCGCTCATCGGCAGGCGCCAGCTTGTGCCGTCGCTGAGCGTGATGTTGCGCGTGCCGATGACTGCGCCGGGCGTCTGCACGCCGACGATGGTCGCGCGGCCGAGTACCTTCAGCGCGTGCGGGAAGACCTCTGCGTCGCTGTAGCTGCGCTCGTTGATCAATACTACGACCGGGCGGTCCCAGTACGCTGTCGGCTGGTTGGTGCGGCGGCCGTTGCGGTCCTGGATGTAGGCGTAGGGTCGGCGCGACAGCAGGTCGATCAACTGGTTGTGGATGTTGCCGCCGCCGTTGTCGCGCACGTCGATCACCAGTGCCTTGGCGCGTTGCACCTGCGGGCTTGAAATCTCGCGGGTGAAGTTGGCCAGCGCGCCCTGGTTCATGGCGGGGATGTGCACATAGGCGACCTGGCCGCGCGTCTCGCGCGCGGTAGTCTGCTTGTTCTCGATGACGAACTGCTGGTAGAGGCGCTGGCGACGCTGCCCGAAGCTCTCAGGCGTCACTTTGACTTCGCGCAAGCCGTTTCCTTCCGGGTTATCGGCGACGAACAGGCTGATTTCCTTGCCCGCAGTGCCCTCAAGAAACTGAAACAGGTTGTCGCTGTCACTGAGCTGCCTGCGATCTGCGCGGAAGATGTAGTCACCCTCGCGAATCCAGGCTTTGTCTGCCGCGCCGCCCTTTTCGATGTTCGTTACGCGTACGCGCTGGCGATTGCGGCCGGCTGACTCGGGCAGCAACTCTGCACCCAGGTATCCGGTTTCTTCGCGCTGTGCCTGGGTGGTGCGGGCGTTTGCGCCGGTATGGCTGGCGCTGACCTGGCCTACCATGCGGTTGAGGTAGTACAGCATTTCCTCGCGGCAGCCTGCGGTCTCGGTCAGCGCGCGGTACTGCTTGCCCAGTGCCTCCCAGTCTTTGCCGTGAAACTTGGGGTCATAGAAGCTGTCGGCGAAGGCCTTGTGAGCTTCGTCGAACGCCTTGAGCATTTCATCTTTCTGCGTTGTCTTGCGCACCGCCACAAAGGGGACGCTGCGGCCGTTTTGCAACCCGGCGGGCGTCAGCGCGTAGTTGAGCTTGCCCTGCCGGTCCACGTACAGAATCTCTTTGCCGTCGGGGGTAAACGAGGCGTATGCGCCCGTCGCGACGCGCACTTCGCCGCTGCCGGCCAGGTCGGTCATGAACAGTTCCTGCCGGGTGAAGTTGCCTGCGCGAGTGACGCGGTCAAATACGATAAAGCGCCCGTCGGGGCTGAACACCGGCACTTCGTCAATCGCATTGCTGCCGTACACGCGGCGCTGGTTGGCGCCGTTGGCATCCATGATCCAGATGTCCGCGCCGTCGGGGTTTGAGCGCCCGCTGTCAAAGGCGATGTAGCGGCCGTCGGGGCTGAACACCGGGTCGTCGTCATTGGCAGGGTCATTGGTCAGCTGCGTGGCAGCCTCTGAGTCAATGCGCTGAATCCAGATGTCTTTGTTTCCGCTGCGGGTGCTGCAGAAGACGATGCTCTGCCCATCGGGGCTCCAGCTCTGGAAGAACTCGTCAGCGGGGTCTTTGGTAAACTGGCGAAGGTTCTGGCCATTGACGTCCATCAGCCAGATGTCGCTGTTGCCGCTGCGATTGCTGTAGAAGCTGACCGTGCGCCCGTCAGGGCTGAACTGCGGGTTATCGTTCGTGTACTTGTCGTTGGTCAAGGGCGATGCGGTGCCGCCGTTGGCGTCCATCAGCCAAAGGTCGCCGGCAAGGCTGAAGACAATGCGCTGGCCGTCCTTGCTCAGGTTTGCGCGCGAGATGCCCTGGTCAACGCGCCGCTCGATGGTGCCGTCGCCGCGCGAGTCTTCCCGAATCTCGATGCTCAACAGAGTTGGCTTGGCCTCGCGGTTTGTAAGGTCCAGCGACCACAGGTAGAACTTCCAGGTAAACACGACCATGCTGTCATCCGGCGCGAAGCTCATGCCGCTGATGCCGTTTTCACCCAGGTTCGTGATTTGTTCGCAGGTACCCGCATCCACGTCGCAGAAGAACAGCTCAAAGCTGCCATTGACTTCGCGCGTGAAGTGAAGGCGCTTGCCATCGGCGCTGATGGTCGGTTCGCGGCTGTTGCCGCGGTAGCTGAGGATTTCCTCGGGCGGATGATCCTTGCGCTGGACAAACAGGCGGTCGTTGGCAGTGCCTTCGTACTCCGCCACTTTGCTGTCGCTGGCGCCGGCGATGTAGTACAGGGTTTCACCGTTGTCGGGCGTGGTCGCCGAATTGCCGCCGGTGAACGTCAGCCTTGTCGGCGTGCCGCCGGTCAGCGGGACTGACCAGACTTCGGTCGTTGCGCCGCGATTCCACCCCATCGCGCGGGTGCTGGTGAACAGCACGTTCTTGCTGTCACGCGTAAAACCGCTGGGCACGTCGGTGGCGTTGTGGAAGGTCAGTCGTGTTGGCTCTCCGCCGTCGATCGGCATGGTGTACAGGTCGTAGCTGCCCTCGCGGTCAGACACAAAGACAATGCGCTTGCCGTCCGGGGTAATCAGCGGGCGGCTGTCGTACGCCGGGTGCAGCGTCAGGCGCGTTGCGCGCCCGCCGGTGGATGGCATCGACCACAGGTCGCCGTGCAGCGCGAAGACTACAGACTGCTTGTCCGGCGACAGCGCGGCAAAGCGCGCGCCGGGGATACCCATCTTGGGATCCAGCACGGGTTTTTCTTGTTGCGCCGATCGCGCCTCGCCGCCGCGGTTGGATGGACGTTGAGCAAAGGCGGCGCATGCCAGCAGGAGGGCAAGCGCGAATACAAAAGTTGTCCGCATGGGACGGGCTCCATGGTAGTTGAAAATAGGCGCCCCAAGCCGGGGTGCGCCCGTGTTGTCCACAAAGACTACGTGACTCTTAACTACGGATGATAACAGGATTTGCCCAAAGGAAACGAGGGGCAACCTCCCCGCCCGGCGTGATTTACGTTCTATTCGTTTGCCAGGCAATCGGCGCTTTCGTGCACCGCCCTCAGTGCTAGACTCGCCGGCTTGACAGCAGAAGGAGTGCAGGATGGCAGGTATTTCGCGCGTCGGCGTGATTGGCGCCGGGCAGATGGGCAACGGCATTGCACAGGTGTTCGCCGTGAACGGCGTGCAGGTGGCCATGCTGGATATTGATCAAGCCGCACTGAACAAGGGCATGGCGACAATTGAAAAGTCGCTGGGCAAGCTGGTGGAAAAGGGCAGGCTTGAAGGCGCAAAGAAGGATGCCGCGCTGGTCGCCATCAAGACCGGCACCGACTACGGAGCCTTGAACGAGTGCGACCTCATCATCGAAGCCGCCACCGAGAACCTTGAACTCAAGCGCAAGATCTTCGCCGGCATCAACAGCGTTGCATCCGACAGTGCGATCATCGCCACCAACACCAGCAGCATCAGCATCACGCCGCTGACCGCCGGCATGAAGCAGCCGGCAAAGTTCATCGGCATGCACTTCATGAACCCGGTGCCGCTGATGCAGCTTGTGGAAGTCATTCGCGGCCTCGACACCGACGACGCCACCTTCAACACGGTGATGGAAACCGCCAGGGGATTGGGCAAGACGCCGGTGGCGTGCAATGACTTTCCGGGCTTTGTCGCCAACCGCATCCTGCTGCCCATGATCAACGAAGCCGTGTACGCCTACATGGAAGGCGTGGCCGACGCAGAAAGCATCGACCAGATCATGAAGCTGGGCATGAACCACCCGATGGGCCCTCTGGCGCTTGCTGACCTCATCGGCCTTGATACCTGCCTCGCCATCATGGAAGTGCTGCACCGCGACCTGGGCGACAGCAAGTACCGCCCCTGCCCATTGCTGCGCAAATACGTCTCCGCAGGACACCTGGGCAGAAAGACAGGACGCGGTTTTTACAACTACGCATAGGCCGGAGCCGCAACCATGAACCAACCCCCGAACATGAATCAGCCGTCAGGCTACGGGCCACCGACGGGCGCCGGTCAGCCGGTGCAACAGCCGTACCCACAGGCGTACCCCCAGCCGCCGCACGGCGTGCGCGGGTTCACGCGGCAGATTTTTCACCCGTCGGCGTACCGGCAGCAGGGCAGCGGGGCGTGGGCAGCGGCTTCGCTCACGCTGGCAATCATCGGCTGGGTCACGCTGGGCTGTCTGGGCATCATCACCTGGCCGCTGGGGCTGCTGTTTGGCTTGATTGGAATGGTTGGCAACAAACGCGCCAAGGGCCTGTCGTTCGCGGGCTTTGTACTTAGCGGCGCCGGGCTCGCCGTGGGTGTCGGCCTGTTTGCCCTGGGTTTTCACCTCAACTTCATGCAAGAAGGCATTGCTGAGAGTGCGGGCGCGCCTGTCGTGGCAGCGATCGCGCAGTTCAAGGAAGAAAACGAACGCGTGCCACATGACCTTGGCGAACTTGTCGCCATGGGCTATCTGCCCGCAACGTGGGACCAGGGGCTGGATGACGTAGAAGGCCACGTGCGCGAAGTGGTTAAGGGCAAGCAGTGGGACGCGTTTCTGCGCTACAAAGCCGGCGCAGACGCTGAATGGAAGGGCGCCGGCTGGAATCGTGACAGCGGCATCAGCATGGACCTGTCCAACTGGGAGCTGCGCATTGACGGCCCGCAGGACCCGGAGAGTGTCCACAAGACGTACGGCCTTGTGTTTGTCGGCATCGACGGTCAGTGGGACACCGATGACGACACGCCGGTCAACCAGACGCCGGAAAGACCCTACGACCTGAGCGCCGTGTGGGGCGGCGACGAGTCAACGCGCGAGGCGATGAAGACGCAGCGCGAGCTCAAGACCATGGTCCGGCGCATTGATCTTCAGCTTGGCGAGAACCAGCAACGCGCTGAGCGCGCGCAGAACAGGCTCGCCGAGCACAAGCAGCGCCTGCAGGACATCATGGACCGCAAGGGGCTGCGGACATTTGAGCAAGCCCGCGCCGACGACGAAGCCGGGGACTGGATCAAGGTCGCAGGGGAAACCGCCCGCCTGGTGCAGGCCGTGCATGCCAAAGATGCTGAGCTCACACGCACCCGAAGCCGGCTTGAGGCGCAGGTGGCGATGCTCGACACGCAGGTGGAGCTTGCGCAACTTGGTGGCAACAAGGAAGAGATGGCCAGGCTGAAACTGCTGCTGGACGAGGGCAAAAAGACGCTGGACGCCGACGACAGCTACTTCGCCAAGGTCAGCAAAGAGGAAGCGGCGGAGCAGTGGTTCAAGGAGAACATCCGGTAGCCCATGGCCCTGTCACCATCCACCATAAAGTACATCGCGATTGCCGTGCTGATTGTGGTGGTGTGCCTGCTGGTGATCAGCATCGTCTGGCAGGCGCTGCAGGTCGCGCTGGGATTGATCATCGGCCTGGGGCTGATCTATCTCGGCGTGCGCTTCATCCTCGGCAAGGGCCTGCCGCCCGCCATGAAGAAGGTCGCCGACAAGGCAGTCAAAACCGTCGGTAAATCTGTCGAGAAGCCCGAGTAGGGCCGGCACTATCCTTTCGTGCTCAAGGCAGCAGTTACGACAATTGTCAGGCCTCAGGTGGCGTCTCGTGTTGCAGAGGTTGTCGGAATTGGGCGAAACATTGGGCGGGTTGGCGTCGGGTGATTGCTGAGCCGAAGTCGGCGTGTTGCCAGTGGGCTAGGGCAGATAGTGCTTTGCTCCGCTCGTGCAGACTGAAACCAACGAGGCGCCCGTGACAGACAACACAGCCAGTCGCATGATCTCCTCCGGGTCAGCGTGAAAACCCAACAACCAGCCAAGGCGCCATCACGGGGCGTCCCAATTGGAGCCCAGCCGCCATTGGCTGCTCGCGATGGCAGCACTTCAGTTACTGTAGCACGGGATGGCACCTCTGGTTGTGGTAGCAACAGAATGGTATCCTGAAATAGATCACAAATGATTGTTGGGAACGCTGCCAGCAGTGGGTGCTGTGCTAGCGCGCCCGCGTCTGATGCTCTGGAACATGATCATGCGCCTGCTAATTGCAATTGCCGTTCTGTCAGCGACCGTTGGATTTGGCTCCGCCCTCGCTGCGCAACAGGTCGTCACGCACAACGTTGTGGTGGCCTCTAGCACGACGTCTTACCCATTCGTCAGCGCGAGCCAGGTTCAGACTTGGTGGGAGCCATCCCAGTTGGGAAATCCCGGCAGCCCGAGGGTGATCTCGGAATTCGGCACGCAGTTCCTCAACCCCATCAACTACACCTGGACCAACATCACCATCTACATGGGCGAGAAGGCACCGGGTGTTACGCAGTCAAGCATGAATACTACGTTTGATCTGAATTTCGCAACCGGCACCAAGACGCTGGTATATCAGGGCCCGCTGACCGTAGTGACCACTACTGCCAGCGAACACTGGCGCGTGCCTTTGCAGACAAACTATCAATGGAGCGGCACGAACGGCTTGATGGTTCACATCATCAACGCCTCAGGTGGTTCAGGTACGGGGACCGTCGGCCACTGCGCAGACTTCAGCACAGCGACGCAGACGCTTACGACCCGCTTGTTTTCTGCCAATACGACTTCAACAACAGGCTCAGCTAACCCGGCCTGCACCTACGGCGCCAGCTTCATGATGGCACCACTTGGCCCCACGCTGGCGACTACGGTTGATGTTGGTACTGCGTTGCCGGTGTTTGCTAACGCTGA
>CAZZBH010000146.1:0-7402 GCA_964652605.1 uncultured Planctomycetaceae bacterium
GGCAACCACGAAGTGATGATGCGCGGGACCTTCGCCAACAAGCGCATTCGAAACCAGTTGGCGCCGGGCACCGAGGGCGGCTGGACCACCGACTACCTCGACGGCAAGGTGAAGTACGTATATGACGCCTCAGTGCAGTATCAGGCGGAAGGCGTGCCGCTGATCGTGCTGGCCGGCCAGGATTACGGCATGGGCAGCAGCCGCGACTGGGCGGCCAAGGGCACGCTGCTGCTTGGCGTGAAGGCGGTGATCGCGCAGAGCTTTGAGCGCATCCACCGAAGCAATTTAATAGGCATGGGCGTGCTGCCGCTGACCTTCAAAAGCGGCGAAAGCGCCAAGTCGCTGGGCCTGAAAGGTGACGAGGAGTTCGACATCGAGGTACCCGAAGACGTCACGCCCAAGCAAAAACTGAACGTCACAGCCACCAGCAAAGACGGCAGCAGCAAGACGTTCGAAGCCAACTGCCGCCTCGATTCAAGCGTAGAGGTCGAGTACTACCGCAACGGCGGCGTGCTGCACACAGTGCTGCGCCGCATGGTGGAGTAGCCTTCGGCCCAGCGGGGCCGTGGGCTAAGTACCTTGGCCGCTACGCGGCCATCTAGCTGCGGACCTCGCTGACCCGTTTCAATCCCAGCCAGCGGGGTCCTGATTGAAGTACTTGCGTAGTTGCGCGTACAGGTCCGGGTGCGCGGTTCTCATCTGGTGCGGCTTCTCGAAGAAGGTTTCTACGCACACCGCGAAGAATTCGGCTGGGTTGGTGGTGCCGTAGTCGTCGAGCAGCGCTTCGCGGTCGGCTTCCACGTCTTCGATCAGCCGGTTGTACTCGGCCTGCATTACGCGCGCCCAGGCTTGCCGGTCGGCGCGGCTGTTCATCATGGGCGCGCCTTCGGTGTGGCCGTCCTCTGCATCCAGCTGGTGAGCGAACTCGTGCAACAGCACGTTCAACCCGTCGCGAGGGTCGAGTGCGCCGTGCTTCGCCACATCCCACGCGACGATCACGTTGCCCCGATCCCAGGATTCGCCGGCGTTCTCCAGCGTGTCGCGCCACTCAAAGCCGTGCTCATCGACTTCCGTGATCTCGACGACGAAGGTGCTGGGATAGACCAGGATTGTCACCAGATACGGGTAGAAATCTGTCTCGCGGCGCAGCAGCAGCAGGCACGCGTGCGCCGCCACGGTAACGCGGATCTCGTCAGTCATCGCCAGGCCGCGGCAGCCTTCGAAGTGTTTCTCGTGCAGAAACACCAGCATCTTGCGACGCAACTCGTCGCGGTCGGCATCGGTCAAGCGCGTGTAGAACCCGCAGTTGGCGTGCAGGATACGCTCCCACTCACGCGGGAACTCACCACGCATCAACCGCTTGCGCCGCCAGCGTCTGATCACTCCGAACATGCTGGAATCTTACTGCCGAAAAGCTGGAGGCGAAGGCGCGAAGATCTCGCGTCAAGCAGTTGCCGTTTCGGCCGCCAGCGCCGCCATCCGGATTGCACGGGCATGCATGCCCGATAGGATGCGCCTGCATGAAAGCAGTCATTGTTCGAGAACACGGCGGGTACGACAAACTTCGCATCGAAGACGTGCCCGAGCCTGAGATACGCGCCGACGAGGTGCTGATCGCCGTCAGGGCCGCCGGCATCAACCACCTTGACCTTTGGGTTCGCAAGGGCGTGCCTGGCCACAAGTTTCCGCTGCCGATGGTGCTGGGCACCGACATCGCCGGCGTTGTCGCCAAGAAAGGCGAGCTGGTCAGCAACGTAAGTGTTGGCGACCGCGTCGCTGTCAGCCCCGGCTATGCGAGCCCCACGGGCGACGAAGCTCGCTCCGGGCAGATCCACCTCGCGCGCGACTACGGCGTTTTCGGCGAGCATCGCAACGGCGGGTGCGCCGAGTTCATGGACGCGCCTGCGGTCAACCTGCTCAGGATGCCTGACTGGATGTCGTTCACCGACGCGGCCGCGTGCCCGCTGGTGTTTCTGACCGCCTACTCCATGCTGCGCAAAGCCGACTTGCAGGCAGGCGAGACCATCCTGATGCACGCAGCCGGCAGCGGCGTCACCAGCGCCGGCATCCAGATCGCAAGGCTGCTGGGCGCGACCGTGATCGCTACGGCTGGCAGCGATGAGAAGCTTGAAAAGGCCAGGGCGCTGGGGGCCGAGCACGGCATCAACTATCGCACGCAGGATTTTGTCGAGGAGACCAAGAAGATCACCGGGCGCGCGGGCGTGGACGTGATCTTCGACCACATCGGCCCCGACACCTTTGCCGGCAACTTCAAGGCAATCAAATGGGGCGGGCGCATCGTCACCTGTGGCAGCACCAGCGGCGGCAACGTTGACCTGAACCTGCGCGCGCTGTTCTTCAAGCGCATCAGCCTGCTGGGCAGCACGATGGGGCCGATGGCGGACCAGCTTGCGGTCTGGAAGCTGTTGTGCCAGAAGAAGCTGAAGCCGGTTGTGGACCGCGTGTTCCCGGTGGCAGAAGTCGGCAAGGCCCACGAGTACGTGGAATCGCGCAAAGCCTTCGGCAAAGTCGTGCTGGATCTTCAGAAGTGGTAGGAGCCACCCATGTACTGCCAGATGATCAAGGTGAGCTGCAAACCGGGCGAAGAAGGCGCCACGCGCGCTTCGCTGGACGGCTATATCAAAGCCGCGCGGCTGAACCCCGGCTTCATCCATGGCAGCTGGTTCAACCCGGAGGCGCTGCCCGGTGGCGAGACGCCGGGCGGGTTCGGCATCAAGGACCGCGAGCGCACGTTTATTATCTACCTGGCGTTTCGGTCGCCGCGCGACATGCTCAAGCACGTCGAGCTGTACCACGGCGACGACATGAGCCTGCTGCCAAGCCCGCACGACTACCTGCTGGGTTCATACACCGAAAACGCGGACGTCGAGGTCAGGGACCTCTACAAGGAGCGTGAGGCGTAGGCCCATGCGCATCCAGGGCATCGACCACGTGCAGGTGGCCTTCCCGCCGGAGAAGGAATCCGAGGTCGTGGCGTTCTACGAAACCGTGCTCGGACTCAGGCGAATCGCCAAACCCGGTGCGACCGGCGAAGCTCGCGGGGCATGGTTTGAAGCTGGCAACACGCAGTTCCACCTTGGCATACAGAAGCAGGGTTTTGTCGCGGCCCGCAAGGCGCACGTCGGGTTCGTCGTGGACAATCTGGATGCGCTGACAGAATGCCTGCAAGCCGCCAACTTGCCGGTGGCGGCCGGAAGCGATCTGCCGGGGGTTCGGCGCGTGTTCAGCGAGGACCCGGCGGGCAATCGCATCGAGTTCCTGCAACGCGGTTGACGGCGGGGCGCTTGGCCGCGAAAACACGAAAGCACAAAAGGCAAACGCCGTGTTCGCGCTTTAGCGTTTTCGCGGCCATGCCGTTCGAAGGATGAACATGGCTCACCAATTGATCAACGTGCAGCGCGACAAGGAAAACCCACGGATCGTGCTGGTCACGCTGAAGCGGCCGGAGGTCAAGAACGCCATCAACATGGCCATGGTGGCGGAACTGCACGCGGCTTTCGACGAGCTGCGCGCCGATGAAGAAATCGGTTGCGTGATCGTCACGGGGCAAGGCAGCGATTTCGCAGCCGGCGCCGACATCAACGAAATGCGCGAACGCAAGGCACTTGAAAGCCTCGCCGCGATCAACAGCAGCCTGTTCCACAAGATCGAGAACTTCCCCGCGCCGGTGATTGCGGCGGTGAAGGGCTACGCGCTCGGTGGCGGGTGTGAACTCAGCATGGCGTGCGACATCCGCCTCGGCGGCCAGAGCGCGCAGATGGGTCAGCCGGAAGTGAACCTTGGAATCATTCCCGCGGCGGGCGGCACGCAACGCCTGCCACGCATTGTGGGGCTGGGGCGCGCCAAGGAGCTGGTGTTTACGGGGTGGATCATCGATGCCGCCGAGGCGCATCGCATCGGCCTGCTGAATCGCGTGGTGCCCGACGCCGAGCTGCTGGCAGAAGCGATCAAGCTCGCGGGCACAATCTGCAAGAAGGGCCCGCTGGCAATCCGCATGGCCAAGCAGGCGCTGAACCAGAGCGCGCGAGTCGGCCTCGATTCCGGCCTCGCGTTCGAAAGCGCGGCGCAGGCCCTGCTGTTCGAAAGCGAAGACAAACGCAAGCGCATGACCGACTTCCTGGAGAAGAAATCCAAGGCTCAGAAGAAGGAGTCATAGGGGCGCAGCGGTTTGGTTAGCGTCGCTAGAATAGGTCGTAGTTAGCCGCGTAGCGGCTTGGGACCTTAGCCCATGGCTTCAGCCATGGGACTGCGACACACCGGGTGTCCGCGCCCCGTAGGGGCGCTGCAACCGCCGTATGAACCACCCAGCGCCCCGCTGGGGCGCCGGCAACCTGGCATGAGTTTCCCACGGCTGAAGCCGTGGGCTAAGATCCTCGACCCCTTCGGGGTCGCGCCTGTCGCACGCAACGGGGAAGTTCTTGGAGGCAATTACACCATGAAACTCAACAAGATCGCCGTGATCGGCGCGGGCACGATGGGGCACGGCATTGCGCAGGTGGCTGCGATGGCGGAGTACCACGTGGCGCTGTACGACATCAAGCCGGAATTCGTGGACAAGGGCATCGACAGCATCCGCGCGAATCTGGCCAAGGGCGTCGAGAAGGGCAAGGTCGCGCCGGAGGTGATGGACACCTCGCTCAACCGCATCACCGGCACGACCGACCTCAACGCCGCAGCCGACGCGCAACTCGTCATCGAAGCCATCCCTGAGAAGCTTGAGCTGAAGCAGGACCTGTACTGCAAGCTCGAAGCCATCTGCGCGCCCGATTGCATCTTCGGCAGCAACACCAGCAGCCTCAGCATCGCGAAGCTGGCGGCGGTCACCAAACGCCCCGACCGCTTTATCGGCACGCACTTTTTCAACCCGGTGCACATCATGAAGCTGCTTGAGATCGTGGTCGCGCCGGAAACCAGCGACGCGACCCTGGCGGCTGTCAAGGAAGTCGGCGGGCGGCTTGGCAAGGACTGCATTGTCGTGAAGGACTTTCCCGGGTTCGCCACAAGCCGCCTGGGTGTCTGCCTGGGGCTGGAAGCGATCCGCATGGTGGAGCAGGGCGTCGCAAGCGCCGAGGACATCGACAAGGCGATGACGCTGGGGTACGCGCACCCCATGGGCCCGCTGCGCCTGACCGACCTGGTGGGCCTCGACGTGCGCCTCAACATCGCCGACTACCTGCACAAGGAGCTGGGCAGCGAAGTCTTCAAAGCCCCCAAGCTCATGCGCGACATGGTCGAGCAGGGCAAGCTAGGCAAGAAGTCGGGCCAAGGTTTCTATGGGTGGTAGCGAACTCTGGCGTTGCGGACCCGTTAATCAATCAGACGTTTTGTGTGAGGGTGTCGATGCGGTGCGCTCCGGCTTTGATACTGGCGGTTCTGATTGCCGGATGCGGCGCAGGTGGGGGCGAAGGTCAACCCGAAAATACAGTAGCATCCACGTCTCACGCAATTGAGTACTGGTCGAGTCCACTAGTCTTGTCAGCGTTCCCGCCGGAACTTCGGGATGTAGTTCGGTTCCCGGATCGGGTCATGCTGTTCACAATCTGCGCGGAGAAAGAGCTGAAGGGACGGCGACCAGCAGCAGAAATCGAGGCACTTCCAAAGTTGGATGGGTATTGCGTACTTGATTCCACTCCGGTTAGTAGTGAAGAAGGACGTTTACTGATCGACTCCTTCCTTGGATCGGTGAAAGCGGGGAAGGAAGAGGTGGTAATGTGCTTTCGTCCGCATCATGCAATCCGGGTCGAGCGAGGAACACAGACGGTCGAGCTTCTTGTCTGCTTTGAGTGTTACAACTACAAGGTGAATCCAAATGGCGGTGACGGCGACGTGCAATTGGGTGACGCCGCCGCGGAGCAAAGCTGGCGATCTCTCGTCGCGAAGTACGGGCTAGAGGACATAACACAGTCGCCCGAGGCGTCGAGGACAGAATAGTGGCGGGCCTCGACGTGCGGCTGAACATCGCCGACTACCTGCACAAGGAGCTGGGCAGCGAAGTCTTCAAAGCCCCCAAGCTCATGCGCGACATGGTCGAGCAAGGCAAGCTAGGAAAGAAGTCGGGCGAGGGTTTCTATAAGTGGTGAACGTCTGAACGCGAAGCATAAGCGAGCGCCATGACTTCAAGGAGTATCATGCTCTGCATGCCTTCGTCCGAGGCGTAAGCGCGCGCCACGGCCACAACGACTATCCTGCTTTGAAGGCCTCCGCACGAAGCGTTGGCGCGCGTGGACCGAATCGGACTGCCACTCCGCAAGGGCGCTCGCCTACGCTTTCAGACTCGCTTCACAGTCCAGATTTGCTCGCCGCCGTGTCTATAGGGCTGGCCGTTGAACCCGCCTTCAAGCTTCTCTACTTGCAGGCCGCACAACTCGAACAGGTGCTCCATCTCGTACCGAAAGAAGTAGCGCAGGCGGATGTGGCGTGCGCGGCGCCACTGGCTGCGCCCCTGTTGGTCAAACATCTCGTAAACCCACTCCTCTTCGAAGCGCTGCTCTTCCGGGCAGGCGATGCGCGTGGCGTAGGCCGACACGTACCCGTCCTTGAGCTTCGCTTCGCCCACCTTGCGCGACGCGCTGGCGTTGGGGCCGAGGTTCTCCGCGAGTATCCGCAGGTTGGGGTCGAACAGGTTGACTACAAGCCGCCCCTGTCGCGTCAGGTGTTCGCGGCAGCATTCCAGGCACGCGCGCTGGTCGGCCACTTCGTGCAGGTGCTGAAACGCGCGGAAGGGGATCACGATCAGCGGGAACCTGGACTTCAGAGCAAACTTGCGCACGTCGCCTTCGTACAGCGTGACGCGCTTGCGCACGTCTTTCCCCTCGCCGGCAACGCGGGTAGCCGCGGATTCCAGCATGTTCGGCGCAATCTCGATGCCGGTGACCCGTGCCCCTACCCGTGCCATCGGGATCGTCACGCGCCCCGTGCCAGCCGCCAGCTCAAGCACCCGCCCCGCCGTCTTCGCTAGTTTGCAGAAGTACTCCACGTCGCCCGGCACGCCGTCGCTCAGCAGGTCGTACAGTTTGGGCGTGTCGTAGAGGTCGTTCTCGTCAGGCACCTACTCCACCTTGCTCTCGTCGGTTTCTTCGGCTTGGGCTGTGCGGTCGGAAGCCGGCTTGGGCACCTCGCGCACGTTGCTGACGCTTTCGGCGCTGAAGGTGCGCTCCTTGCCTGCGATCTTCAGGGTGATGCCTTCGCTGGGGTGCACGCGCGCGACGGTGCCTTCGAACTCCTCGGCGGCCTGGGACAGGCGAACGTACTTGCCGCCCATGTGCACGAACTCGCCCCAGGCCTTTGCCAGCTTGTCCCACTTTTTCTTTCGCGTGAGGTCATACACGCGCTCCAGATAGAACAGCAGCGGGCGCAGCACGCGCACGCGGTTCAACGGCTT
>CAZZBH010000147.1:0-7367 GCA_964652605.1 uncultured Planctomycetaceae bacterium
ATATCTTTGGCCTGTCGCTTGGTGCCTACAAACAGGACGTGCGCGCCGGTGCTGCAGATGTTGCGCAGAAAGTGGCGCGCGGTGATGATGCCGCGCAGGCTTTCTTTCAGGTCGATGATGTGGATGCCGTTGCGCTTGGCGCGGATGTAGCGCCGCATGCGCGGGTCCCACTGCCGTGTGCGGTGTCCGAAGTGAAAGCCCGCATCGACCAGCGACTCGGGCGATACGGCGGGAACCTTGTCAGACCAGGTTTCGGGTGCCTTCTCGTCGAGAATGGCGGAAATCGATTCTTCGCTCATGTCATCCTCACGGGTTCTTCCTTATGGTGGGGCCGTTCAGGCACAGCCCCAAGGAAGCCCATGTTCAAAAAAGCCTGCAACCGCCCCGGAAGATACCGGACCAAGCGGCCACGAAAGGGCGGGAAGTGTAGCGCCATGCACCCGCGTGTCAATCACGGGGCGTACTTGGAGCACACAGTGACGCTACCGTGACGGCCTTGTCGCGTTGCGGTTAGAAGGCGGCAAGTCGTGGATTTACCTCTTGACCTCCGAAAGCAGGGCACTATCGTTCACGGTCTGGCACCCCCCTCTAACGTGTACCAACCAAGCTGAATTCACCCGCAGTTCGGCGTGTGGGAGTAGCACGTGCACACCGTTACCAAGGTTCTGATCGTCGTTAACCTTGTGTTGTGTCTGGTTCTCAGCCAGTTCGTATGGATCTCGTTGGCTGGCAACGTCCAGTGGCGCGAGAAGTACGAAATTGAGCGCGCAGCCAGGCACGGCGACAAGAACATGCTGGAGCAGGCATACGACGAGTTGCTGGCAGTCCGCGCGGCCAACCAGCAGCGTACTTCGGAAAATTCGATCGAGCTCGCATCGCTTAGCGCGACCCGGCAGGCGCTTGAGGCCTGGCGCCTCGAGGCTGAGCTTGCGGCAAGAGACGCCGAGGCTGTGGCCAACGAGTTTGAAGTGGCCATCGCGCCGAACAACGACATCCAGCGCGACTTTGAACAGCAGGTGATCCGCGGCCTTGAACAGAACGCGCAGCAACTGGCAAACCGCAAGGCGGACCTGCTGCGTGAGCGCGGCGACGAGCTGTACCGCGTAGCGCAGGCGCACAACACCTATGCCGAAAAGAGTGAATCGTTCCGGCGGCTGGAGCACCTGCACTTCCTTCAGTCGGAAGAGCTTGAGCGTCGCCTGGACACGCAGGCGCGCTACCGCTGGCTGCGGCCGGACGTCCAGAAAGAGCTGGGCGACAACGGCCCGACCATCTTCGCGCAGGTAAGCTGGGCCGACGGGGGCAGCCTGCAGCTCAACAAGGGCCGCCGCGACGGCGTGCAGCGCCACCAGAAGTTCACCATCACACGCAACGGCCGGACGATCGCTGTCGTGGACGTGCTTGACGTACAGAACGAGACCTGCGAGTGCGTGGTGATTGACCTGGTAAGCCCTGACGTCAAGCCGATGGCGGGCGATGAAGCCGTCACGCGGTTGTTCATGGCACGGATGGGTCGATAGGAAACTTCAACCGGGCCGCGGGCCCGCGTGAGAGGCAAAGATGGGCGTATTTTCAAGAACCATGATGATGTTGACCCTGGCGTGGCTTGTCGGCCTGATGGTCATGTTCCTTTTCATGAACAACGCGGAAGAGCCAAGCTGGCGGGAGAAGTTCCTGGCCGAGGCTAACACGCGCCGCGCCATCGCCTACCGCTACGTCGATATCAAGAGCGGCATGGTGGCTGAGTACGGACACAGCCACGGGCCCAACGCCGACACAGCCAGCATGACACCGGAAAGCCTGGGGGCCGCGCCCTATGGTCTGCCAGACCAGGGCAGTTCGCTTTCCACTGACGCGCTTCCGGGTTCGCTGGTGCCGGGTGAGGCCTCGTTGATTGAGACCGAGCGTCGGGCCGGGCAGGCGCTGGATGCAGGCTTCACGGAAAGTGAAGAGGCCGCCAACGCCGCGATCCGCATACTGAACGACGAGATCAAGGCCTTCCAGCGTGCCCGCCGCGAAGCCGGCGCGCGCCTTGGATCGGTGCGTGAGTCGGCACGGCAGTTCGCGCTTAATATGAAGAGCATGCAGTACATCATCGCCAGCACGCAGCAGCGCATGTTCAACCTGGACTTCGAGATTCATCGCGCGCTCGTTGAACGGGCGGCACTGGCCGCTGAACTGGCACAGGTCATGAACGACATTCGCCGCATCGACGGCCAGTCGATGACGCTGGAAGATTCGTACTACGAGCTGACCAAGTCCTACGACCGCGCGATCAAGGTACTCGCCTGGTACGAGCAGATGGTGCCCAACCTGCGCCAGATGGCCGACACGGCGGGCCCCGGCCACCTGCGCGGCCGCGTCGTCGGCGTAGGCAGCGACCCGCGCACCGGCTTTGTGAGCATCAGCCTGGGTGCGCAGTCGGGCGTGAAGGTCGGGCAGACGTTCACGATCTTCCGCAACGAGCGCTTCATCGGGCGCATGAAGATTGAGCACGTGCAGGCCAAGGTGGCGACAGGGCGCATGACAGAAGAGTTTCGTGGCGTGGTGGTCGCCGAGGGCGACAGCGTAAAGACCGCCGAAGTGTTTGGTGGCGCAACGTTGAACAAGTAGCTTGTGGCGGCAGGCCCGGGGTGGCCCGCCGACAGTAGCAACCACGACAACACAGGTATCAACAGGTCAGGTAAGCCAGTAAAAGCAAGAAACCGAGGAACCGCAAATGGCCAAGAAGCCTATCCCACGCAAGGGTGCAGGAGCGTCAGCCGCCGGCATCGCGCTGCCTTCCAGGACTCCGCAGCCGCCGCAGTCAGAAGCGGTGGGCAAGTTTGACAAGTTTTCGGCCTTCGGGCTGGTGCTGCCGTGTCTTGTGCTGGCGCTGATCACGCTGGTGATGGCGATCGGGTACACGGCGCGCGAGTTTGACACCGGCTTGTTCGGCTTTCCGGGCAAGACCGTGGCAGACTGGGACAGCGGCAATGAGGCTGTCCGCAAGGGCACCGGTGCCGTGCAGATTACCGGCTTCAGCCAGAGCAACTACATTGCGCGCTCAGCCGCCGGCGAGGTGGATGTCGCCGAGCTGAATGTCGGCCGCATGCACGGCGTCAATCTGGGCGACGTGTTCACACTCACGACCGAAACCCCCGACGTGCGCCTGGAGTTCGTCGTGTTTGACGTGCAAGCCGAGACCAGCCAGGCCTACATCCTGCTGGGCCAGAACGTGAGCGAGAACCGCCCGCGCCAGTACAGCCTGCGCCTTGTGGACATTGAGCGGCTTTGCGGCGGCGCCAGCGGCGTGCAGGTTCAGCGCCTGTTCAAGGACCAGATTGTGCGCCGGGGCATTGAGCGCCGCTCGGCGTCCTGATCGTTCAGGCATTTATGCAACTTACTGACCGGGCCGTCCTTGCGGCCCGGTGTTCATTTGCCGACTTATGCGCTGTCGGGTATTTTCCGGTACGCTTCCCGCCGCCGACCACGTAAAAGGGGGCAGTACATGGGCGCATGCCCGCTGAAGCAGCACGAAAGGAATTTCCTGATGTCCATTGCAATCCGCCTGGCATGGCTCCCCGCCGTGCTGGCCATGTGCGCCCTGATGGCCACGGGCTCACAGACCGGCGCGCAAGGCGAGCCATCCCTGACAACCCTTCAGGCCCTGCAGGACGAACGCAGGTCCATGGTCAGCGCCTTTGCGCCGTCCATTGTTGCCGTCGCGCGCTCACGCCCCAACCTCGCAAACATGGGCCAGACCGGCATGGCCGGCGGCCGCGCAAGCGCTGCAACCGGCTTTGTGGTTGACGGTGACTATGTTCTGACCTGCATGGAAGCGGGCCCGCTGATTGTCGGCGGGGCCGACCCCTTCATGACGCCCGGCCCGTCGTCCAAGGTCTGGATGATGGCGCACGACGGCACCGAGTTCGAAGGCGTGGTGATCGGCCGCGACGTACGCAACCTGCTGCTGCTGATCCGCATGCAGGATGGCCATCCCAAACTGCCCAGCCTGACGCTGGGTGACTCGGATGCCCTGCCGATGGGCAGCAGTTGCGTCAGCCTTGGCAACTCGCTGGACAGCATGCTGATTGACCGCGTCGTGAGCATGTCATACGGCTCGGTAAGCGGCAGCTATCGCTTTGAGCCGATTGACGTCATGACGCCCGGGGCCGAGGGCACACACGGCGACCCCTACAAGGGCAACGTTCTTGAGGTGGACGTCGCGGTTCACGACGGCGACTACGGCGGCCCGGTGCTCAACCTGGACGGCCAGGTGATCGGCATGTTGAACAGCCACTTCATGGCCGGCCGCCACCTGGGCAGCGCGGTGCCCAGCAACCAGATTCGCGCGGTACTGCCGCAGCTCAAGAAGGGCATCAAGGAAGATGAGCTTGCCAAGGCTGAGCTCGGCTTTGCCGCCGGCACGCGCGCCGACAAGCACGGTATCTTTATCAACCGTGTCACGCCGGGCGGCCCGGCGGACAAAGCCGGCATCAAGGCCGACATGCAGCTGGTGCGCATCGACAACTATCGCATCCCGGGCTTTGACTACCTGCGCGAGATGCTTGGTGTAGGGCGCCTGACACAGAAGGTGGGCGGCAGCATGTTCGAGCCCGGCCGCGAAGTCACGATCAGTTACGGGTTGCCGGTCGGGACGCACATCCAGTTGACGCTGCTTGACCCCGCCACGGGGCGCGAGCGCACCGTTGATCTTGTGGTCGGCGAGAAACAGGAAGACTTTTAGTTGAACTTGACGCGCGTTTCCCGCGCGACAGACAGGAAGGCATGCCATGAAGAAACTTGCTCTTGCCCTTGCCGTGCTGGTGGGCGTTGGTGCCCTGGGACTGGCGCAGGACGGCGCCAAGGCGCCGGCGATAAGCTACGCCAAGGCGCCGGCGGTCACGCTGCACAAGAAGATCGAGGCGGCCAGGGTTGCGCTTGCCACCGCGGTATCGCGCTACACGGTGTCGGTCGAGATCGACTACGAACGGGCTGATTTTACGGACTCGCCGATCGTGCGCCGCATGACAGGGCGCGACGACCCGTTTCAGCGCTATGACCTGGGGCCGTTTTCCGGCTTGGTGGTCGGGCCCAGCGAGATTCTGATCAGCGATCGCTGCCTGGGCGAATTCAGCGAAGAAGGCCCCGGCAAGGCGGTGCAGGCAATCACCGTGACGCTGCCCAACGGCGAGCGCTGGCCGGCGCACGTCAAGGGCCGCCACCAGCAGATTGACCTTGCGTTGCTTGAGCTGGATTGCGTGGTGACCGACTCGTGCCCCGAGCTGGCGGTGTTCAAGCTGCCGTCTGAGCGCGTGGCACTTGAGCGCGGTGAAACCGTGGTGGTAGTCGGCCGCGGGCAAAACCCGCTGGGCACGCTGGTCAACAGCGGAATCGTCAGCGCGCTGGACCGCGAAAGCGGCCGCGCCTTTCAGCTGGACGCGCGCATTGGCAACAGCACGCTTGGCGCGCCGGTGGTCAACCTGGACGGCACGCTGGTCGGCATCGTGACGCTGCACAACCACCAGACTTTCGGGCAGGCCAGCGGTGTCAGCTATGCCGCCTATTTTGATGAAGTGCGCGAGGCCTTCCTGGAAATGAGCCAGGGCAAGTTCGTGTCACGCCCGCCCGCGCCGTTCATGGGCGTGATGGCAACCAAGAAGTGGCCCGACAAGCCGGGGCTGGAAATCGGCACCGTCGTCGATGACAGCGGCGCGCAGAAAGCCGGCTTGCAGATCGGCGACGTGATCCTGAAAGTCAACGACAAGGACATGAACGATGTCGAAGACCTGATCGTGATCATCTCGAAGCAGAAGGTGGGGGACACGCTCAAGCTCGTGATCCTTCGCGGCGAAGAAGAACGCAACGTAAACGTAACGCTGGGCCCGAGGCCATAGGCCCGGCCGGGAGAACCAACCGATGAAGAAAATCAGTCTGTCATTGCTGGCCGTCACGCTGATCGCACTTGCGTACAGCGGCAACCCGGTGGCGCAGGCGCAAGCCGACGAGGCGCACGTCGCCGACGCCGAGATCAAGGCGCTGGTCAAGCGTGTGTACCCGGCGTTTGTGCTGATCGGCGGCGGCTCAGGCGTATGCATCAGCGAAGACGGCTACTTTCTGACCAATCACCACGTCTGGACCGACGCGGTCAGGCCCAGTGAGCGTTCGGTGAAGATGGCCGGTAGCGGCAAGCGCTTCACAGCCGATGCCGTCGGCGCTGACCCGCGCGGCGACATCGTGCTGGGCAAGATTCGCGTGGCGGAAGGCGAAAAGCTGCCTTTTGCCAGGCTTGCCGACAGCGACCTTGTGAAGGTCGGCGACATCTGCCTTTGCATCGGCAACCCGTTCATGCTCGCGGGCACCGGCGACGAGCCAACGGTGACGCTGGGTACCGTGACGGCCACGCATCGATTCCAGGGCGGCTATAGCGACGCCCTGCAGATTGACACGGCGATCAACCCCGGCAACTCAGGCGGGCCCAGCTTCAACCTGAAGGGCGAGGTGATCGGCATCAATGGCCGGAACATTGCCAACCACCGAAAGCGCTTCAACACGGGCGCCGGCTTTGCGATCCCCAGCAAGCAGGTGCAGAATTACATCGACGAGTTCAAGGCGCAGCGCGGCGGCGCACACCTGGTGCGCCAGGGATTCGTGGGCGGCCTGGACTTTGACCTGGGCTACAGCGGCGGCGCGCGCATCAAGGAAGTCGCAGCGAATTCGGAGGCGTCTGACGCGGGCTTCCAGGCCGGCGACGTGATTACCGAGATTGACGGCTACGACGTGCCGACCGCCTACCGCTACTACGGCGTGATGGGCACCAAGCCGCGCCTGAGCAGCTTTACGTTCAAGGTGTTGCGCGGCGAGGCGGTGGTTGAGCTGACTGCCCGCAACGACGTGCCGGTTGACGCCAACCAGTTTTCCAATCTGCCGCAGGAGGACAGAGGCCAGACCTCGCGCGGGCGGGGCCGCGGCCGTCGGGGCGGCGGCGGGTTCAACCCGTTCGCGCTGCCATCGCCCAGCGCATCTCTCGGGCGCGGCCTTGAGTACGACTTCAACACCGACCGCAAGGTTGGCGGATTTGTGCTGACCACCGTGCCCAATGAAACGGCGCTGTCTGCCGCGGGCTTTCAAGCCGGCGACATCCTGCTTGAGCTCAATGGGCGCGCGCTGCTGCATCACTGCGACTACAACGACGTGATGCTGGCGCTGAAGCCGGGCGTAGAAGTCGAGCTCAAGTTCATTCGCGACGGCCGCGAGCGCACGGGCAACGCCACAACGGACAGGCCGTAGCGCCAGGGCGATGCAAGCATCGCCCGTACGGGCGACATTCATGTCGCCCTCGGTTTGAGGGTGGATTCGAGGGCGATGCAAGCATCGCCCGTACG